>JAZLCF010000136.1:0-10000 GCA_045614105.1 Alphaproteobacteria bacterium | reverse complement strand
GTTTGCCACAGGTTTATAGGATTTTCTGTGGTGGGGTGTGATGCCGTATTTTTGCAAGGCTAAAATGTGTGCTGCAGTACCGTACCCAGCGTTTTTATCCCATCCATATTGTGGATAGTCTTTGGCAAGTTCTTGCATTATATGGTCACGTGTCACCTTGGCAATAATACTGGCCGCAGCAATGGAAAGACTGAGGCTATCGCCTTTTATCAGACATTGGCACGGTATTTCCCATTTTGGCAAACGATTGCCGTCAATCAAGGCAAAGTCTGCGTTATAGCCTTTTTGTGCTGCATGTTCTAAGGCTCTATGCATGGCTAAAAAAGTGGCCTGCAAAATGTTGAGTTTATCTATTTCCTCGGCGCTGGCTTGGCCGATGCCAATGTAAGCGCCAGATTGCATGATGAGGGGAAATAGTTTTTCGCGTTTAAGGGCAGATAATTTTTTAGAGTCGTTGATTTGGGTGGCTAATTCAGGGGCAATTTGACAATGGGGAAAACAAACACAGGCGGCGATCACAGGTCCACACCAAGGGCCTCGTCCCGCTTCATCTATGCCAAAAATCAGACCAGAACTGCCACATTTTTTTTCATATGCAAAGTCGGGCATTTTAACCTTTCAAATTTTTCAAAATGGTATCGTATTCCATCATATTTTTAACGGGACCCAAACATGAAACAGTTGGCTTTGTTGTAAAAATTTTGGTGGCATATTGCTGAATCTCTTTTTGGGTGATAGCATTGATGGCCTTGACCACAGAGGCCTTGGAACGAACTTTGCCATAATGAAGGAGCTCGATAGCGTTTAGGTGGGCGCGCTCGGAAATAATTTCATTACGCATCAATAAAGCGGCTTGTAATCTGGTTTTTGCTTGCAGAACTTCTTCGGCGGTGATGTTGTGTGTGGCTTTTTTTAATTCATCCAATAAAACAGGCATCAAGACTTCTAACTCTTTTTCTCCAGTGCCCGCATAAATCCCCCAAATGCCTGTATCTGCTTCGGCGGAGGCATAGGCATGAATGGTGTAAACTAATCCACGTTTTTCACGAATTTCTTGGAATAAACGACTTGTCATTCCTCCCCCTAAAATAGTGGCTAATAGTTTTGCTTTCCACATATCTGAGGACGTATAAGATTCTCCTTCAAAACCAATCATTAAATTGACTTGTTCATGGGGTTTTTTGACGTATTTAAAGCCTCCTTGATAATGGGCGGGTTCTGCCAACGGTGTCTTTTTTAATGTAAAATCACGAAATAATTTTTCACATTTTTTCACAAAAGAGTCGTGTTGAATAGGACCAGATGCACTGATCACAATGCGGTCTGTGGCATAATGAGAGCGCACATATTCCAACATTTTTTGGGGAGTCATTTCCTGAATAATTTTAGGATCACCCGCAATATCGCGCCCAAGTGGTTGGTTTGGATAAGCAGTGGCTTCAAAATTTGCTTCTGTCACATATTGTGGCTGATCCTTATACATATTGATTTCTTGGATAATCACGCCTTTTTCAGTGTTGAGTTCTTTTTCATCCATCGTGGCGTGTTGCGTGATATCAGCAATGATCTTTAAACCAATATCCATATCTTTCTTTAACATTCTGGCGTGATAAGCGGTCACATCTTGACCGGTGTAGGCATTGATAAAGCCTCCGACTTGTTCAATTTCTTTGGCGATTTGCAAAGCGTTGCGTGTTGTTGTTCCTTTAAAAGCCATGTGTTCCAAAAAATGGGAAATACCGCTTTCTGATTTTTTTTCAAAACGTGAGCCAACGCCAACCCACAGTCCTAACGTCACAGAATCTGCCTCTTTTTGTGCATCTGTGACGATACGAATCCCGTTAGATAATTTTGACACAGAGATATTTTGTGGCATTGTGAAAATCCTTTTATTCTAATGGTTCCAGATAAAAAACCTTCATAAACTTATGGGAGAATTTTGTCCACCAATGATCATCCTCGTGCACTTCAGTTGGGCTGGGATTATCCAAATTAAAGGAGCGCTTTAATTCATCCCACCAATCGCTAATTTCCGTGATGAGAGGATGTTCTTGATTGGCCTGATCGGCGGTCAACTCATGCGTGGTCATATGTCGCATTTTGCGGTCTAAACTGGTTACATCTGGAACTTCTGGCTCCTCGCCATAATAAGGTTCAACCACCAAAGGACGCAATGTTTTTCCATCACGGAATTTCATCAGGGTATAGCCAGCGGACTCACTGCTTAACATGCCATGAGTTTGAATTTGATATTTTGCCCCTAAAACAGCATTATCAAAATCTATATAATCAATGTAGAATGTGTTTTGTATTTGTGTTTTTCCAAAATCCGTGACTTGACATGGAAAAAAGTGAGATACCAAGCGAATGGTTTGATCTTCCATGGCCTCCAGCGTGCTTAGCGAAAAACCACAGGAGGGTATAAATTCATTGACGCGCACCAAATAATCCATCTGCAACGTATTTCTTTGTGGTAAAGTGCGTGCAACAGGAATTGAAAAATAAGCGGTAATGTTTTGAGAGGTTGCATACCAATTCAAACCTTCCGCTAGGCAAAAACGTTGTTTTTTATTGGCCTCACAAAAATCAATACGCACATTCCGTTGCTGAAAAAGGGGATATAATTTTCTGAGCCATGGTTTTGCAGGGGTTGAGTTGTTGATATAAGAACACTTACCACCTTGGCATACATACAATGAAGCGGCACTAGAAAAAGAAAAAGTGCCAATAACAAATGCTATAAATAAAGATAAAAACTTTTTTTCCATATTCCTTCCCACAGAAAGATATTAGCAAGTCAAAATAAAAAAAGCAAGTTATTTTTTTATTTTCAGTTCTTGTCCAATTTGCCAACAGGATAAAATGACTAAGCTAGCGGTTTCTGCACGCAAAATGCCAACGGAAAAATGCAAGGGGATAAAGGGATGTTCTTCAAAAAAAGATATTTCTTTTGGACTCCATCCGCCCTCGGGCCCCACAAAAAAGGCTATTTGTTCTTTTTGAGATAAAATGTTGTCGGCGTCAGTTCGCTCCGTCAGATAACAGCACACACAGTTTTGAGACAGTTTTGAAAAAGTTTGAGCCACTTTTTGTGGAGAATGAATGCAGGGAATTGTGAGGCGTTCACATTGTTCCGCAGCCTCTTGGACAACCAATTGAGCGTGTTCCATATTAAAATGAGCATGGGCTGTGTAGTCGGTGAGCAAAGGATAAATGTCTGTGACGCCTAATTCGGTTGCTTTTTGCAAAACAAAATCCATTTTATCTTTTTTGATGAGGGCTGGACACAGGGCGCAAAATTTTGGATTTTGTTGGGGGCGGGTTTGCTTGATAAGGCTTATTGTGGCTTGCTTTTTTGATTTCAAGTGCAATTTGGCCATCCATTCCCCATCTTTGCCATTAAAGCATAAAATTGAATCGCCTTCTTGACAGCGCATGACATGTACCAAATAATGGTGTGTCTTTTCGTTGACATCAATTTGCGTATTTAGGGACAATGGGGTTTCTATAAATATACGAATCATTTTTATTCCCATTTCAATAAGACGGCTGTCACATCATCTGGGGGTGGAGGCGGAACCAGTTTAGAAAAAGCGTCCAACAACTTATTAACACTGCCAGTGATATCAGATAATGAAAGATTTTTTATCAAAAGGCGTTTGAAGGCTGGGGCCCCAAGACGGGAACCCTTGCGTGTCATAGATTCTGTCAAAGCATCGCTGTACAGCAATAAAACATCATTTTTTTGAATTTTCAGCATTTGATCATGATAAACTGGTTGTGTTAAAATGCCCAATGGCATCCCTTCTGCGTGCAAGAAAGTTTGTTTTTTTCGTCGGACAAAAATTGGATTTGGTGCCCCCGCGCCAGCATACAATAAGGTTTTGTTTTTCCTGTCAAAAATTCCCAAAAACATGGTGGCAAATTGACCCCGTGGTAACAGTTGATACATTTGCTTGTTCAAGCGAGATAAAAAAGCGGCGGGAGAAACTAATCGTTTATTGTTCTGGCTGATGAGTGCATGCAGGCGAAAAGTATTCAAAGCACTGGCGACACCATGACCTGAAAAGTCGCAAATGTAGAAAGCAATTTTGTTTTTGGAAATAGGAATCACCTGCCAAAAGTCTCCTCCTAATAAAGAAGAGGGAGCAAAAAATTGCGCAATATCCAATTTATATTTGTCTTGGACATCATGTAAAATATGATCCGAAGGCAGCATATCAATTTGCATCCGACGCGCGGCGTGCAGTTCTGATTCAATTTGGCTGAGTTTATCTGTCAAATTACGCACCAGTAATCTGTTTTCCAAGTGAACACGGACGCGTGAAAAAAATTCCAGTGGATTGATGGGCTTCGTAATAAAGTCAGTGGCCCCTGCGCGGAATGTTCTTTCGCGTGTTTCTCGGTTATCTGAGGCTGTTTGAATCAAGACAGGGATATTGCTTGTTTGTTTGTCATTTTTTAGGTGTTGGATCACTTCATAACCATCCATACGAGGCATTGTAATGTCCAAGATAATCAAGTCAGGTTTGAATTCTTTTGTTTGTTTAATGCCTTCTACGCCATCTGAGGCAAAGGCGATATTAGTAATATTGATTAAATTTAAAAGGCGCCCCAAAACAGTTTGAGTGCTGGGATTATCCTCTATAATCAGTACTTTGGCGGCCGATAAGTTTTTAGATATGATTTGCGCAGATTGAGAGCCTTGCTCTTCTGAATAAACGTCTGTCCAGCGTTGAATGGGGTGATCTTGTAATAAAAAAGAAAGAGTGATTTCGCGGCCAAAATCTTCAATGGTGCAAGAGTCCGCTGCGCCAGCAATAATGCGAATGCCGCGGCCCGTTTTATGGCGCATTGTCGTGGAGTGACGGATAGGATTGGTTGTATTTCCATAGCCAGCCCCTTCATCGCGAATCTTTAATTCTAATTTTTTCGTTGTCCATGTGGCGATAATGCTGATAGATTTTTGGGCATAGCTGGGATCATTCAGTCGGTCGTGCAACAGTCTGGCATATTCAATAAAGTCACGGGCAGATTGGCGCATAGAACTGTTGATTTGTAAGTTGCCGTGAATCAGGCCATTGACAATAGATTCGTGCAAAGCAAAGTGAATGCTTTCTTGTTGATCTGCTGGAAGGGCGATGAATTGTTGCAAAGTGCGTGTGATATGTTGAGCCACATTGCAAGCATAAATAACGGGGCAAGTCAGCAAAAATCCTAATTTGTTTTTGTTTTTAAAAGCATCTAATTTTTGAATAAAGTCTCGCACGGATGTATCTAAAGCATTGGCGTCTATAACAGCGGTGGGCGCTAAAGCGCTGATTTGCTGCAAGTCTCGTTCCGAGGGACTTTTCATAAAAACAGCGGTGTTCAGCGGCAACTTTTGCATATTTTGTATGCTGAGCAAAGGTTTTTTCTTGTTCGGCCAAGGAATGGATCCCGTCAGCTTTGCCAGCCTGTTTGTATGGGTGCTGGTTAAATGAAATCCGGTTAAATAAAACATATTCCCCCTTTATCTTGTCAAAAATTAAAGTGTTGTGCGGTGGCCAATTCTTCTGGCGTATTGATATCTGTGGGGGCCTCTTCAATCAATTTGATGCTGGGCACAATCAAGGCATAAATGGTCATCCCGTTTTCTAAAGCCCGTAATTGTTCCAATTTTTCGGTTGACTCTAAAACGCCCACAGGACAGGTCACAAATCTTTTTAAAGCCTCTGTGCGATATACATAAATGCCAACATGCCAATAAGCAAAATCTTTTTCGGGAATCTTGTCGCGGTTGAAAGGAACGGGGCTGCGCGAAAAATAAAGGGCGCGGCCATAATCTTCCCCCTCTTGTAAGCCCATGGCAATTTTGACATAATTTGGATTTTGAATGTCCTGTGGATCAGTGATTTTTTTGCCAACGGTCACCCAATCTGCCCCCGTTTTTTCCAATAATTCCACCAAGCGCAAATTTAATTTAGGATCCACATTGATGCCATCGCCTTGAAAATTGACAACCGTATCATACTTTGTGCCGTCCGGATCAATGGTTTTCAGGGCGCAGACAATGCGATCGGTGCCGGAGGGCAAACTAGCAGGCGTTAAAATACATTGAGCGCCGAATTTTTGCGCTTCCTGCACAATGGCTTCATCACCTGCTGCGATATAAACATCCTCTTTGGGGTGGACTTGAATAGCGTGTTCATACACATGTTGAATAACCGGTTTGCCGTTCACCAATGCCAAAGGTTTGTTGGGCAATCTGGTGGAATTTAATCGTGTTGGAATAATGACGGCCACTTTTGACATAAAAACTCCTTTTTTTTATAAGTGTCAGCTTAGCGCATTTCGTTTTGATTTGTCAAGGAAAATTACAGATTTTGTAGTGCTTGAAACAGATGGTTTTCGGTTTCCATCAATTTGTGAACGAGTGAAGTATGGGCTTGAAAAAACGCATCTCCTCGTGCATAAATTGCCCATCGGATTGCTTCAAAAGGATTGTAAGCTTGTCGTTTTTGAAGGGCTTGAAAATAACCCAATTCAAAATCACTTTGACAACGTAAATGCCACGAATCCAACGTTCCTGGGATATTATAACGCCCTTCTTGCCCTGTCATAGAGGTGAAAAAGGCGGTCACACGGTGGGCTGGTGAAGCAAGGGCTGCTGCCCATTGCATCCGATACAGCCTTTCTGGAGTGCATAGATCCTCATTGAATTGAAAGCGCAAGTCGCGGGCTAATTGTTCCGCAAATAAGCTTTTTTTTGAATCAGGGATTTCTTGAAAGAAGTTGAATAATGCGGGGTTGTCATGTGTGCTTAAAACAATAATGTCTTTGTTTGATGCGTTCGTCCCATGATACATATGTGCATCATTGTCTGGTTCATTAAATTGAACAGGTATCATTTTGCCCCAATTGAGAGTTTGTAAAACAAAATCCATTTGCGGTGGGCGTACGCCTAAATCCTCGGGATAAATATCCATGTTGGACAGGTGAAATTCATCGAACAAAGGCGTCAAATATTCCTGAGTCAGGCGCAAAAAATCTTCATCCTTTTGAAAAGTATATTTTTGTAAAGGGGAAATGTGGGCTGAAGAATGTAATCGGCCGTTGGGATAATTGCGTTCGCCCTGATAAAAACAATAAGGATCAATCCAGCCGATGAAGTGGTCAATGCGTACGCCTGCTTTACAGCCAGATAAATAAAACCGCAACAAGCGTCTGAGCGTCTTTTGAATAGGAGGAATGCGTGTTTGGTTTGGTTTGAACAGTTTCGTTGGGTTTAAAATAGGAAATCCCCACATTTGAGGCTCGGGCGAATATAAATCGGGTGGTGCCCCCATGCTCCAATCTTTTAAAAACCAATGAGGATGAATATTGCTAATGTTTTTGGGAATGTTGATTGGAATTTCTCCAATGTAAGCAAAAGGACTTGATTGCATTTGTTCTTGCACTAATTGATTACAGAACTTTGCAAAAGGTAAAGTGCTTTTGGCTTTCTGATAGGCTTCCTTTAAAGCCAACATATAATCTTTTTCCGCTTGTTTAAAATTTATATAAGCATCCTTTTTGCGATGAGAGTAGATTTTGTTCAGTGTTGCGGCGGATAATTTTTTTTGCCGTACTAATTGTTCTAAATCAATAAAAAAAGGATTGTATTGCCACAAGGAAAGGTACGGTGAGTGCCAAGTAGCCGTCTCCGTTTTGCCAACAGGCCCAATCATCACCTTTTGGACAACATCTTGCCAAAAGTGCCAAATGCGTTGGGCGCCTGTGCCGTATGGGGAGCCTATACCTGTATTGTGGTCT
The DNA here is from genome assembly GCA_045614105.1 of Alphaproteobacteria bacterium. Taxonomy (GTDB): domain Bacteria; phylum Pseudomonadota; class Alphaproteobacteria; order CAAHEQ01; family UBA3637; genus UBA3637. The sequence continues at coordinate 2,206 of JAZLCF010000136.1, read as the reverse complement.
TTGTCAATAGCAGGCATAGAGGTGGCGGGTAAGCCCATGACCAGCGTTTTGTCTAAAATCCGATATCCCTCAGCAATTAATGGACGTGCTGAGTCCCAAAGCGTTAAGGCCTTTTTTAAATATACCGACATTGAGCCTATCTCCCCCTTTTTTTAGTTTTTATCAGAATGTCTCAGAACTTGTTTGAGTTCCAGATGGTTCCGTTTGCGATGGCGTGGGTGGGATGCGTTCTGTGGTATGAGAATCAGGTTCATCCAATTTTTCCAAATCACATCCAACGGCGTCTGCTAACGAATTGAAATTCTTTTGTTTTAAAAGGGTGGCTAATCCCGAATTGATTTTTTGTAAAATACCAGGTCCCTCAAAAGTCAAGCAATCATCTGTCAGCTCTATGTAATTAGCGCCAGCAGCAATCAGTTCAAAGGCTTGATTTGCATTGACCACAGAGCCTGAGGCGAGAATAGGAACACGTCCTTGCAAGGTACTGTATAAGCGACGAATCAGTTCTACAAGATAAGGATAGGCGGGTTGGCCAGATAACATGCCAGAAAGTTGATGATCTTTTACTCCTTTTAGTTTGATATGTGAATTTTTTACCAAAGACATCGGTCCTGCAACGACGACACCGTCCACTTGTCCATCTAGTAAGGTTTTAGCAACCAATGGAATTTCTTGGCTGGTTAAATCCAATGGTATTTTGACAAAAATTTTGGGCGTTTTAATGGGGGCCGCTTGTTTTGCAGCCTCTTTGACTGCTGTTAAAATTGGCAAAATTGTGGCTTCATTCACAACCAGTGTATATAATTCTGAGTTAGGGTGTGTAAAGTCCAATGTCAGAAAGTCGCAATAAGGCGCTACACGTTGGGTCATCAACACAAACTCTTCCTCATAGGTAAAATGACGCTCTTGTTTGATATTGCTTTCTTCGTTCTCAGCAGGGATCGCTACATCTACGCCCATAAAATAGGGGAGCAAACGACGTTTAATCAGCCACGGCAGTATTTTGAGCAAACCTGGGTTGCGATAACTGAGACACTGTGTAATAACCGCTTTATCTGGCTTGAGAAAGTATTTTTCTTGAGGAGGCATTTCTTTTTCCAATGTGTAGGGACCGAATGTGCCAAAGGCAAATCCCATGCGTATCAATGTATCCAATACATTACCTCGTTTATCAATTCCATCCGAAAGGGCGAGAGGTGTTTTAAAATGATAACCCCACATATTTGTGCGTAAAATTGGATCAGGCTCTGCCGCCGCAGGAAAGGCGCCGTCACGCAATCCCCAAGACATTAGGGAACGTGCCCATTGAATATGAATATGTTGGACAAGCCACCAAAAAATAACAAATAAAAAATTGCCACGTACTTCGTTTTGGTCCATCTTAAACTCCTTCGTGATGTTTTTGTTTTAAGGTTTCTTTTTCTTCATCCGTAATTTTGCGGAATAAAGGTTCTGTTGGGGTAAAGGCATCGCCTGGTTTTAAGGCGGTCAACAAAACTTCAGCTTTTTCTTGCGGCCAAGAAAACAAAGGTTTTTTGCCGAATATAGCCAGCATTTTTTCGGCGGTTTCAGGCATAATAGGAGCTGTTAATATCGCGAATAAATGAACTAAATTTAAGGCAAGATTTAAAATGGTGCCTGCATATTCTTTATTTTCTTTTGCCACCTTCCAAGGTTCTGTTTGGGCAATATAGTTGTTGCCAGTTGTCCAAATTTCACGCAAAAGCGCCAACGATTTTCTGAACTCAATAGCGTCCATTTGGACTGTGTACTTTTGAATTAAATCATCCAATGTGGCAAATAAAGCTTTTTCTTTATCTGTCACAGGCCCCATAAGAGGCACAACAGTACCAAAATTATTCTGCGTCATCTTTAAAACTCGGTTGATAAAATTGCCAAGGACATCATTTAAATCTTTGTTGATGGCATTTTGAAACGAATCAAAAGTAAAATCTGAATCATCCGATTCAGGGCTGTTGGCTGGAATCCAATAACGCCAATAATCAGTGGGAAATTCCTCCAGCGCTTCATCCAAAAAGACACCACGGTGATCAGATTTTGAAAATTTACCCCCTGCAAAATTCAACCAACTGGTCGCTTTTAAAAAGGATACCTGAGTCCAAGATTCCTTAGATCCAAATAACATTCCGGGGAAAATAATGGAATGGAAGGGGATATTGTCTTTGCCGATGAATTCTGTGTGCCA
>JAZLCF010000135.1:0-6233 GCA_045614105.1 Alphaproteobacteria bacterium | reverse complement strand
CAGTGGAGTCACCATCATAAACTTGATTATTTTGTTTTATGTCTGGGAAATAAGTTTGTCCACCGGGGAAAACTTTGCCCAACCAATACTTTAAATAATCCTTGGCCGCTTGGTGTTGGTTTAAAAATGAAACAACATAGGCCTCTCCGCCCCGCACATCCAAAGTGCGTCGCAAATCTGCCGGAACTGGATCAAAGGCATAAATCAAAATCCCAACCAACAACGACAAAAAGACCATCAAATAAAACATCAAACCCCTCCTGATTACATTTTAAAAGGATTTTTCTTAAATAGCAAGCCCTTTTTTACATTTTTTTGAACGCAGTCACAGCCATCAAACAACGCTATAAAAAGTTATATAAAAACATTAAAATTAAATTATTTTCAATATATTATAAAGCGTTTTTAATTCAGAACTTGTCAAATTATTGCGTTCAAAAATATTATGTAAATTTCGCTGCATACGCTCTTTTTTCTCTGGAAAAGCATAATAACCAGCCTGTTCCAATCGCAGATCCAACTGCTTTAAAAACAAATTTAATTCTTTTTTTGTGGCAACGTTTGCACCACCCGTTACCAAGACAGCCTGTTCCTTCAGCGCTCGTGTCCACCATAAATAGCCCATAATCAGCACCGCTTGCGATAGATTCAAAGAACTATGGACTGGATTCAGTGGTATTTGCACACACGCATCTGACAAGATTAAATCTTTGTTTTCCAAGCCCGTTCGCTCTGGCCCAAAAAGCCACGCGACCTTTTGATGAGTGGCAATTCGATTTGCGGTTTGTTGAATTGCCACTTGTGGTGTCAATAAAGGTTTTGTCATATCCCGCACACGCGCCGTTGTGCTCAATACATACTGCACATCGGTCAAACATTCCTCCAAAGAAGGAAACATCTGTGCGTTCTCTAAAATCACAGCCGCCCCTGATGAGGCGGCCACAGCCTTATCCGCCAAAGGATCTTCGCGAGGTGACACCAACCGCAAACAAGACAATCCACAATTCATCATCGCTCGGGCCACCATGCCGATGTTTTCGGCTAACTGAGCGCGTACCAACACGATAATCGGTGCAGGCAACACAGTCATTGGAACTTTTTTCATCCATCCACTCACAAATTTATGAATTATTTTTGATTCACAGGCACACGCGTTTTTGAATCAGACTGCAAACGTTTCTGATAATCTTGTTTTTGTTTTTCATGAACCTCTTTTAACAGTTCTTCCCAATTTTCTGGAAAATAACTTAAATCAATACCACTATTCTTCACATCTTCAACTGTTGGAAACTGCCTAATGGGCGCTTGCTTTTGACCAAAGGGTCTTTGTTCCAATTGTGTCTGAGCAACCCGTTCAACACTTTGAACGGCCCTCTGATAACGGCGTTGCATCTCTTCCTCGCTCACTTTACCACCAGCAATACTATCCATCAATGATGGAGGACGCAAAACCGCCAACCGTTCTGCGGGTGTCGCATTTGCAGGTGTTCTTTGATATGTAGAAACACGATTGCTTGCAGCAGAATCTTCTGGTGCCTGTCCGCTGATCTGACCAAACAAAGCCGCAGGGTCATCTTGCATTAAACGTGCCACATTCTCCACTGCATCAATATTATCTTTTGTCAACGTCTGACGATACCGTGCCAACTCCTTTATGTCTTGCTCATCAGTCTGTTCATCCGCAGGTGCTTTCATCGGAATAGCGGGACGCTTGGTCATATCTGGTCTTATTATTTTCGGTCTTCGCATTTGTGGCCGCGTATCGGGCGCAACAGCCGCAAAAGCTAAACCAGCAACCCCCAACATCAACGCCATTAAAATTTTCTTCATTTCACTCCCCCTTTTTTTGTTTCCGCTTGTCTTTTAAAAGTCAAAAACACATAAACACCCACAGGAATGGAACAAAAATACAACACCCCTAACAAACTTAAAGAAATCCACGGGAAAGTAGCCAAACTACAAATAAATCCTAACAAACAAAAACCAACAAACGAACGCATACTCTTGGCAATATGAAGATGCTTTAAGCCGATTGTTGGCACTCGACTGGCCATCATCACACCCGCAAACAACACAAACACACTAACAAATAAAGGATGACGAAAAAAATCCTCGTTAAACGCCAACCATAAAATCAAGGGCAACATTGCTAAACCTGCTCCTGCTGGGGCCGGCACTCCCATAAAAAAGTGCTTCCAGTAAGAAGGCTGTCTTTCACCTAACATTGTATTAAACCGAGCCAAACGCGACGCACAACAGCAAGCAAAAAATAGTACAACCCACCAATACAAACCAATGGCACCAGGTTTATAGGTAATATCACGCAAAGCCTCTAACCGCAACGTACTGTCCATCGTCCAGTTATACATTAAAAATCCAGGAGCCACTCCAAAACTGACAAAGTCGGACAAAGAATCCAGTTCTGCACCAAATTTGCTAGACACCCCTAAAATACGCGCTACCTTACCATCCATAAAATCAAAAAAGCCTGCCAAAAGAATGAAACAAACCGCCCATTGCCAATCCCCCCACATCGCTTTATTTAAGGATGAAACGCCAAACACCAGCGCCATCATTGTCACAGCATTTGGGCACAAAGGTTTGATTACTTCTGTCATATTATTTATTCCTCATATGCGCCAACACTGTTTCGCCAGCGACGGCCACTTGTCCCAACAATACCTCTGGTTCAACACCCTTGGGTAAAAAGACATCCAAACGCGATCCAAAACGAATCATACCAAAGACTTGTCCTGCCTTTAACTTATCTCCAACCTTCAAGGGACAATAAATTCGTCTGGCAATCAAACCAGCAATCTGGATAACCCCAATTTTATATCCTTGCGGCGTTTTCATTCCAATCAACTGACGTTCGTTATCCTCACTATCCTTATCCGCAACGGAAACAAACTTACCTGGAATATATTCCAAATGGGTCACCTCACCCGTCACAGGAGCCCGATTGACATGCACCGAAAAAACACTCATAAAAATACTAATTCGGATCAATTTTTCATTTCCTAATCCCAATGCCTTGGGCGGCACCATTTCCTTGATATTGCTGACGATACCATCAGCTGGGGATATAATCAATCCCTCTCCCACAGGCGTCACACGATCTGGATTACGAAAGAAATAATACGAAAAGACCAAAACTGGTCCTCCAATCACCCAAACACCATTCCACAAAAGACCTAACACAAAAAAGAAGGCCAACATCACCAACAAAATCTTGACACCTTCTTTGTGAATAGAGGGCAACAAATAACGTTGCCACGACAAATCCACCTCTTGCACCTGCGCCACAGTTGGCAACTTATACGCCATTTCAGCTCCTTTTAATCTTCAAAATCATACAGGGTATCAAAGCGCGCCGCAAATAATACGTCTTTAACTTTCCCTTTTGCTCCTGCAATTGACAAAGAAACCTCTTTCGCAGCGGCCTCATCATGAGCAATCACCAACATTCCCAACGCGGCAGAATCCAAGAAATCACACTCGGAAAAATTAAAGATAATCTTTTTGTTATGACCAGTTTTAATCATAGACACAACCTCAAAGAATGTATCATGATCACGGAAAGTAAAGGAACCGCTAAACAAAATCTCAAGACCATCTTTTAAATTGACTGTTTTATAATTCATTTTTTTCTCCCGTTTTTATGTTTATCAAATATCCTATATTTTTCAGTTTAATCACTTTTTTTATCTGCGTCAAGCACTTTTTTTCGTAAAAACAAAATAAATTGGTTGACGTCCTGCGGCAATCCCTTTTTGTTCATAGCGTGTTGCCACCCAATCTTTCGGCGGAGTGGATAATTTTTTATTGACCAGACAAAATTTTTTGAAAATTTTTATTTGCTCCTGCACCCAATCTGCATAACCCACCACATCCGTCGCCACAAACAAATGCCCCGTAGGTGTCAGCAATCGATAAATTTCTGCTAAATTATTCTGATTGATAAAACGGCGCTCAGCATGTCTTGCCTTGGGCCACGGATCAGGATAGAGCACAAATACACGATCAAAAACGGAATCTGGCAATTTAGGAAAAACCAATCGCATATCATCTGGCCAAATACGCACATTATCCGAGCGATCTGGCTCTAATCCAGTCTCTTCTTTTGGAAAACGATGCGATCCATTCAGATGAGCCAGCAAAGACGCCACGCCGTTCATAAAAGGTTCAGCGCCAATAAAACCAACATCAGGATACATCTTGGAAAGTGCGGCTAAATGCTCTCCCCCTCCGAAACCAACCTCTAACCACATCTCGTCTGGTTTAAAGGGAAATAATCGTTGCAAATTCAATTGACCTCGTTTCGGCAAGGTCAATTGCACACGAGGCAGAAGATCCTGCACTAAACGTTCACGAGAAACCCCCAAAGGCTTTCCTTTCCGTCGACCAAAAAAACGCAACATATTTTTCATCTAATCCTCAATGACTGGTTTGACTTTCCAAATGTCTTTGGCGTAATCATCCACCGTTCTATCAATAGAAAAATAACCAGAACGAGCAATATTAAGTAATGATTTTCTGGCCCACAACATCCTGTCATTAAAATCATTTCCAATCGTTTTTTGAACAGCAAGATAAGAATCAAAATCCGCCAAAACAAGGTAATAATCTTGAAACATTATGTTCTGGAAAATATCCATAAATAGGTTTTTATCTTCATCCAAAGTCCACGTGCCATCCACCAAACTATCCATAACGCGTTTGATTCTAAAATCGTTATTGTAATAATCCCAAGGATGATGCCCGTTGCTTTGATGACGCGCCAACACCTCCTCGGCCGTCAATCCAAACAGATAGAAATTTTCAGAGCCTACTGCATCTAAAATTTCCACATTCGCTCCATCCAAAGTACCCACCGTTAGAGCACCATTCATCGTGAGTTTCATATTGCCCGTACCAGATGCTTCAAAACCAGCGGTAGAAATTTGCTCACTGACATCCGCAGCTGGCATCACCATTTCTGCCACAGACACCTTATAATCTGGTATAAAAACAACTTTAATTTGGTTTTCCACGCGTTTATCAACATTCACCACTTTTGCCACATTGCTAATCAATTTAATGATCAACTTTGCAAACGCATACCCTGGAGCAGCTTTCCCTGAAAAAATGTACACGCGTGGACAGGGCAATTTTTCACCATCTTGCACAATTGAAAAATACTGATGAATAATGTGAAACACATTTAACAGCTGGCGCTTATACTCATGAATCCGCTTCACTTGACAATCAAACAAGGCCTCTGGATTCACTTCAATACCCTGCATTTCACGCAAATATTTCGCCAAATGCACTTTGTTCGCATATTGAATTGAATTGATTTCCTTCAAGCAAGATTCATTTTGCACCAAGGGCTCTAACCGTTTTAACTCCTCCAAATGTGTCACCCACCGCGAGCCAATATGTTTCGTGATAAAAGATGATAAGACAGGATCTGCCAACAAGAGCCACCGCCGCGGTGTCACCCCGTTTGTTTTATTGTTAAACTTTTGCGGCCATAAATCATAAAAATCAGGCATTAAATTGTGTTTTAATAACTCGCTGTGAATTTTTGCCACCCCATTGACTGAGAACGAACAAACAACAGCCAAATTGGCCATCCTCACCTGTTTTTCTGAGCCTTCCTCTATCAAGCTCATACGAGCAAGTCTGGCATTATCTCCCGGATACTTGGTACGCACCTCATGCATCAACCATTCATTGATTTCATAAATAATCAACAAATGCCGCGGTAAAAACTTTTCAAACAACGCTACGGGCCATTTTTCCAAAGCTTCTGGCAATAAAGTATGGTTTGTATAAGCCATGCACCGACACGTAATCTCAAACGCTTTATTCCAATCCAACTGATAAACATCCAATAAGACACGCATCAACTCCACAATGGCCAGCGTCGGATGTGTATCATTCAGCTGAATCACCACCCGATTCGGCAATTCCTCAAACGGCAGATTTTCCTCATTAAAACGCCGCAAAATATCTTGAATCACACAAGAAGCAAAAAAATACTGCTGCACCAAACGCAACTCACGGCCTTCTTCCACTTCATCCGAAGGATATAAAACCTTAGAAATCGTTTCAACGCGTATATTTTCTTCCACGGCTGCCACATAACCACCTTTGTTAAATAACTCAATATCCAAAGCATTCCCAGATTTAGCTGTGTACAGACGCAAATAATTGACTGTTTTACCACCATAACCAACAATTGGCAT
>JAZLCF010000134.1:0-1991 GCA_045614105.1 Alphaproteobacteria bacterium | reverse complement strand
CAATGGCATAAAATAAGATTTACGCAGAGATTTTACGAATAATTCTGCGTAAATCTCTGCGTAAAGACTGTAATAGACTGATTATCAATCTGAATTGTGGAGATGGGCGGACTCGAACCGCCGTCCAAACACCGCACCAGAGAGCTTTCTACACGCTTAGTCTGACTTTGTTTTTCGTCCATGGGCTGCCGACAGACAGGCTACCCAAAGCTTATCCTCTAAATCTTAGCGGAGCTTAAAGGAGTCACTCCGAGCATCCGGTTTGGATGATACCCCGTGTACCAGTCATAACCGGCCTAAAGACTGGAGGGATACTCGTCGGCGAGGTAGCCTTGACCCCGCGGATTAAGGTAGTGTGCTTTGCAGACTACGCAGCGAGTGCATAATTGTTGTTGCCAACTAATTGTTTGAAGGTCGAGATTTACGGGCTGGCCTACAGAGCCCGACGTGCTTACTATCCAATGTCTGATGCTGTCAAAACCAAAACATCCCCATGAATAGAATGCAAAGATAGCAACTTTTATGGCATTTAATGTGAATTGATGAATGTTTTTGAAATAAAAGTTTGCAGATTCAGAAATAAGGCGTATATTTGCAGTCCGTTTCGGGAGCATAGCTCAGTTGGTTTAGAGCATCTGCCTTACAAGCAGAGGGTCGGGGGTTCGACTCCCTCTGCTCCCACCAAAAACTACGAAATGCCTTTCTAGATTGCTAGAAGGGCATTTTTCGTTTATAGTCCCTTCTCCAAGGTGCAGAATGTGTTCCTATCTTGCGACCGGATATTGGATTTATAGTATGGCCTTAGCTCTGGCCTTTCAGCCTGCAAGGGTCCCGCGGCGAGCGTCAAGGGATGCGAACGCGGTGAGCAAATCCGAAATAATTATTATTTTTTGGGGCACCTGGACATTAGGGGTGATAGATTTCTCTAAAAAAGTTCCATGTGGACATTTGGGGTGATAACCGGGCAATAGTCAAGCGCGAGGACGGCCCTTAGGCAGAGCCGCCCACAGAGCTTGACTGTAGTCGACGGAGGTCGTATATTCCGGCGACGGTGACCGTCTCAATAATGCATCTTGATGTATGATTTATGCATCAAGAAGTTTCTTTCGACAACTTACCTCAAAATGAACTCCCGTCCATAAAAATCGGCAAAATCAATATCGGAAGTTGAACCGCCCAACCAAAAGGACACATCAGAAACAAACTCCCATCCATAAATACTGGCCAAATCATGGATGACGGACGCTAAAGTGAGTTCCCGTCCATAAAAACTGGCCAAATCATGGATGACAGACATCAAAACAAACCCCCGTCCATAAAAACAGGCCAAATCATGGATGGCGCAGTTTAAGATATTTCAATAGCCATACCGCTCGATCAGGTTTTAACTAAAACTCGCCCGAGCGGTCAAGGGCGCTTACGCAAACTTTCCATATTAATTTCCATTTATTCTCAAATAGCGTCCTCTGATTTCATAATTTTTGCAAAATAACGCAATTATCATTATCTTTGAAGATTCGTGTGTGTACGTGTGTATACGCGCGTGCGAAGACTTGATAATAATTAACGCGTTATGATATTTAAACAAAATTCATTCATTGTTTTGGCAGTGGTGGCTATGGTTCTGACATCTTGCGGAGCAGCCAAGGATATTGCCTATTTCCAGAACAAGGTAGTGGATCATCCGGAGCAGATTGACAAGCATGCCGGTATTGTTATCCAGCCGAAGGACATGCTTTCCATTGTGGTGTCCAGCCGCAATCCTGAGCTTGTAGCTATGTTCAACCTTCCTGTTGTCAGCTATCAGGCTGGTTCGGAAGTTGTGACCAGCAGCTATCAGCAGCGTCTTATGGGTTACGTTGTTGATAATGACGGTATGATCGATTTCCCTGTACTGGGTCCTATCAAGGTGGCAGGTCTTACCCGTTGGGAGCTTTCTGAACTGATAAAGAAGAAGCTGATTGATGGAGATCTTCTGTCTGATGCTGTGG
>JAZLCF010000133.1:0-8071 GCA_045614105.1 Alphaproteobacteria bacterium | reverse complement strand
TGGGATTTATTCGCGCTAGGGCACTCACCCGCTCGGCTTTTGCCTCGGGGCCGCCTACGGCGTTGCCTATGCTGACGCTGCGGCCGAACCTGTGGTTCACCCCCCACCCCACGTATAAATCAAAAAGGCCAACCTTTCGGTTGACCCTTTGCTTTCTGGTTGGACTGGGTGCGCAATTTGCGAACGAAAAATCGTCCCAAGAGAGCAGTTACATATCCGGAAGTTTACCTCTGTTAGAAGGAAGTTTACCGTTATTTGTACTTTTTTTTATGAGATTGTTGTCCTTGTCATAGAAAGATGTAGATGCTAGATGTCCATTTTCGAAGTGTTGAACGGAATACGAGTTGTCTGGTTGGTATATCGTTCTTTTAAGCAGAATGGAATTTGTATCATAGTCAGAATAATCGTTGCCATATATGCTAAAACAGCCATTTTTCATTTCTTTTATTTTGCCCCTTATTACGGAGAAGCCATCTTTTGTTTTTAGAACGCCAAGTCCAGATTTATCATTTAATCTCGCCATTACAAGCCCAAGATTACCATTTTTGTCATATTGCAATGTATACGGATCACAAGACTCCAGTGTCCGTGGTGTTCCATCTGAGGTTAAGTCATTTTTAGCAAAAGAATCAAAAAATTTCTTCAGTTGTTCTGGAGATGCAGTCCCTAAAGATGCTTTTATTTCAGATATTTCGTTATTTTGTTCCATAAAATTTTTGAGATTGCTCATCCGATCCTCCTATAAATTAATGTTTAAACAATCAGAGTCTTTATTAAAGTCTAAAAATGTCAAAAAGTCAATATGAAATTTCTCTGAAGGATTTTTTGAAACAGGAGTTCGTAAATGGGCCCAAAAGGCCGATTTTGATACTTGGACATTCGAACTTTTGTAAGCGATTAAAAACAAAAGAAAAAGTCGTCATTGCTGACGACTTGTGATTATTGGTTGCGGGGATGGGATTTGAACCACATGACCTCCAGGTTATGAGCCTGGCAAGCTACCGGACTGCTCTACCCCGCGCTCGATAGATGCCCCTTATTATACGCCTTTTAAAACGCTTTGTCAAGTTTCTTTTCAAACAAACTAAAAAAAACACTTGCATTCCAAAAATAAAAGGATTAAATTAGACATTGTTAAATCATAAAAAAGGAGTGAATTATGAAAAAACAGTCTTTATTATTAGTTGCTGGTTTAGCTTTATTGACCAGTGCTTGTGCAAATTTGTGCGAAAACGATTGTGGGGCAAAGCCTTGCAAAACAGGGGAAGTCATCTTAGATATGACAGATTCCTTGTTTGGGTTTGACTCTGCTAACTTGACGGCAGCTGATGAATCTGCTTTGAAAACAGCAGCAAAGCGTTTGAACGCGACGGTCAATCAGGATAAGAAGGTCACAGCTAACGGCTATGCTTCTGAAGAAGGTAATGCCAGTTATAACGTTGATTTGTCCAAACGCCGGGCTGAGGCCGTTAAGAGCTATTTGGTCAAAGAAGGTGTCAACGCTAAGCGTATTTCTGTGAAGGCTCACGGAGAAACAACTGCTTTCGGTGCGCCAGCTGCAAACCGTCGTGTTGTGGTACAGGTTGACTAAAGCGAGTCTTTGCTGAAGTGAACAGGTCGGAAAATATTTTTTCCGACCTTTTTTAAAAAGACTTGTTTTTTTTTAAAATGCAGTTTATACTGATATCCAAATCAAGGGGAAGTATGAAGAAATTAGTTTTGTTTTTGTTTTTGCTGTTATTTAGTGGCGCTGTAGTGGCTGATTTTGCTGGTGGAGAGGCCGCCTTTTCGGCAAAGCGTTATTCTGAGGCTATGCAGATTTTTCGGCCATTGGCGAATGCAGGGGATTTTCGCGCGCAGTATTATGTTGCGTATATGTACTTGAATGGATACGGTGTCACAAAAAATGTGGCACTGGGATTAGAATATTTACAGAAATCTTTGGATCAAAATTATCATTTAGCTCAAGCTATGATGGGTTTTTTATACGAGCAGGGTGAGGTTGTGCCACAAGATTATAGAAAGGCAGTTGCCCTTTATCAACAAGCTGCAAATCAAGAAAATACTTCTGCTATGTTAAATTTGGCCGTTGCATATTACTTGGGCAATGGAGTTCCGCGTAATTTGGCGCGCGCAATGGAGTTGTTGGAAAAAATTCCAATAGAGTCACAACCTGCCGCAGGACGTTATTTGGGCGATATTTATTTGAGCCAAGATACAAATAAAGCTGCTGATGCTATTAAGGCTTATCTTGCTGCCGCAAAGGCAGGGGACTTAGCGTCTTATGCGGCGTTGGCTGAAATTTATTTAAATGGTACAGGAGGACAAGTTGAGACTGAGAAAGGAATGAAATATTATCAATATGCGGCTTCTCAGGGATATGCACCTGCACAATATGCCTTGGGGATTATGTATGTCAATGGTAAGGGTGTGTCCGCTAATTCTGCCATTGGTCATGCTTGGCTTTCTTGGGCGTCCAGTCAAAATTATGAGCCCGCTATCACAACGCTGAACCAGTTAAAAACGGAAATGAGTTTGTCGGATTTGGAGCAAGCTCGACGAGAATTTATCAATATTCAAAATAATGTGTTGGGACAGATGACTTCTCCTGTAGAAGACGATTTAAAAAAAGAACAAAAAGTCAAAGAAGCAGCGGACAAGAAACAGTCAACAACAACCAGAAGACGGCGTCGTCGTCGGTAAAGGAGGACTAGCATGAATGAATCTATTTTATCAAAGATGTTTTCTTTTCGTTTGGTATCGTTGTGTGGCATTTTGATGGCTTTTTATATTTTCTCATTAAGAACCGAAGAGCGTCCTTTGTCTTTTTTTATCTATAATTCAAAACTGTACATTGTGGCTTCGTTGATTGCGTTGGCAATTCGTGTATTGCTATGGATTGTTTTGGATCGTGGAACGTTTTATGAGTTTGGACACCGATTGAAACAAACATTAGATGATTGTATTTTAATCAATATTGTTTTGCTGTGTACCTTGAGCTTTTTGTTTTTGTTGACCTCTATTTTATAAGGTTAAACTCAAAGAAACTTTCCTCTGTAATGAAAGGTTTGTTTTTGCTGAGGCAGTAATCGTCTAACAGTTGTTTCCACTCTGGGCAAATATATTTTAGTTGAAATGCCAGTTTTTGTTCTTTTAAATTTTCGTATAAAGAGGTATTTGGATATTTGGGAGTTAGTTTTGTTGAGAGATGTATTTTTTGCTGATTTTGTTTGTAGATAATGATATTAAGACTGATTTGATTGGGGGCGTTTTTAATGCCTTGAAGCAAGATGTCTAAATTGAGGTTGTATTCTCCTAAAATTGCTAAGGTCATAAATGGGTTGGTCAATAAATGAGCCGTGGGATTATACAGATCCAGCTGCTTTTTAAAAGAGCGTAGTTGTGTTTGATTCAGATAATCAAATAAGTCGCCGTTTAGCCCTTGCAATGAAAAGGTTAAATGTGTGATATCATTTTGGAATTGTCCACGTTTGACTGTTAAATGAGGGTAATTGCTATGTGTGATATCATATAAAATCAAGGCCTCTCCGGTCAGTGTGCTGCTTTGTGCACGGGCTGATAAATCATTTGAGAGAAAGCCATTGGTGGCTAATTGAGCATGAAGTGTTTGTGCTCGGTCATGTGTGAATAATATCCAGCCCATTAAAACGAGAAAACAAACAATGCCAAAGATATACAAAACTTTAATTTTCATCTGCGCACCATTCTTTCAGGCAAGGGATTGCCGATAAAATGTGAATTTCTGTGGCATCTTTTTGTGGTTTAAATACGCCTGTAATCAGATGCCAGCCTTTCTGAATAGGGTGTGTTGTCTTTAAATTTAAGGGGAGAGGACGGGTTACTGTTAATTCATGGGCAGATTCAGACGAATCAATGTATAAAACAACTTTTCCTTGTACAGGACTTTTTAAAATGTGGGCTATTAAAGCCATGTCAACAGCGGATTGTATTTGTGACAAATTAGAGATATCTGAAAGAGGAGAGATGGGGGGAGTGTTATTGGAAACAGTTTCTTCTGATGTCTCTGTCTCTGAAATGATTTCAGGATGGATGGTAATTAAATTCTCGGCTGCCTCGCGACGCAATTCGGTGGGATGTAATTTTTCTTTTATAGGAATGGGGGATGTGAAAGATACAGTTGTTTCTTCGGCGGGGATATTGATGTTGGCGTGGAAGGGGCCATCTTTTTCCGAAAGAATCTGTTGTGTCCCCCCAACCAATGTAAATTCTTGAGCTGAGGGACATTGTTGTTTTAACAAGTTTTGAGCCACCTTCAAAATTTGAGTTTGAAAAGTGCTTTGACCAAAGTCTGTGGCTGGTTCATGTACAGCCATCAAAGTGGGATGTTTGGGGCAAATGTTAAACACAGGGTATTCTCCGTCTGTTAAGGAGCTTTCGGTCACCCAATAAAAATCAACAGATTTGTCAGATTGAATTTTGAACAACAGATTTTGTATGCCTTTTTTCGGTGTCAAACGTTTGATATCTTCTATAACCCCAGGGAAGTCTGAAAGCCAATAACCTTGATGAAAAAAACCCTTGAGTTCGTGTGCTGTTCGGTCTAGTGAATCTTTAATCAACACGGTTGTAAAACCATTGACCCAGCCCTTTTGACAATATCCTTCGTCTACGGTGATTGTCCATAGTTTCTTTTGTTTTGGGGTTAAATAATGAATAGCACAAGTTTTATCTTGGGTGAACAGCGTTTGCTCATCTGCTTCCTCTGCCAAACAGGGAAATATTTTCAGTAAAATCAGCCCCCATAAAAGCCATTTCATTTATCCCCCTGTGGTAATAAGACGAAGCAAGGATGCCGATTGCTTTGCAAGGTAGAACAGGCATTTTCAGCCATTTGTTTTGTCTTAAAACCAATTAAACGGGAACGATAAATGTTGTTGTTGCGCTGTGTTTGAACTGAACAATTTGGATGATTGAGTAGAGATAATGCTTCATTGGCCATATTGAGAGCGCGCTCTGGTGTGCTGAATGCTCCCACTTGAATAGCCCAATCGTAGGTTGTTTGTGCAACGCTAATTTCTGGGGTGGATGAGGAGGGAGGAACGGGGATTGGTTTGTTTGCCCAGTTCTTACCAACAGCCACGGCTTTTTGTGTTTGTGTTGCCATAACAGGGGCAAAAACATCCATATTTAAGCGACTGACCATACTTTTACGGTGGAGTGGATCAAACACGGGGTGTAATTTCCCTTGTGAGACAGCTTGTTGTTGATGCTGAACTTTTTGGAAGCCCTTATCCAATAAGGCTTTAACGTAATTGTCCCGCTCTGGGGCTGATTGATCTCCCAGAACGATACCTACCAGTTTCCTGTTCTGGCGTGTGGCAGTGGAGATAATGTTATAACCTACCGCCGAAATATATCCTGTTTTAAAGCCTTCGGCACCTTGATAATCCAATAAAACATGATTGTGAGTGTGATATTCACGGCCTTTATATGTGAAAGATTGCGTGGCAAAAAGAGGGTAGTATTGCGGAAAATTCTTAATCGTTGCTAAGGTTAAAATAGCCATATCTTGTGCGCAGGTAAATTGATTGGGGTGGTGTAGTCCAGAGGCATTTTTAAAAACAGTGCGATACATGCCTAATTGTGCGGCGGCTTGTGTCATCATTTCGGCAAACTCTGGTTCGTTGTGCGCCATACTTTCTGCCAAAACAACAGCCACATCGTTGGCTGATTTGACAATCAGAGCCAAAATTGCTTCGCGGACGGTAATCGTGTCGCCTGCTACTAATGAAAGATTGGATGGCTCTTGAGAGGCCGCATATTCGGAAATGGGTAAAGGAGAGTCCATGGTGAACCATCCTTTTTCTAGTGCCGAAAAAGTCAGGTATAATGTCATCACTTTTGTGAGCGAAGCTGGGGGAAGAGGCGTGTCGGCATTTTCTTTTGTTAAAATATAGCCACTGTCCACATCAGCAACCAAACAAGACAAGGGCTGAGCCACAGCCCCTCCCGTTAGAAATGCTAATATGAAAAAAAACACTTTCCACATACTTGTATTTTTATCCAAAAAAGGGTACGTTGGCAAGTATTATTTTGTGCTTTTATTGCTTTTTCCTGAAAAAAATGATATTTTGAAATAGATGAAACCAAAAGTTGGAGCGGATTTGCTGCGTGAAAAAATAAAACAGGTGTCGGCCAGACCTGGTGTTTATCGTATGCTAGATGAGACTGGAAAGGTTTTGTATGTTGGAAAAGCGAAAAACTTAAAACATCGTCTTTTAAATTATACACAAGAAAATCGCTTATCGTATCGCATTCGTCAAATGGTCAGTAAAGTACATGATCTGATTACCATTGAAACTGCCGGTGAATCCGAGGCCTTTTTATTGGAGGCGGAACTGATTAAACAATTCAGACCTTACTACAATATTTTACTGAAGGATGATAAAAGTTATCCCTATATTGTGCTGACAAAAGAAAAATATCCGCGTCTTTGCAAATACAGGGGGGATCGAAAAAAAGATGCTGTTTATTTTGGTCCTTTTGATTCGGGCTTAGCGGTCAATGAAACCATTAAATCGTTGCAAAAGATTTTTGGTATTCGTTCGTGTTCTAATACTTATTTTGCTGCGCGTAAACGCCCGTGTTTATTATATCAAATTAAACGGTGCGCGGGGCCTTGCTGTGGCTGCGTGAGTGATAAAGAATACGATAAAATTGCCACCCAAGTGCGTGACTTTATGATGGGCAAATCTACTCAGTTGCAAAACAAATTAAGGGAAGAGATGTTGCATTTGTCTCAAGCTCAAGAATTTGAAAAGGCGGCTTTGGTAAGGGATAAAATTTTGGCGTTGAACCATATTCAAGGGACGGGGAATACTCAATATTCTGAGCCAACGGATGTGGTGGCTGTTGTGACACAGGGGGTTTATACATGCGTGCAAGTTTTCTTTCATCGGTCCAATTTATCGGGTAATATCTATCAGATTATTAAAGATTTTAATGTGGAGGATTTACCGAATTTGTTGTTGCAAATTTATGATAAAACAACGCCACCACGGGTTGTTTGTCTGTCCACTAAAATAGAGGGGCGTTTGGCCTTTGAAAAGGCTTTGTCGGAAATGGTTGGCAAGCGTGTATTGGTCAGCTGTCCGCCTTTCCGTTTGGCTCGGCGTAAGTGGATGCAAGAGGCCATACAAAATGCGCATCAAACGTTGTTGCAAAATATGAATAAAGAAGGTGTGGCTCATGAAAATTGGCAGGCTTTGCAACAATTGTTGCAACTGCCCAAGTTGGACAAAGTAGAAGTTTATGACAATAGCCATATCCAAGGGGCGGCCGCTGTGGGCGCTATGATTGTGGCAACGGAAAAGGGATTTCAAAAAAATCTGTATCGGCGCTTTAATATTGAGAGGGCAAAGACAAATGATGATTTTGGTATGATGCGTGAAGTTTTGATGCGTCGCTTGGTGCGAGGTTTAAAAGAACAGGATTTACCAGATGCTATCATTTTAGATGGAGGCAAGGGGCAAATGAGTCAAGTATTGACGGTGCTGCACCAAACGGGTATCAAAGGCGTGCGTGTGTTGGCGATGGCAAAAGGGGCTGGGCAACACGACAAAGGTTTGGAAACTTTATTTTTAGATACAGCGCCGACAACGCCAATTGTGCCGGATCATAAAAGTCAGGTGATGTTCTTATTACAACGCTTGCGTGATGAGGCACATCGATTTGCGATTGGATCGCATCGGGTGAAAAGAAGTCGCGAAATGTTCCATGAAACTTTGTTGGAGATAGAAGGAATTGGGACAAAGCGCAAAAAAGATTTGATGACGCATTTTGGTTCTGTGCGGGCAATTTCCGGGGCCTCCATGACTCAATTGATGCAAATTCCAGGCTTTAATGAAAAAATTGCAAAAAAAGTCTATACTTTTTTTCATGGTTGAGATATAATGCGGTTTGTTGGAGGGATTAAATGACACACAAAAAGCATAAAAATAAAGCATTGCGTCGCCAAGAAATGGTCCAAAAAGTGAAGGACACGGCCGAGGTTGTTCGTAAGGGAGCAAGGGCTGTGCGCAAAGGGATG
>JAZLCF010000132.1:0-8785 GCA_045614105.1 Alphaproteobacteria bacterium | reverse complement strand
ATCGTCCCGATGTTTATGCGGTGCGTAAAATTAAAAAACTCAATCAGGGCGAAAAGAAAGATTTGGCTTATATCAAAAAAGTTTCTCAATTATTGCGCCGAGTGGCGATGGCGGCCGATGGTCGGGCGGCTGTGGCCAAGCTGAGCGATGTGAAGTGGCAACAATTTTTGATGGAGCGAGCACCTGAGACATTGTTGGAAAAAGAGGCCCATGTAATTGCGTTTGCGCCCTATGAAATGTCGCTGAAAAAGCCGATTCATCGTGATGTTTTCACGGAGCATGTGTGCCAATGGATCAAGAAAGTGTTAAAAAACAAAAAATCTTCTTGACATTTATATCAAAAATCATTAAAATAGCGTCAGTTTTAATTTAGCAAAAGGTTATATCATGGCAAAGAAAAATGTAAAAAATGAGATTCGCCTCGTCAGTACGGAGGGAACTGGGTATTTTTATATTACAAAGAAAAATCCAAAAACGCACACGGAAAAAATGAAGGTGCGTAAATACGATCGTAAAGCCCGCAAGCATGTGGAATTTACGGAAAAACCTATCAAGTAATTTTTGAGTTTGTATCACATAAAGTCCCGAAATATCTCGGGATTTTTTAATTTGAAGAAAGAAGTTGTTTTACGGAATAGGATGTTCCTGCAAGATATAGCCTCGGCCCCAGACGGTTGTGATATAGTCCTCACCGCCCGAAAGCTCCTTGATTTTAGAGCGGATTTTACAGAAAAAGACATCAATGATTTTGACTTCTGGTTCATCCATGCCGTTGTAAAGGTGATTTAAAAATTGCTCTTTGCTGACGGTTGCCCCTTTTTTCAACGCCAACAATTCAATCAGCGCATATTCCTTGGCGGTTAAGGGTAATACTTTGTCGGCTACGGTTACCACTTTTGTGTTCAAGTCAATGACCATTTTGCCCACGCTGACGGTGGATTCAGCATGCCCTTTGCTGCGTCGCACAATGGCATTGACGCGTGCCACCAATTCATCGGCATTGAAAGGCTTGTTCACATAATCATCGGCGCCACAGGACAAACATTCAACTTTTTTGTTGGCTAATTCTATGGCGGACAAAACCAGTACAGGCGTTTTGATGCCCGATGCACGAATGGAGCGCAGGACATCGGCGCCTGTCATATCTGGTAACATTAAGTCTAAAATAATCAAATCGTATTCGTAGATTTTTAACAGTTCAAGCCCATCTTTGGCCAGTAGAGCTGATTCCACAATCATCCCCGCGCGCTTTAATAAAAGCGAGATATTTTGGCTCATCGCCCGATCATCTTCAATCAATAAAATATGCACGAAGCCTCCTTTTTCTTTACCATATCTTAACTTTTGTAAAAAATCAAGTAGGCAATTTAATTTTTTTCTTGACAGGAGCTTGTTTTTGTTTAAACTGTGATATGAGCGCAATGTTGTTGTGTTCCTTTATTTCAATGAAAGGGGAATAATATGTTTAAGAAATTTTTGATGATCAGTAGCATCTTGGTTGTTTCAAGTGCAGTGATGGCTGAGGATGTGGCAAATCCATTTTATTTGGCCAGAAAAGGTCAAGTGGGTTCTATTACCTCTGTGGGTGTGCAAAGATTAGTCAGCAAAAATAAGGGCTCTTACTTAAAATCCAATCGCCTTTTGGCAAAGGAAGATATCCAAGTTGGTGTTATTGATTCTTTAGCTGTGGTGGGCTCATTTGGAAATACGTGGGATAAGTGGAAGGGAACGCCTGGCAAATTTTTGGCTCAGCCTGCACAAAAGTCTGTCAGAGATAATGAAAATATTTTGTGGAATGCTGGTTTAGCATGGAATGCCTTGTCCGGCCCCGTCAGATTGCAAGTTTCGGCTCGGTATGGGCAAGATCGTTTAAAGAACTTTGATGGTGAATATAAGTATGTATCGGGTGAAGCAAAGCTGGGATATCAATTCCAAAAAGCCATGCCTTATATCACTGGAGCGGTTGAAATTCCTGTGGGCCAAAAATCTGGCACAAAGGGCATTGCGGGTGATAAATTTATCTATAATACCAAGGCGGGTGTGTATCAAGGCCAATGTGAAGTTTGGGCCTTGGATACAGGACTTCGCTTGTCCTATGATGAAAACACCGAAGAACGCATTGTGGCGGCAGAGGCGGAAGCGTCCTATTATTTGACGCCAACAACGACGTTAGGTATTTATGGTTCATATGCCTTGGATGGCCGTGCAAAGTATGGACGCGATGTTTATGATAAATCAGCGGGCGTGCGGTTACGTATGTTCTTCTAAGACTTAAATATGAATAAATCCCCAAGGGTTTCCTTGGGGATTTTTGTTTGTGACAGTTTGTCTTGTTCAGGTGCTAATCTGATGACCAATTACCCATTGATTTATGGTGGGTATATGTTTAATGCAATACCATATCAAAAAATGGATGCTGAGCAGCATCCATTTTTATCTTGTTTTTTTAGAAAACTTATTCAGCGTTTTCGGCTTTTTTTGCCTTTGTTGTCTTTTTTGTTTTCTTTTCAGCTTTTGGTTCCTCAGCCACGGCCTCTTCTGCCTTTGGAGCTTCTTCCGCTGCTGCCTCAACAGCAGCCTTTTCTTTTTCAGCCTTAGCAGCTTTAGCGGCCTTGCTGGCAGCCTTTTGTGCTTCAGCCTCGGAACGAGCAATGTTGACACGAATTGTTTGTTCCACATCTGGGTGCAACTTTAAGGCCACATCAAACACGCCCATCACCTTGAATGGGACATTCAATTCCACATGGCGGCGCTCCACCTTAAAGCCTTTTTCAGCAATCGCTTCGCAAATATCGCGACCCGTCACAGAACCATAGAGTTGTCCTGTTTCGGCAGCTTGACGAATAATCGTGACAGACAATCCTTTCAAATCTTTGGCCAATTGCTCTGCTTCCGCTTTCAACTTGGCGTTGATGGCTTCATATTCAGCACGTTTAGACTCAAAAACCTTCATATTATCAGCAGTTTTGCGCAATGCCTTCTTTTGAGGAAATAAATAGTTGCGTGCATAACCATTTTTCACGTTCACGACGTCGCCCATTTGGCCAAGTCGATCAATACGTTCTAATAAGATAATTTCCATAACAACCTCCTTATTCTTCGCTGACATATGGCAAAAGTGCCAAGAAACGAGCCCGCTTGATGGCCTTGGCCATACTGCGTTGATGTTTTGCACAAAGTCCAGAAACGCGTGCTGGAGTCATTTTACCACGTTCTGCAATATATTTTGAAATTAAACGCAAATCCTTGTAATCAATTTCTTTAACATCAGATTTGCAAAATGGACAATTACGAGATCCAAATGTTTTTTCCATCTTACACCTCAGCTTTCTCTATTTCAACTTCAAACTTGTCATCTTTTTGACGACGGGAACGCACTTCCAACATAGCGGAAGGACCTTCCTCCAAAGCATCTACTTTGATGGTCAAGTGACGCAACACGTTTTCATCCAAACGCATCAAACGTTCCATTTCAATGACCGCAGTTGCCGGCGCATCAATCGCCAACAGGGTGTAATAACCTTTGCGGTTCTTTTGAATTTTATAAGCTAAATCACGCAAACCCCAATCTTCGGTTTTTGCGACAACGCCATCGTTATCTTTAATAACGGCAGCAAACTTGTCCGCCAATTCCTTCACCTTGGCAGGTGTTAAATCTTGACGAGCAATAAATACATTTTCATAAAAGGACATATTTACCTCTCCTTATGGTTTTTCTCGTTTCGGTTTATGCGAAAAGGCCCCTATGGCCGCTCCGCCTGAAACATAGCCCGCATCCGGAGCGAGCAAGGATTACCGGAATGGTAGTATTATACTCTATTTTTTCCCAAAATGCAAGAGATTTTTTGGGTCATGCCTAGATGGAAGGGGTATAATCACTCGAAACAAGTCCAATAATAGCAAATAAATATCGTTTTGTCTATGATTAAATCTCCAAACGGATTCAGCGACATGAAGATGCATATTTTTCCACTTAATACCTCTGAACTTTGCAAAACGAACTTTCATCCAGGCCCAAAAACTTTCAACCTGGTTTGTTGTGATACAAACACCGTTTTCATATCGAGAGAACTCATAATCTAAGTGATTCACAACAGCGTGTTTATAACCCAACAAAAGCATTAAGGTTATGTTGCAAGAACTAAGCAAAATCAACTATCCTATCAAACAGGAGATGACCGAATTGCATAAGTCATTCATGGATTGCTATGTCATAAGGATTCTGATGACAAAAAAGTAAAAGGACAAACGTCTTTCACATCCTTCTTGAGCGCCTGTCTTAGGAAGGATATTTTTTGTGAAAATGGCAAAATATGTAAAAGGTCAGATGTCTTTCAAGTGTTCCAAAAGCATCTGGCAAAAAATCCATAAAAGACAGTTTTGGCAACTCCAAAGTTTTACTTGGAAATTTTGTTTCAAAATGCTTACAAAAAGTATCTGCCACAGATGTGTTTGTGGCTAGGTTTTGTGGCCAGGCCACGTGGCCAAGTAAAATGAGGCCTCAAAAAGCAATAAAAAAGTCCCATATAATAGGGACTTTTAAAATAAATGGCGGGATTGAAGGGGCTCGAACCCTCGACCTTCTGCGTGACAGGCAGACGCTCTAACCAGCTGAGCTACAACCCCACAAGGTTGACAGTGTCCTTATTTTAGCAAATTTTAAAACAAATTGCAAGTCTTTTTTTAAAGAGCCATTTCTTTAACAAAGAAACTAGATTCGCCTACTGCCTAAAATTGGCGCAGGAAATTGACAAGATGGCTTTTTGTCCTGAGCTACAAGTGGAGGCAAAGCAATCTCGGCAGGGGCTTGTTTTTTAGCATTCTTTTCCGAAACCCAATTTTGTCCATTCCATTTATAGGAATCTATGCAATATCCCGCAGCATTATATTCATAGCGCACCACATTCAGCAATTCATTGGAACAAGTCAAAAATCTTTCTTCCACACATTGCCCATCTTTGTTATAGTCGCATTCCATTTTTTCACCAGGATATTTTTTCCCATGGCTATAATAGACAATACGTTCTGCCAACTTTCCATCAATATAGACATGTTCCAGCTGAGGTTCATTTTCTAAATTGAACATTTTTTCCACAAATTTTGTGCCAATACATGTCCTTTTGCCATCAAAAACTTGCTCCGAGATCGTTTGCAGGAAAAAACCACCTTTTTTCTGAGTAGCATAGCGCCGTTGACGGGTCAGCTTACCTTGAATTTCATAAAAAATCTCTTGAAACAAGCCTCCATTCCGATAATGTTGAATGCGTCTAACATGATCCATAAAATCATACGCCACCACTTTCACAATTTTGCCATTATCAAAAGTACCTTTAGTCTTACCCTCATATTCATTACTATCAGGCTCTTGAAAGCCCTCCACAAACGAAGTCGCTTTCCCATTCCATTTAGAAAAACGTGTCTGTCTGATAGGGTGGCGCCACCACTCTATCACTGTCGGCAACAAAGACACACCAAACCGTGATTTTTGTCGCACCAAAAAACCATTAGAATCGTATTCAAAGGTATAAATTTTGTTTTGGCGCCCTTTGACGGCTGGATAAATTATGCGTTCCAATTGCTGGTGCTCGTTTACTTCTGCCACAGCCTGAACAGAGCCATCTGGATTATACTCTGTTCGTTTAAGACGACCTTTTTCGCTTTTTTCTGTCATATGGATCAAGACACCCTTTTTCCACTGTTCCGTCTTATGAATCTTTGTGTTTGGATCATAACTTTCAGTTTCCGTCACACCTTTTGGAAGAATGCTTTTCTTAGACGACAAAGCCTCTTGAGCAGCCAACTCCCCGCTCTGCAAAATTTTACTCATACAACTCCTTCTGTTTTTTTGAGAACATAATTATACCATGTTTTCTCAAAAATTGCAAGTCATCTTTATTTGGGCGGCGTTAAAAACAAAAAATGCTTGCATCACAAGTGATTTTTATTGAGGCAAAAAATGCAACTTCTTATGAGTGATTACGCCCCCTCCATTGAGATATGATCCCTTTATTTAGATTCGGTGAGTTGCTTATAGTTTAATTTGATAAGCACACAAAAACTACACAAAAGACATTTGCCCTTTTACTTTTTGAGTTGGTTTTTTATTAAAAGAATACCACTCAATCCAAACAGAACTGTATAACCCATCAAAGCATCTTCTATGGGCATAAGCTGTATGCATTCTTTAAACACAACCAAAAGTCCGCTTGAGAACGCGGCGGCAATCATAAAGTTTAAACTGGAGACAAGGGCTCTGTTCAGAGAGCCTATTTGGGAATGGACATAAGAAATGGCAAAAATTGTATAGGTCAGTTGAATGCCTGTTGCAAGACAAACCATCAATAAACAAACTGTTGTGAGATATGGATTGTGCAACATAAAAGCGGCTATTATCCCTATGAGGGAGAGGAAAAAACACGCGCTTGTCAAGTGGTGGAGGTGGTGCAGTGAAATACAACGTTCTATCTGAGGACTTAGCCAACTAAAAATAGAGCGGCTAGCATGATTGAAAAAACTGATAACACCGAACAGAATAATGGGGATGAAACTGGCTAACATAAGGGGTTGAAAGCACCAGACTAACAAGATAGTTGTGGCTGTAAATATGCCCGAAGAGAGCATCGGGATCAAAAGATTTTTTTTGTGTGTCATAACAGCACAAACTTTAAAAATACGCAGATATCTTTGCCCCAGTGTCAGGTGTGCGTTGTTTGTGATGGGGGTTTCAGGCAAGTGGAATAAGAAAAGTATTGTCAGAAAGATAAAGACTAATTCTAGTAAAATCAAAAATTTGATGGGAAAATCAGCCAGAAAAAAAGGTCCAATTAAAGCACTGGTTGCTGATGATAAAGACATATAGAAATTTAAGTGACCGTAATTTTGAATCATTTTGTGTTGGTGATTTTGTGTTTTTAAATAATCACACATATAACTGTCCACAATGCCGGAAAAAAAAGGACGTGACAGAGCATAGGCAATTTCACCCGTTAAAACAATCCAATAACCCGAAAAGCACAGCCATAACAGGGCGCGGCTCAACGCAAATGTCATTGATAAAATTAAAATCTTCTTTTTGGAAATAATATCAGCTAAATATCCTGCAGGTATGTAGAATAATAAAGAAGTAAATGTCGCAATGCCTTGAAAATAAAAAAAATCACTGAGACGGAGTCCATTTTGCTGATAAAAAAGGTACAAAACGGGTAAAATAAAAACTTGTCCTCGCATAAAGACGGCTAAGTTTAAAAGACGCAATGGATTTAGAGGAAAAGCAATCAATTTAGTGTTCCTCTTTTAATTGCTCAAGTTGATCGGCATATTTATGCCATAAATTAAAATATGATGCTACAAAAATATTTTTAGGATGAGGCCCATTCCATGGTTTCCAGGCCCCAAAATAATGGAATATCGCTGTTTCTTTAAAGACATTATGCCATAAAAAGGGCAGCTCATTTTTGTGTAATATGAAGAAATTGGATGCATATTTAAACTCTGTTGAAAAAATACGATCTCTCAGATATTGCCAAAAGGTGAGAGGGGCCTTTCTTACGGTGCGTGGATAGCCCTTTTCAATCTCCAAAATGGCTGCACAGTTGTATTTGTAAGGCAGTGTTTTAATTCGCTGTTGTAAGACGATATTAAAGGTATCCTGTTCTAAAAACACCAGTCCATTGGCACGGTATAGATAGTTTTTCAGTTGATCTGAAATTTTTTCTTGACGCATTTTTTTTAGATTCATCAACAGCATGCCTGCGTTATAATAAATGGGTTGTCTAAAGTTGAGATTTTGTAAATAGTCCCCTTGTGCGATAATACCGATATCCGATACAGCCCCCATGACAAAGTCTTGTAAATCTGTTGTAAATAGCTCTTGCAGATCTTTCATCACCAATGTGTCTGAATCCAAAAAAATAATACGATCTAGATTGGGAAGAATTTCAGGTAAAACCAATTTCAATAAGGCTGCGGATGTAATGTGGTGTACTGGAAATTTTTTGCCAATAAGTTCAGTTTGTGGAATAATTTCAAAGTGAACATCGGCTTGGGCAAGTGGTTGGAAAAAAGGTTCTGCTTGTTTTGCATCCATATTGACCGCGATGATATGAAAGTAATAAATAGTTTGGGGGCATTTGTTCTGAATGGCGGAGAAGGCTGACACTTGAGTTGGATGGAGATAATTTTCATCTGTGATGTAGGCGATGTGCACATCCTGAGCTTTGACGTTGCGACAATCAGAGGCAGACACTTGTTCAAATAAGTTATTTGATTCAGTGATTGTCATGCCTCGGTAATCCCAATATAATAAAGCTATAAAGGCGGTGAATCCTAAAAGTATTAAAATCAATACATATTTAACAAATCGCATTTGAACCTCCCATATATTGGACTTACAACTTTTGGCCATTATAGATGGAGATTGTTTTAAAAGTCAAGATAAAATATGCTGTAAGGATTATGGCAAAAAATATCAAAAAACTGCTTGACAAAGGGGAAAATATCGTGAAAATGGAGGAGAATGAGTTAAAATTTCTCGCAAGGGAGGTCAGGAGTGAGTCCATTAAAGTGTAAGGTAAAACACGGTTTGATTTTTGTGTTGGTGTTGTTGGTGGCGACCACAGTGTTTGCATTTGGAGGAGGTCACAGCGGTTCCAAAAGGACGACCTTTAAAAATGGTGTTGATGCAATCGGGGTGTATTTTAATGGAGAAGGACAGGCAGATATAGATATAATCGGTGAAGAGGCTGAGGTGTATAAAAAGCCCGCGGCGCGCTCGGTGAAAGCGATA
>JAZLCF010000131.1:0-2376 GCA_045614105.1 Alphaproteobacteria bacterium | reverse complement strand
TCCATTTTCACCGGTCAGCTTGACCGTAATCTCAGGATATTTTGGCATGACGACCTCCTTATTTAACCTCTATGCCTAAGTAGCGGCAGTAGCTTGATCCTGACGGATCGGCGTAAAGTGTCGGCTGACCTGTGCATTCCAGGGCCACCACCTGACGTTGATTGTCTTCGTTATACCCGCCTTTGCCGGATAAAAAGATGTAGTTATCCAAGGGGCGTTGGCAGACAGCCTGATACCAAGTTGGCGACAAGTGAACTGTTTCGGCTATCACCACTTCTTCCGCCTGATGGGCATATTGTTGAGTGAGGTTTCGAACCTCTTCAATATCTGAGGGCTTTCTGACCATGTAAGTTTTAACTGTTTTCATGATAATCTCCTTTCGCGTCACAATGAACGCTCTTTTTCGAAGAATTATCCAGTTATTTCTGTACAAAATCGCAAGAAATATGCACTATTTCAGAGGGGTAAGTTTTATTTTGCTAATTGCGTTTTTTTTATCGTAAAACGATGGCTTTCGTCCAGAAGGGTAAGCAAGACTTTGTCCGGCACCGTATCGTTCAGCAAAATGCTGATCCAATTCTTTTTATTCATGTGATAGGCGGGATAAAATCCTTTTTCTTTATGAAGTTCCTTGATTTTTTCAGGATCCAGTTTGATATTCATGACTTCCACTTCACCGGCCAATTTCTTATCCACTTTTTGCACATTGAGGGCCATCACAATCGCGTACCATTTCCCGTTGCTCGGATTTTTAAATACTCCACCCGAAAAGTCATCCCAAGGGAAAACAGGTTTATCCCCGTATTTTTTGTAAATTTCATCAGCCAAACGATTGGTCTGAGGAAAGATAAACACATTTTCATGGCAACACTTTTCCTTGATGTCTTTCAGGATTTCTATATAAGCGTTCCGCACTTCGGCCGCAAAGCCGTCCATGCTTTCCACGCGCAGAGGCAAGTATTCATCCTGGGTGGCAATTTCATAAACAGTCCCCGAAACGTGCCCAGCGCTATCAATGTGAATAACAGCCTTAAAATCCCCGTTCATGAAGGGACGTTCTAAAATCCAAAATCCCTTTTCTTGCCGGAACCCATATTCAGCCGACGCATTTTTGTTTATTTCCGCACGCTTAAAAATGTTCTCTTCAATGGTCACTATTATATTCCTATTTCGTGGGGGAACTTTTCCTTAACGTCATTAATTTAAATTTTAGGCAATTTTTGGGGCAGGCACACACGCATTTCATACAGTTGATGCAGTTCGGGTGGCGCACAAAGTTTGTACCTTCTACGGGCACATTCATGGGGCATACTTTATTGCACAGATGACAATGAATGCACGCTTTCGGGTCACGCCTAATGCTTACGGGGCGAATGACGCTCATCAATCCATCAATGGCACCCTTCATGCAAAAATAATTACAAAAGGGTCTATCCAAAAACAGGCTGGCGATCAAAAAGACAGCCAACGTGATCCCACTGATCCATGAAAGGTTGTTGTGAATCAAGTTATCTTGAAAATAAAACCGCGCGCTTAAAAAGGCATAGTGAACACCCGCGAAGGTGATGAGTGCCGCCCAAATATATCGGGATAGTTGTAAAAACTTTTGGTATTTCCAAGGAATCTGAAATCTTGGTAAGTGTAATTTTCTGGCAACCCAACTCAGCCAATCTTGAATAGCCCCAAAAGGACACACCCATCCGCAAAAAAAGACACCAACCGCCAACACCGTCCAAAACAGATAGCGTGCCATCGTTTCCGGATGGATTAAAGGCAAAAACAGACCCGCCATAAAACAGGCCTGTATGATCAATCTAAGCGGTTGGATCCATTTTTTCATTTGGTTGCTTTTTCCAAACTTTTCTTGGCCCATCTGCCGACACCCATGGTGATACTGCCATAGTTGGACCAACCGTCTGTGATAACGTTGCACCCTTCACACAATTTGGCTGTGTCTGTAAAGGAATTATCGGCTCCGCCACCGCCATGTGTCACAAAGGGAATCACTGTTTTACCTTTTAAAGCACCGCTAGCCAAGAATGTACGCACCGGTGTTGCCATTGTTCCCCACCATACGGGCGAGCCCACAAACACAACATCATATTCACCAACGTTTTCCGGCCAAGGTTTAATCGGCGGCAAAGTGCCATCCGCCAATTCTTTTTTGGCCAGTTCCGTTTGTGCTTTATATTCAGAGGGATATGGTGTCACCAATTCAATTTTGTATAAATCCGCTTTTGTTTCTTCGGCAATAACTTTTGCCGCTTTTTCTGTATTACCGGTTAAGGTAAAATAAGCCACCAATGTTTTGGCTTCAACTGTGGTTGTCATCATAGCACCTCCCATTAAAATTGCTGTTAAAAATTTTTTCATTTT
>JAZLCF010000130.1:0-2571 GCA_045614105.1 Alphaproteobacteria bacterium | reverse complement strand
GACCAGTTTCCCATCATTTCAAAGAACGTCAAGTGACAATGATCGCCGACCTCGGCAATATCGTTTGTGCGAATACATTTTTGAATGTCCACCAACCGTTTGCCCGCAGGATGTTTGCCACCCATCAAATAAGGCACCAGCGGCTGCATTCCTGCCGTTGTGAACAACACCGTTGCATCGTTTTCCGGCAACAAAGAAGCGGAAGGAATTTCGGCATGCATTTTGGATTTAAAAAAATCAACCCACAACCGGCGCAATTCATCATAAGTCATTGTCATCTGTATTCTCCTTTTATTAAAAATTGCATTTATTTTATCAAAAAAGCCCCCAAAAGTCAAGGTGTTTGACAAATGTCAAAAAGATATATACAATACACCTTGTCAAAAAAAAGGAAGGATAAAAAAATGAAAAAATTATTTATTGTGGGATTAGCTTTGGCTTTGTCTGCATGCAGCTCAACAGCCAATACATCCAACACCTCGCTGAACACATGTTTAACGCAAAAAGCCTATGCCGCCTTAAATGATGGTTCCTTGATGACAACAGAAATCAAGACATTGGCAAAAAACATTTCCACATCCTGTTTGCAACAGTTAGCGCTGGAAAAAGCCGGTTTGAATCAAGAGTCTATGACCGCAGCCGTCAATGTATTGACTGCTTTAAAAGCCGCCAAAACAGAGTAATTTAAAAATCCCAGACAAAATCTGGGATTTTTTATAAGCCATTTCTCAATTTTATTTAGCCGACACTTTGCGAGGCTTTAAAAACTTGACAGACTTTGCCGTCACTTTAACCTGTGCTCGGCAAATAGGCAACCCATTGGCATCAACCCGTTGATTTTCGGCATTCTCAATACCACTTGTGAAAACAACAGCATCGTTCTTAAAGTCAGAAAGAGCTAATTTTTCTTGAGCCATAGGCAACCTCCTTATGCTTTATTTTCGCGCAAATCTAGCACAGATTAAAAAGGATGTCAACCCTTAAAAATTATTTTTTGAACTTTCTTGAATTTCGTCCAATAAAATCACGCATCCTTGCACATAAGGAATTAAAATCCGTCGCACAATTTTACCATTCGGCAAATATAAAAAGACTTCACTTGTTTCACTTAAACGTGCAAAATTTTCTCGCTGTTGTCGCTTATAATCGGCAAAATCCGCTACACGAGAAAGCAGCCCGTTATCTTGCACCATATCCCAATAATCCTCATAGGAGGGTTCGGATTGCACCCATTTTTTATCCAGATGCCACAAATTGGCAAATTCCGCCGAACAGGCCAACAATTGCCCCGCCGCATTAAACAAACACACCGCGCTGGACAACCGTTCGCACAAGCGCCTTTGCGCCGCCAACATATCGGAAAGGATATGTTGCAATTCCTCCTCCGTCTTCGTCTCTTGCCCATAGGTCAGCGTATAAAAATCATCCCCTACTTGAAAGGGCAAACTCAGCCAATTTAACTCATTCAGTATATCATTTTTTTCATGGCTGACCTGTTGGTTGGCAAAAAAAGTCATGCCTTTTGAATCACGAATAAACACAGGAAAATTCAACACATCCAAAGCGTTTGACAGCACATTTTTATGATGTTCTATTGTGTTTGTAAATTTTAATTTTTGTGCTAAATCCGACACATTTTGAAACAGAATGAAAAAACCGTGGTGCGCGGGGGTATGCGCCAACGCCCCCGAAATTAAAAAATGACTGGCATTTTGTGGACAGGGTAAAAATAAAGAAAATGGCACACCTTTTTTCACAAGCGCTTGATACGCTTGATTTAAAATTTTGGATTCTTCCGTTGAAAAACAATTCAAAATATGCCCCCACTGCACTGGCATTTTCAAATTGAACAATATTGCCAATGTGTGCGAAGCAAAAGTATTTTTAGGGTGCCCTAACTCTTGATAAAAAAGCCCCACAGGCATTTGCGTTATCAGGTTTTGCAAAAAACGTACCGTATGTTTCAGGCGACGGCGTGTTTTCAGCGTAATCAGCCACCCAAGCAATACGCCCAACAAAATCCCCGTCACCGCGCATAACAAAAGCAGCATTAAAATTCTCCTTTCGCACAGGACTTTCTGAATGACAAAGCTTCATCCATATGAATTTTTAAAATCTCATCCGATTGGTCCATATCCGCAATGGAACGCGCCACCCGAATCATACGATGAAACCCACGGCCAGAAAGGTGCAACTGTTCAGCTACATGAATCAAATGCTGCCGTGCTTCGTCGGTCAGGTGTGCCACCTGTTCCAACACACGCCCGTCCGCCTCGGCATTGGTGGAAATAGGCAAGTTTTTAAAGCGATCCCCTTGAAATTCTCGGGCTTTCAAAACACGCGCCAAAATGGTGGCGGAATCTTCGCCCCCTTCAATTTGACCCAACTGCCACGGATTGATAAGAGGCACTTCTATTTGAATGTCTATACGGTCCAACAACGGTCCAGAAATTTTGGATTGATATTCGGCCGCACAACGGGGGGCTCTGGCACACTCATGTCCTGGCACACCCAGATAGCCGCAGCGACACGGATTCATCGCCGCCACAAACTGAAAGCGCGCAGGGTAAG
>JAZLCF010000129.1:0-41443 GCA_045614105.1 Alphaproteobacteria bacterium | reverse complement strand
CAAAGGCCACAATCAACAGCCACCAACCATAAGCCAGCGGCCACCACGAAGGTCGAACCATTTCATGCAAATCTTTTAATCCGCTTAAATCAATTTCAGGCTGCATGAGCGTTCTCTCCAAAACAAAAGTGAATCAAGCTGGCCAAGTAATCCTCATCCGTAGCAAGGGGTAAATAGCCCCACATATATTTATCCGCCGCTTGCTTTAACTCATCTTGATGTTGTTGCCATTCTTTATGAAACCGTTGCCGCACTTTATTATCATCCGCGGGCACCACAACCGTATGCACGCCATCCGAAAACGGCAATGTATCCTCGGGGATTTGCATTTCCAGCTGATCGTAAATAGAAACAAACAAAAAGATGTTTTTATCGGAAATACGCGCTAATAACTCTGTATGCTCCCGCTGCCAATCATAAAAGTCACTAAACAAAAAAACAAACGAGCCCACCGGCAACAACTGAATCAACAGCCGCAAAGCCCGATCCCAAGAACCATCCTGCGTCTTGCGGGCGGACACAGAAACTATATCATTAAACAAATGCGGCAACATCTCCATGTCGGATTTACCACTGGAAAACACGCCCGTATCCGTCAACAACAAATAGCCGATTTTATCTTTTTGATGTTCTGCAATCGCCGCCATAAAAGCCGTCAGACGCGCCGCTACCACCGACTTAAAATCCCCGTGTGTCGCAAAGCGCATATTGCTCCTTAAATCCACCACAAAGAAAATCGTGCGTTCCTTTTCCTCGGTATACAGCTTTGTAAAAGGCTTGCCATACTTGGCCGTCACATGCCAATCAATTTGCCGGATATCATCCCCCGGCTGATACGCACGCACCTCTTGAAAATCCAACCCCCTTGATTTAAAGGGAGAATACACGCCGCCAAAACCCGTCACAACTTTATGAGCCGACTGAGGCAGTAAAAAATTTTCCGCCTTTTTCTTTAATTCCGTCAGATCTCGCAATTGAATATCAACAGGGCTGTGAGGCATACCTACTCCTTATGGCAAAGGCACACGCTCTAACAACATATCTAACACTTGATCTGCTGTGATATGTTCAGATTTTGCATCAAACGACAAAATCAAACGGTGACGCAATACATCATGGATTAAATCCGTCACATCACTAGGCATCACACTGGCATGACCATTCAGCCATGCATTTGCCCGTGCACATAAATCCAAAGCAATCGTACCACGAGGGCTGGCCCCATAGCGCAAAAGCCGAGCAATTTCTTTGTCATAACGTTCGGGTTCACGCGTCGCCATAATGAATTGGATAATATACTCTTCCAATTCTGGCGCCATTGGCACATTTAAAACCTCTTGTCTGGCCTCAAAAATAACACTTTCACGTATTTTTCTAAAGGCAGGCATCGGCATTTTTTTCTCTTCACCTTGCACTAACTTTAAAATTTGCCGTTCCGTTTGTACATCTGGATGATGAATCACCACATACATCAAAAAACGATCTAATTGAGCCTCGGGCAACCGATAGGTTCCCTCATTTTCAATAGGGTTTTGCGTGGCCATCACAGTAAATAGTTCTGGCAACCGATAGGTTGTATTGCCAATGGTCACCTGACGTTCCCCCATCGCTTCCAACAATGCTGACTGTACCTTTGCCGGCGCACGGTTGATTTCATCAGCCAAAATCAAGTTATGAAAAATTGGTCCCTTTTGAAAGTAAAATGACCCATTTTCTGGGCGATAAACATCACTACCTGTCACATCTGATGGCAACAAATCCGGCGTAAATTGAATACGGTGTGCTTGTGCCTCTATTGTTTGTGACAGCACCTTCACAGCCTTTGTTTTGGCAAGCCCCGGCGCCCCCTCCACCAGCAAATGTCCATCGGACAACAACGCAATCAGCAAACGATCAACCAAATCAGCCTGCCCTAAAATTTGATTGTTGATATAATGGCGTAAATTTTGAAAAAGTTTTTGCAATTCTGTCATATAATTCCTTTCATTTATAAGTTTAATATAACCTATTTTTGACAAAAAGCAAATAATTTCATTTTTCTGCTTGACAATTAAAACTAATAGACGATATATTTTCTATATTTTCTTTTATTTGGTTTATTTTTTAACATGAGGAGACAAATGAAAAAAGAACAAATAATTCGGCCAATAGACGCCAAAGAATATATAGATTTCCAATTCCGTGGATTAGCAGAAACGCTGGAAAAATTTGATTATCAGGGCATGGCAACCATGGTGCGTGCGGCACATTCCGTCTTTGATAAAAGCACTCCTGATGCACATCCAGCCAAACCCGACTGTATTTTATTGGAACATCATGCGAAAGTAAAATAAAAAGAACACACGCGGTATCTAAGATACACCAAAACAAAATGACCGATAATATAGCACACATTTAGGCACATACCAACATTGCTTTTTCGTAAAAAATCTGATATAATTTCATTATGAAAATAGTGACTTTTGGTTGTCGGATGAATACTTTTGAATCGGCCGTAATAGCTCGGCTGGGGCAGGATATTTCTGACGATGTAATTGTGGTCAATACTTGTGCTGTCACAGCAGAAGCAGAACGTCAATGTCGCCAGACGATTCGAAAACTCAAGCGTGAAAATCCCAACACCACCTTGGTGGTGACAGGCTGTGCGGCCCAGCTAAATCCAGAAAAATATGCCGAGATGTCCGAGGTAGATCGCGTCCTCGGTAATCACGAGAAACTGAACAAAGATCTCCTGTATAGCACACAAAAATATGCCGTCGGTGATATAGAACAAGCCTTTGATTTGCCCATTGTATCAGATTTTGAAGGACGCAACCGCGCCTTTTTACAAATTCAGCAAGGCTGTGACCATCAATGCACTTTTTGTGTGGTTCGTTTTGCTCGTGGACACAACAAAGGTCTATCCCCTGATCAAGTGATTGCACAAGCCAAAGCTTTTGCTCAAAAGGGTTTTCAAGAAATTGTTTTGACAGGCGCAGACGTAGCCTCTTATCCCTATGGGTTAGTTCAAATCACCCAGCGCATTTTGGATGAGGTGCCCCAAATTAAACGCTTGCGCTATGGATCATTGGATCCCGCCGCTTTAAAAGATGATTTTATTCAAATGATTAAGCATTATCCCCAAATAATGCCTTATTTTCATTTGTCCATTCAAGCAGGTGATAATTTAATTTTAAAACGCATGGGGCGCAGACATTCCCATGAGGATATTCTGTCTTTGTGTCAACAAATCCGCGCCGCACGACCTGAGGCGATTTTAGGGGCCGATTTTATCACTGGTTTTCCAACAGAAACAGCCGCCCAATTTGAAAATACAAAAAAATTAGTAATAGAAGCCCACTTAACCCATTTACACGTGTTTCCTTATTCCGAACGCCCAGGCACTCCTGCGGCTAAAATGAGTCAAATCCCCATATCAGAACGCAAAAAACGCGCCGCTGAGTTGCGGAGTCTAAGAAATCAAATGTATCATGATTTGTTGCAAAAAATGATTGGGCAAACAGTTGCTGTTTTGGTGGAAAATCATGGAATGGGCTGGACAGAAAATTATTTACATGTTATACTTGGTCAAAAATATCCTGTGGGGACAATTATATCAGTTCAAATTAAAGGAGTGCAAGACAATGCGTTGGTTGGATAAATTGAAACAAGGCTTAAAAAAGACCGCATCTATCTTTACTTTTGCCTCTGTCAACGCCGATGATTTGGAAGAAGCATTGATCTTGTCGGATATGGGCATAGAAACAACCCATGAACTCATGCACGCTGTACAAGAAGAAAAACCAAAAACGTCCTCAGAGATCCGTTCAATTTTAAAACGCGAAATTACACAAAAGCTTGCCCCGATTTGTCGTCCGCTGACTTTGGCCAATACAAAACCAGTTGTGATTTTAATGGTGGGAGTCAATGGCGCTGGCAAAACCACAACCATCGGCAAGTTAGCCGCCAAATATAAAGCAGAGGGAAAATCTGTTGCCTGTGTGGCTGGGGATACTTTCCGAGCAGGAGCGGTGGAACAACTGAAAAAATGGGCTGAAAAAATCAGTGCTGATTTTTATGCTGGCCCTCAGGGATGCGATGCCGCTGGGCTGATTTTTGACGCCTTAAAATCTGCCCAAACTAAAGAAACAGATATTATCTTTATAGATACCGCGGGACGATTGCAAAACAGAACAGATTTAATGGATGAGCTGAAAAAAATTGTCCGAGTTATTCGCAAAGTAGATCTTTCTATGCCCCATGAAACAATTTTAGTATTAGATGCAACTGTTGGACAAAATACACTCGCGCAAGTCAAAACGTTTAAGGAAATATGTGGCGTCACAGGGCTGATTATGACAAAGCTGGATGGCACCGCCAAAGGGGGCATTTTGGTTGCTTTAAGCAAAGAAAATTTACCCATTTATGCCATTGGAGTGGGAGAAGATGTTGAAGATTTGCAGCCTTTTTCTGCTGCCGATTACGCCGCTTCCTTGTTGGGGGAAAAATGAAAATATTTTTGCATATATGGGCGCGTTTAAAACGGTTAAAATGGGATGACATTAATCGACTGATCGTTTTAAGCCTCACAAGTTTTGTGCTATCAGGTATGCTATGTCTGTTTGACATTTCTACCAGCACATTGCTGATAGAAAAAGAAGGACTTATCTGGTTGGGCATAGATTATTTGCTCGCGGCCTTGCTATGGATTGGGGCAGCCTACAATATTTGTATCAAAATCACACGCCAAGAAAACAACATCACAAAAATAACAGGATGTTGGATTTTATTTTTGTGGTTTATATTTGGCCTAAAAAACTGGTATCCCTATTTGAGTCTCCATCTTTTATTCGCGGTCAAATATGCCACCATTTTTCTGCTGAATTTCATTTTTTGGCATCTGGTTGCACGCTATATCAAAATTTCCATCACTTCATTGAAATTTATCGGTATTTGTGCCTTTGAATTATTAGGCATTGTCTGCGCCAGTGGCACCTCGTTTTATCTTCATGCATCTCAAGCGTGTTTCTATGCTCTGTGTGGTTTAACTGTCGGAGCAGGCTTGATTTCAATACTTTGCCGGTTGTTGTCGGTTAAACGTGAAACTTTTGCTCAAAACATAAGCGGAGCCCAAGATAAAGAAGGTAAGAGGATGATGAATATTATTTGGGCATTGAGTTTCTTTTGGACCATCGCACGATTATTACTGGAATTTGTCTTATATTCCTATGCGGTCCGAAATAATGTGTCCATTATGCCACTTTTAGGAAAATTGTATTTAATATTTGCCTGCATTAGTTTATTGATGTTAACAAGCTTTGCTCGGGCTCGATTGTTATACACAATTCCTTTGGGATTAGTGGTTTGTACTGTCTCAATAGGTTTAAGCGCATTGGGCAGCGCCTTTGATGAGGAATGGATGATTTTGGGGGGTATTTTAGCCTTTTTCATTTCCAGTCATTTTTATATCAACAGATATTTTGCCCTCCTCTTTCGCCCTTTTACTTCAGGCAAAGGCGCTATGCTAGAAAACAAACGTTTTTTGATCATGATGCCATGCGCTTTCATTTTAGTGGGCTCATTGCTGGTTGATGTAAATCAAGTGATTCTTAATTGGATTTTGTTTGCTGATATGGGTATTTTAGCGTTATTATTTATTATTTCGGCACATTTATACGGACGTCAACTGGTGAAAATGTGCGCACTCAAAATATGGAGAGATGGTCCTTTTTTATTGGCTTATCCCCCTCTCAAACAGATGATACGCCAAGGTCTTAGTAAAAAACAAGCAGCAGAAGTCATTTATTTCTTACGAATTGTAGATGAAGGATATATTGCTAATTATCGAGCGTTATTAAACCAAATGCTAACTCATTCAGCCATCACTGTACGGTTGTTTGCCTTAAAAAAATTAAACAAGCTGAGTTTGACCACAAAAGAAAAACGATTACTTTCTTCCTTAGTTAAAAATGATGGATGTGCAGAGGTCCAGAACATGGCCTTGGCTTGTTTGATTAGGGAGGAATTGGAAATAAACCCAACACGTGCATGGCACCAATATAAAGATTATTTAAAAGAAAAAAAATGGATCTTAGGCACCTGTTGTGGCTTTTTATCAGGACGAGGCGCTTGGATTGATAAAGTCATTCATATCGTTTTAGATTTAGCCGAATCCACCAAAGCACAAGATAATGAATTAGCATTAGATATCATGAATCAATTTCCACGTATGGAATGGGAACATTGTTTGGAGCGCCTGCTATACAATCCTTCTGCAACAGTTGTCAAAAAGGCGATTTTGGTAGCTGGACAGTTGTCCTCAACTTTATGTTTAAACCGCCTATTGACTTTATTAGACGATATTCGCTGGCGTGATGCTGTTTTGGAGGCTTTAGAGCAATATGGCAAATCAGCTTTTCCTGCCATTGAAAAAACGATTTTAAGCCAGCATATCCCTTTGATGCGACAAAAGCTTCTTATTTTATTTTTAAGTACTCTATCCACTACAGACAGCAAACAAATTTTAATGAGGGCTTTCACAGAAGCGAATCGTCTTTTACGTCCCTTACTTGTAGACAGTCTAAAACAGCCGAGTATTCCATGGATGTATTCGGATAAAAAAGAAATTTTACAAACAATGGTTCAACAAACAGTCAATGAGTGGCTTGAGATTCACAAAATTTTGCTTCAAACTGAAAATCTTGAAAAAAACACGCTTCAAAAGGTAAAAGGCTTATTCTATGAAGCTTTGACCGAAGAATTACAACGCACCCGCAACCTTTTATTGGATCAAATTGGATTTTATTTATCTGATTCATTAACCCAAAATGCAATTGTGACTTTAAAAGGCACAGATTTCAATGCTTATGCCGCAGCTGCTGGTTGCTTGCAAGATGTCTTATCAAAAAAAATCTATCAGAAAATCAAAGACATTTTATTATACCCCACAATCAATAATCCACCAGGAAATATTAAGAAAATGTCTCCTCAAACTTTGTTAAATTTCTTTATTCTTTCCCCTTCCCAATGGGTAACTCCTTGGTTGCAAGCATTAGCCCTTTATGGTTGGAGAGAGCTAAACGAAAAGGCAGGACTGAGCGCTGTACAGGAAGGTCTAAAGTCCGCTGACTGGATTGTGTTAGAGGCTGCTTTATCCGCCTTAGGCCGGCTGGAAACAGATCGCAAAAAAGTGGCAAAAATTGTTCTGACCATCCCAACACGATACTTATTAAACCAAAATTTTGAGAATTTATTGGAGGATAAACATGCTCATTACAATTGAAAAAGTCTTACTGCTCAAACAAATGTCCACATTCAAAAATGTGTCTAATATGGCATTATCTGATTTGATGGCTGTATCTGAAGAACAAATCTGCAAGCCAGAAACGGTTCTTATTCACGCAGACAAACCGAATAAGACAGTTTATTTTTTACTGTCTGGGGCTGTGGAAAGACAATATAAAGGCCTAACAGAAAAAATTCAAGCCAAGGCGATGTTAGGACTTGAAAGTGCTTTTTGGATGGGAAATGCGGAAACACAGGTCACCGTGATACAAAAATCGGTTGTCTTGGCTATCACGCAAGACAAGCTTTATCGCATTATAGCGCTCCATCCATCATTAGCTTTTGCGATTTTAAATGAACTGAGTTCAATAGCACATTAATAAAATACTTGCTTTTTTATAAAAATGTTTTAGAATAAGAAAAAAAGGGGGAAAAAATGGTTATAAAAAAAATTAAATCTACACAAACAACAACTCAAAGTGCAACCTTGTCACGGAACAATGAGAGATCTCAATCAACAATCAAACGCTCAGCAGGGCGTATCTTGTTGGGTTTAGTGCTCTTATGTGTCAACATTTGTGCATGGTCCTATTTTGCTTATCAAATTTATACCTTGCGTGAAGAACATCTGTATGCTCAACGAGCACGCATTCAACAAGCAAATGCTCTGCGCCGAGAAAAGGCTCGCAAGGCCCAAGAATTAGCCTTGGACACGGTAGCCTTAATTGATGGCAATCCAATTACATTGACAGAGGTGCGTGAATTGGCCGCAGGTATGCCTCCGTTGGCAGAGATGTCCTTTGAAGAGGTTTATCCAAATCTTTTGGATATGATTATCAATAATCAAGTGGTTATGATTGCAGCCCAAAAAGCGGGAGTTCTGGAACGCCCTGAAATTAAAACACAACTCCGATTGGCCAAAGAACAAATCGTTGGACAAACTTATCTGGAGGAATTGCTGGCCGCTCATGTGACAGAGGAAGAATTGAAACATTTTTATGATGAAGAGTTAAAGAATTTCAAGCGCGAGGAAGAGATTCATGCGCGGCATATTCTGCTCAAAACAGAAAAGGAGGCTCGCGATATCTTGGTTCAATTAAAAGCTGGCGCTAATTTTATTGAATTAGCCAATAAAAAATCGTTGGATGAAAATACAAAAGATGGAGATTTGGGTTATTTCACGAAAGCTATGATGATTCCAGAATTTGGAGACGCGGTATTTGATATGAAAAAAGGCCAATTATCTGAACCAATTAAAACACCATTCGGTTGGCATATTGTTTTAGTGGAGGACAAACGTTTGGCTAATCCACCGGCCTTTGAAGATATCAGAGAAGATATTTTACGAGCCGCTATGGAAACAAAATTGCCTATGGTTTTGGACGAAGAACGCGCTAAATTAAAGGTACAAATTTTGCGTCCTACTTTGGATACCGCACCATAAGCGAAAACGCCCTTTAAATTAGGCTTGTCTTTTTTAAGAAAAAGCAGTAAAATAGAGTCCTTATTTATGAAAGGAAAGAATGCGTTTTTTATCCACACTTGTTAGCTTGTTCTTTTTTGGCTCTATTGCCTTAGCAATTGTGGCGTTCGTTATTGTGCTGAGGTATTCCATTGACTTGCCAGATTATCGGCAACTTGCAAATTATGAGCCCCCTATTACCACACGCCTGTACGCTAATGATGGATCATTGTTGATGGAGTATGCGACGGAAAAACGAACATTTGTACCTGTGGATAAAATTCCGGAAAAGTTAAAACAAGCTTTTTTATCTGCCGAGGACAAAACTTTTTATGAACATGGAGGCATTGATTTTACTGGTCTTTTACGCGCTATTGTCATCAATATTCAAAATCTAGGGCGCAATCGTCGGCCTGTAGGTGCTTCCACCATTACACAGCAAGTCGCCAAAAATTTCTTATTGACATCTGACCGTACCTTCTCACGTAAAATAAAGGAGGCTTTACTGGCACGCAAGATAGAGAATGCTTATACCAAAGACCATATTTTGGAGTTGTATCTCAATGAAATTTACCTAGGCATAGGTGCTTATGGTGTGGCCAGTGCGGCGCTCAATTATTTTGATAAATCTATGAACGAACTGACCTTGGGGGAAATGGCTTTTTTGGCCGCTTTGCCCAAAGCCCCTAACAATTATCACCCTGAACGCCATCCAGAGGCCGCAAAAGAGCGTCGCAATTATGTCTTGGAGCAAATGTTCGCTAATGGATATATCACAGAACAAGAAATGGCCACCGCGTTGGCTGAACCAATTACCTTAAACCGTCGCACCAAAAAACTCACCAAAGATGGGCAATATTATGCCGAAGAAGTACGTCGCTTTGTTGTCAATGAATTTGGAGAAAAATCCATTTATCTAGGGGGACTTTCTATTCGTACCAGCTTGGATCCAAACTTACAAAATTACGCCGTGGAAGCATTACAAAATGGTTTGATTGAACATGACAGAAAACATGGATGGCGTGGCCCAGTAGCCCACGTGGACACAAATGGGCAAGAAACCTTGGAAAAATACGCCAAAGAATATGCGCCAAAAGATTGGCAATATGCCTTGGTTCAAAATGTACAGGATGATCAAGCAGAAATTTATCTAGCTGATGGCACGACTGGGATTATTCCTCTTTCAGAACTGACTTGGGCAAAAAAAGCCTTGGACAAAGGACGCATTTCTGTGACAGAAGTCAAAAAAGCCTCTGATGTTTTGGCCACAGGTGATATTATCTTCACGAATCGCAAGAAAAATGGCACCTATACATTACAGCAAATGCCGTTAGCGGAAGCGGCCTTAGTTGCCATTGATCCGCATACAGGGCGCGTGTTAGCCATGCAAGGGGGCTTTGCCTTTGAACGCAACCAATTCAACCGCGCTGTACAGGCCTATCGTCAACCCGGTTCCTCCTTTAAACCTTTTGTTTATACAGCGGCCTTGGATTCGGGCTATACACCATCCAGTTTAATTTTAGACGCCCCTATTGTGATGCAAAATATGGATGGTTCAAAATGGAAACCAGAAAACTATTCCAAACAATTTTATGGTCCCACAACTTTGCGTGTCGGCATTGAAAAATCACGCAACCTCATGACGATTCGTTTAGCACAAGCCATAGGGATGAAAAAAGTCTTAGATTATGGCCACAAATTCAACATTTCCGATAAAATGGAGCCGAACTTGGCCACCGCCTTGGGCGCCAGCGAAACTACTCTTTTGCGCCTGACCACAGCCTATGGTATGTTGGTAAATGGTGGTAAAAAGATTACACCGATTTTCATTGACCGCATTCAAGATAGAGAGGGTAAAACAATTTATAAAGCGGATGAGCGTGTTTGTGATAATTGTGTGGGAAAAAGCGCTTCCCCCGAAGAGCTACCGATTCTGCCCGATAATCGCGAACAAATTCAAGATCCGGCCAGCGCTTATCAAATGGTGAACATCTTGACGGGTGTGATTCAACGTGGTACAGGTTCCGTGGTTCGTCCATTAAAGCGCAATTTAGGAGGCAAATCTGGCACCAGTAATGACAACATTGACGCTTGGTTTATTGGCTTTTCGCCTGACTTAGTGGTGGGTGTATGGGTTGGTAAAGATAATCCAGAACCATTGGGCCCACATGATACAGGTGGCGGTGTCGCTGCGCCTATTTTCCGCGATTTTATGAAAGCAGCTTTGGCCAACAAAACGGATGTGCCGTTCCGTGTGCCCGACAGCGTGAAGTTGGTGCGTGTGAATGCCACGACGGGTAAACCAGCCAAGGCAGGAGATACGAATGTGATTATGGAGGCGTTCCGTTTGGATACAGATTTAACCAAGCCCGAAAAAGTGCTGGGCAAAGACATTACGTTGCATTTGGATAACGATACTATCCCCGACTTGGGCGGCATTTATTAGGAGTCAAAGATGGCAGAAATGATATTATTTATAATTAGGCTACTCCTTACACTCTTAATTTTCACACCAACACTCTTAGGTGTGGGATATTTAGTGTACAAGATATTGAAGAAATTGTGGACACTAATAACAAGACATTCTCACATCAAAGCAAAACCTTCC
This sequence comes from Alphaproteobacteria bacterium, assembly GCA_045614105.1. Taxonomy (GTDB): domain Bacteria; phylum Pseudomonadota; class Alphaproteobacteria; order CAAHEQ01; family UBA3637; genus UBA3637. Next base: position 30,110 of record JAZLCF010000129.1, on the reverse strand, counting down.
GAAAAACAAAAATTCTGGTTTTGCAATTTATGGTTACCATGCATTACAATAATACCATTAGGCTTATCAATTTCGTTCTTCTGTGGAATAAATGAGAAATCTATTCGGTCAGTCTGGGCACTTCTTTTGGCAGTTTATAAATTGGGAGCAATTTCCGTTTTTTCTTATCTGTTGGGATATTTCATATTCTCACATTTTAGACATCACAAGTGTTACATCTCAAAAAAAATTGTTTGTAGCTGGTTCCTTTTTTATCTCATTATTTTCATTGGATTAGTAGCCGAAAGAGCATTGGACATTCCAGTGTATTATCAAGATGATCTTGATCCGTACTATTCAAACTCTTATAATGAAACGATGGTTCAATAAAAAAGGAGTAAAAAATGAAAGCGGAACTGATTGCTTTAAAAGAAAAATACGACAACATTTTGATGCTTGTCAAGGAGCGTCTTTGACTGGGATAAAGCCCATGCCAGATTAAAAGAATTAGATGAATTGACTGCAGATCCGAATTTGTGGGAGGATGCGGAACGTGCGCAAAAGCTGATGAGTGAGCGCACGGGTCTTGCTAATCAAATCCAAAAAATCTCAGGATTAGAGACGTCTGTGGCGGATGGCTATGACATGATTGAATTGGCCGAAGTTGAAGGAGATGAAAAACTGCTAGCCGAGGCGGAAAAAAGTTTTACCGCTTTGGAATCCGAGATGGACAAATTTGAATTGGAATCCCTGCTCTGTCAAGAGGGCGATAGTAATGATGCGTTTTTGGAAATTCACTCAGGCGCAGGTGGCACAGAAGCCCAAGATTGGGCCAGTATGATTTTGCGAATGTATGAGCATTGGGCCGAAAAAGCGGGATATAAAACAGAAATAATGGAGCTCTCTGATGGTGAAGAAGCAGGCATTAAATCGGCTACTTTAAAGGTGATAGGGCTCAACGCCTATGGGTGGTTGAAGTTTGAATCAGGCGTTCATCGGCTGGTACGTATTTCGCCCTTTGATGCCAACGCTAGACGACATACTAGTTTTTGTTCCGTGTGGGTATATCCAGTGGTGGACGAAAGCGTGAAAATTGACATCAACCCCGCGGATTGCCGCATAGATGTGTATCGTTCCAGCGGTGCGGGTGGTCAACATGTAAATAAAACGGAGAGCGCTGTGCGGATTACACATATTCCAACGGGCATTGTGGCCGCTTGCCAAACACAACGCAGTCAATTCGCCAACCGTGATGAAGCATGGCGCATGCTCAGAGCGCGCTTGTATGAATTGGAATTGCAAAAACGCCGCGCAGCGCAAGGGGCTATTGAGGCACAAAAGGGCGATAATGGTTGGGGCAATCAAATCCGATCCTATGTGTTGCAACCTTATCAAATGGTGAAGGATTTACGTACAGGTTATGAAACATCGGATACTTCGGGTGTATTAGATGGTGACTTGGATGATTTTATGCGTGCCAGCTTGGCAGGATTAGCAAAAAAGGAGGGATAAATGAAAAAACATATTGTCATGTTTAAACGAGCCAAAGCATTAGATACAAAATTTAAAACATTCTTGATGAACATCATGTTGGCCGCCGTTATATTTTGCGAAGCCACAGAGATTTTTTTGAATAAAAAATCACCCCGCCAGTTTGCTCAACTCAAAAATAAAATTCAAGCATTAGAGGCGGAAAATGATACCTTACGCCGTGAAATAGAAACAGCCCTTTATAAACAAATGCTGTTGCCCGGCATGCGCTCAGATATTTTGGCTTTAATGGAGGCGTGTGATCGTGTGATCAATCAATACGAACGTGTGATTTTAATTTGGTCTATTGAAAAAATAAAAGTGCCACCAGATTGTTTTATGAACACAATAAAAATGGCTCAAATAACGCGGGATTGCGTGGGCGCTTTGATGGATGGAACCAAAGCCTTTTTAGGTGGCCAAATGGATGTTGAAAAAGAAGTGCAAGAATGTTATTTTTTGGAACATTTGGTTGATCAACTTGTCCTTTCTTTAAAAGAACAAATCTTCAAGAAAAAAATATCGCTAGCCCATAAATTGCAATTAAATGATTTTGTCATTTCGTTGGAAAAAATTTCTGATTTAGCAGAAGATGCTGCGGACAAACTTAAAATTATTTCGGTCAAACACGCTCTATGATATATTTATTTTTAATTGGAGGCATATTTTTAGGATGGTCTTTTGGCCGCAATAATTTGGCCAGCGTCTTTGGAACGGCCGTTGGAACACGCATGGTGCCCTTTAAATGGGCAACCATCGTGATGGGGTTGTTTCTTCTTTTGGGCGTCTTTTTTTCTAGTTCACACACTTTAGATTCAATGCGATCTGTTTCAGACGTCAACACAGGTATAGGCGCTTTACTGATTAGCGGTATTATCACTTTCACTTTTTTATTGGCCAACCGTATGGGAATTCCTACATCAGTTGCCCAAGGAAGTGTTGGGGCTTTGGTTGGCTGGAATCTTTTTTTTCAAAAACCTAATAACTGGCAACTTTTAGCACAAATGGTCAGCGCTTGGTTTTATGGTCCGGCACTTGCCACATTGCTGACAATTTTAGGTTTTTACACCGCTCGATTTTTTTTAAAACATATTCATATTCCCTTGCTATACCGAGATTTCTGGATACGCATTTTGCTGATCTTAAGCGGTGCTTATACCTCTTATTTCTTAGGAGCCAATAACATTGCCGCCATTGTAGGGCCTTACTTAAATGTATCCCAGATTGATCCATTTTTGATGGTATGGTTGGTATCCATCTCTGTTATCATTGGTGTTTTTATGGCCGACAAGCGTGTCATTACCACTGTTAGTTCTGGTCTTTACCCCCTTTCACCAATAGAAGCGCTGGTCACCATTATATCTTGCGGATTAGCGATGTCTTGTTTTTCCAGCATCAATTTATCCCATTTTCTGACACATTTAGGATTACCCACCTTTCCTCTGGTTCCTGTTCCAACAGCCAGTTTATTAATTGGGAGCATTTTAGGCATAGGTTTAGCAAAAGGACGCGCCAGCATTAAATGGGAAGCCTTTGGGAAAATTGTTATTTCTTGGCTTCTCTTCCCTGTGATTTCAGGCTTGATTTGTTATGTGATTTTGGGTATGCTTACCATCGGAGGGATTAGCCTGTGAAAAAGAAAATTTGGCATTTTTCAAAAAAAACTACGATATGGATCTATCGTTTTTTTGAAGCGGCAATTGCTTTTTTCTTGGTTCTTTTCTTTCTTGCTTTTTGGAAATTATATACAGAGCCAATGGATGCAAAATTTTTATTGCCTGCAATTTCTCAAGAGCTGTTGCCAAAAAATTCTGGTTATACTTTAGAGGTACAATCTGCACAATTAAATGCTGAATTTAAAGAAGATGGACTGTTCCATTTAAATATGCGTAATTTGCAACTGATACGCCCTGATAAAACGGTGGTCATAGACCTACCACACGTTGATTTATCATATGGTTTTTGGCATATCATTACCTTGAATTACATGCCTGACAAATTAATTATAGCGAATCCAGACATTCACGTTGTTATTGATGCCGATGGCAATTGGGGATTACAACCAAATCAAGAAAAAGCAACGCCCACATTGGAAACAGTAAAAACACACAAACATACCTTGACAATTCGTCAATTACTCAATCACATTCTATCACTAAACAATTTAACTATTAGTAATGGCATCGTGACTGTGGAAGATTTAGAAAAAAAGGAAAAACTCAGTCTGCCTCAATTCAATTTATTTGTGCGACGTCGGTATGGTGGTTTACGCCATTCTGCAAAAGTATCAGCTGTGGCTCAAATTGGACAACATTTAACCGATATCAAAGTATCTGCAACTTATTCTCGGCTCACAAAAAATTTGACACTGGAAGCAGGCATTACACCCCTCTATATGGCTAAATTCGCACGATTTATGCCCTTATTATCAGGAATAGATTTCCCTATGGCTATTTCTTTGGCAGCCACATTCAACACGCGACAAAAATACCATCATTTCTTGGAGTGTCTAGAGAAAATGAAATTTCAAGTCAAAACGGTCTCAGCAGGTCATTTAACCTTACCCAGCCCCATTGCTGCGATCTATCCCATTCAATCCGCCGAAATTAACGGTGCTATTTCTGCAGGTTTTAAAACAATCAAAATTGCAAAATCACAAGTCGTCCTAGCAAATGCTGCCACAGGAGATCTTGAAGTGACTGTCAAAGGGCTAGATCAATTTATACGTCACACCAAAATTGAGGATATTCAAACAACCCTCAATGCCCGTGTTCACAATATTCCCATGACAGATGTACCCAAAGTCTGGCCCAGAGAACAAGGATCAGCCGCCCATACGTGGGTGGTGGAACATTTAAGTCAAGGTTATGTCCCTCAGGCTGATTTTCACCTCACTTTCACAGGTTCAGAAATGACAGATGTGTTTGGCGACATTCAAACTGAAGGGGTTCGTGTGGATTATTTACCAGATATGCCCCCCTTGGAAAACGTACAAGCACACGTTTTGTTGTATCCTAATAAAGTGGAAATTGTCGGCGAAAAAGGGCAAGCAGGGCTTGTTCAGTTGATAAATGCTAAATTATTATTTGCGCCACTGGATGCGGACATAACGGATTTGGACATTCAATTGGATTTAGAGGGACCCATTTCGGAAATGTTGCACGCCATCAATCAACAACCACTCACCTTGTTGAAAAATGTGGATTTTGATTGGAATCAAATTCAAGGCGATGCACAAACACGTGTTCAGCTAAAATTTCCATTAGACGAAAACACATTGGTTCAACAATTAAAGGTGGAGGTATCAGCCAACACAGACAATGCTGGAGTTAAATTAAAAAATCTCCCACTTAATTTAGATAAAGGAAAACTCAATTTATTTGTCAATAATGATCATTTGGATTTACAAGGCAATATTGCCTTTCAAACGCAACCAATCTCTGTTGCATGGCATGAGGATTTTTCTCCTGGCGATCAGATCGGTACAAATTTAGATATTAAAGGTTCTGTTATCACAGAATCATTCAAAACACTTTTTCCAGATGCAGAAGAATATGCCTCGGGGATTGTGGCATTTGACGCCACCCTTCAACGACCAAAAGAACAACTGTTCTGGCAAGGAAGTATGAAAGCAAACTTTGACGAAGCGTCTTTAAATTTGTATCCCATTGCCGTCACAAAAAACACACAAGAACAAGCACTGATGGATATTATTTTAAAACAAGCAAGCATGAATTTTTCAGAAGGAAGTCTTTCTTTTGATTTAGATGGCACCGCTCAAAAAGAGCCTTTAGTCATACAAGGCCAGATAGATTGGGGACAAGATTGGGCCATTGTATTAGAAAATGTGAAAGCAGCAGGAAACAATTTTTCAGCCCATTTAAAAGCAAAAGAAGAAATGTTGACACTCAATGTCCAAGGCGACCGTTGGGATTTATCAAAGTTGACGAAAATGCCCTTGCTACGTGGCTCTGCCTCAGAGCAACAAACAAAAACAACTTGGTTGCCTCACATGTTGTTGGAAGCCCAACTGAACACATTGGTTTTGAATCCCCAAAAACCCCTTGAAAACATCATTATCAATGCCGAGCGCAAAGAGAATTTTTGGAAATATTTACAAATTGAGGCCTCAACTCCAAAACAGCTTATCTTGGTCTATAACCCGCAAAAACGTTTATTTGAAGGCGGCACGGAAGATGTGGGGGAACTGTTATCCGCACTCAATTTATCTGATCGATTGCTGGGCGGACAATTAAAAATCAAAGCAACACAAGAAACTTCAGGTTTGATACAAGGCAAATTATCCGCGGATAAAACGGAATGGACTGATCCAGGATTTTTAACACAAGCCCTGTCAATTTTGGGGATTGTAGATGCAATCCGTGGCAAAAATATGGTTTTTGATGAAATTCAATTACCTTTTGAATTAAAACCAGAAGGCGATTTAAACCTGACGGATGGCTATGCTGCTGGCTCCAATTTAGGCATCACACTTAAAGGATCTATCAATTTAGATCATTTAGATATTGCAGGATCAGTCATTCCGGCCTATTTACTCAATAGTCTACCAGGTAAAATACCCCTGATCGGAGCCTTGTTCCGAGAAGGAGAAGGTGGGGGACTGCTGGGGATCAAATACAGCATCAAAGGAAAACCCAGCAATGCAGAAATTGAATTTCACCCACTTTCCAGTATGGCTCCAGGTGCATTAGGCTATATTTTTTAACAAGGAGAAAAAATGGCAAATATACAGAACGTGACTAAAGATATTATTTGGGTTGGAGCAGACGATCGGCGATTGGAATTGTTTGAAAATATCTATCCTTTGCCTAATGGTATTTCTTATAACAGCTATGTGATTTTGGATGGAAAAACAGCTTTAATGGATACAGTGGATATCTCGGTGGCTGATGTATTTTTTGAAAACCTAGCAGACGCCTTGAACGGCCGCCCCTTGGATTATGTGATCATTCAACACATGGAACCAGATCACTCAGCCACACTGGCGGATTTAATTCACCGATATCCGAATGTGACCGTTGTCTGTAATATCAAAACAAAAGAAATGATTTATCAATTTTTTAGAGAGGATTTAATCTTCAATACACAAATAGTCAAAGAGGGAGATACCCTTTCTTTAGGACATAATACGCTACAATTTATGATGGCCCCAATGGTACATTGGCCTGAGGTTATGATGACCTATGAACAACGTCAAAAATTGTTATTTTCCGCAGATGCTTTTGGCTCTTTTGGCACATTAGACGGGGCTATGTTCGCTGATGAAGTAGATTTTCAGAACGATTATTTGGCCGAAGCACGTCGGTATTACGCTAATATCGTTGGTAAGTATGGAACACCCGTTCAGGCTGTCTTAACAAAGGCTGCCAAACTTGATATTCAAACCATTTGTCCTCTACATGGTCTGGTTTGGCGAAGAGATTTAGGCTTCTTGCTGGATAAATATCAACATTGGTCAACCTATCAACCCGAAGAAAAGGCCGTTGTTGTGGCTTATGCAACAATGTATGGTCATACGGGACACGTGGCAAATATAGTGGCCGACAGTTTAGTCCACCATGGTTGGCCTGTACGTGTATATGATCTATCTAAAACTAGCCGAGATATTGTACTGGCAGAAGTATTTCGCGCCTCCCATTTAGTGCTGGCTGCGACCACACATGATGGCAATTTGTTTGAACCGATGGAATACCTGCTGCGAGATATGATCGCACATGGTGTACAAGGACGCAAAATTGCTCTAATAGAAAATGGATCTTGGGCCCCAACGGCGGCAAAACAAATGCAAACTTTGCTGGAACAGATGAAAGATATACAACTTATTAGCCCCATTATTAGCCTAAAATCTACATTAGCGCCCAGTCAAGAGGCTGACTTAAACACGCTCGTCCAAAATCTAATCAATTAAATCAAGTGAGAATACCCTTTCATCCCGATAGCTCGCTCAACAAAATAAATGTTGGACATCTGATAAAAAGTGTGCTATAAAGCCTTTAAGAGGTGATTTATGAAAAGAAAAGTATTTTTTTTGATAATGACTTCATGGTTGACGGCTCCTGCGTGGGCGGGACTGCCAGAAGCTTTAATGAGCCTGAATTATCAGCAATATTCAAATGCATTCTCCGAATTTAAAGAATTGGCCGATCAGGGCAGCCCAACAGCTTTTTATTATTTGGGACGAATGTATCAAAATGGTTGGGGCGTTCAAAAAAATATTCCACAGGCTGTCGCTTATTTTAAAGCTGCAGATAAGGCCTATTATTTACCCGCCGCTGCGCAATTGGGTAAGATACTCTTACATGGCTCAACAGGCGTACCAGCCGATCCTAAAACGGCCATTGATTTATTAAAAAAATCCGCTTTAGCAGGTGATGATGAGGCCGCATTTGAACTGGGTAATTCCATCGTAGATGGATTAAATGAAGACACTAATTATAATCATGCCTTTGGTTATTATTCTATTGCGGCCCTCAAGGGCAATAAAAAAGCGCAGTTTCAACTTGGACAGATGTATTTAATAGGACGCGGCATTCCTCAAAACTATCAAAAAGCAATGCAATGGTTCTCGCGTGCCGCTCATCAAGGATTTGTACAGGCACAATTAAAATTAGCTGATTTAACAGAAAACAATCCAAAGTTAAAAAGTTTGGGTGAGGCCTATGCTTGGAATGCTATTTTGGCAGCATATAATTCAGATGCTATTGGAACAAAGGCCTCCAAAAAGCGCGACATACTGGCCACCAAATTAAGCAGCAAGGATCTGTCTAAATGGCAAGCCGAAATTCGCACCTGGACCCCCAAAACACCCGCCCAATCTGTTCCAAAAGAAGAACGAGAAACAACAGATGCTTTTGTCATTCCCGAATTTAATGATCCTAAAACTTTACAGCAAATTTTGCTCTCTGAGGGAATTTTACCACAGGATGCCTCAGCCTTTGGATTGACGATGGAACAAATAGATCTGGCAGAAGCAACTGGAAATAAAACTGAATTGGTTCAAACAATTGAAAAAGCCTTAAAGGCCAATAAAAAAAAGGCCGCGGCCTATTTAGGAGATATTTTGAATCATAGAATACATGATCCACAAGAGGCAATCAAATGGTATCAAAAAGGAGCCGATTTAAAAGATCCTTATGCACAATATCAACTGGCCAAAGCAAATTGTGAAGGATGGACGGGATCTGCAAATACCGCAGAATGTTATCGATGGTTGCTGAATATCAGCGATACACCAGATCCAGTTCTGAATGGTGTTGTCCAGCAAGCCTTAATGGCGGTGCGTGCTAATGCTTCCCAAGCGGAGTTAGAGAAGGGCAAGGAGTTATTTGACAACAGCCAAAAAGAGGCCGCTGCCGAAAGCAAAAAAAAGAAAATTTTAGATTTCTTTTAATAAGGCCTAGGAACCTTTTTTTGAAACGAACATCTCTGCAAAAAAATAGCCCCGTTTTTCGCGGGGCTTAATATTCAACAGGGAACTTCCCTTTTACCAATTGCGTGCCACCAACTCAAAATATGCTTGAGGGTGTGCGCAAGCAGGACAGGCAAGCGGGGCTGTTTTGCTTTTAATCACAAAGCCACAGTTGCGACAACGCCATTCACTTTCCCCTATCTTATCAAACACTTCGCCTTTATCCAAATTCGCTTTTAAGGCTTGATAACGTTCTCCATGGAATTGTTCAGCCACACTAACAGCCCGCCACACCGCAGCAATTTCTGGAAAACCTTCCTTTTCTGCTGTTTCAGCCATAGCAGGATAAGCCTTAGACCATTCCTCTTCTTCTCCCGCGGCAGCAGCAGCTAAATTCTCGGCAGTTGTACCAATTTTGCCAGCGGGGAAAGCCGCTTCAATCATCACATCGCCGCCCTCCAAAAACTTAAAAAAGCGCTTGGCATGTTCTTTCTCTTGATTAGCAGTTTCTTCAAAAATCGCCGCAATTTGTTCATATCCTTCTTTTTTAGCCTTGCTGGCGAAATACGTATAACGGTTGCGTGCTTGCGATTCCCCCGCAAAAGATTTTAATAAATTTTTTTCTGTTTCAGTTCCTTTTAATGTTGGCATAGTTGCTCCTTTCATTTACAGCACATAATTATATGTTTTTTGCATACAAATGTAAAGAAAAAAAGCCCCACCATTCAGATGAGGCTTTTGGAGCTTTGTCACCAATAACACGCCCAATCTTCACGGAAACATTCTTGTGGATATCCCTTAGAAGTGCGTGGTAAGGCGTCACAATCCCCTTCTTTTCCCCACTTCCGCACAGCCTCTTCTTTATCTTCAAGGCTTTTCAACCAACAAGAAGTGAGTTTTGATCCACCATTCGGAGTCGTTTCCCATACAATCCTATTGGTGACCTGAGCACCTTGTATTCCAGATTCCGCGGCGCTCACTGCAATCTTCAACTGACGACCTGTCCCATATTTACTATCTTGCGCAGAGTCCCCTTTCCAATGCCTGCCTGCCGCAGGGATATCATAACATTGACCATTAACCTCCTTCAATGCTTGTTCAGCATAGGCCTTTGTTGGGAAATAGAAATACCCATTCATTCCGTTGCCCACCAAGTAATAATCTCTAACCTTGACAAAAAATTGCTGTTCTCCTCTCACAGCGCGACTAGAGTGATTACTCGACACATAATTGCACCATCCATTCATAATTCCTGGATACAAATTCGCCTTGCCCTTATAAGTCACTTTTGGGGCTCTACCCCCCGCTGTCACATCCAACTTAGTTGTATCAACCAAACTGACTATTCCCTCTGGATATGAACTATCAACTGCATCATCTACTTCAGTGGCCTCCAGATATAAATACCTTTCGCAATAGAAGTTAGTGTTCACAGAGTATTTCAGCAACCGACTGGTCACAGTCGTCCAACCATCACCACATACACCAGAGGACGGATTACAACCTTGACAAGGCCCCTTCCCTCCCAATGAATGGTTACAAACATCAGCTATCTCTGGTGTTGACACCACATCATAACAATCACATGTGCGAGGTACATTCGTATCTTGAGATATAGTCACCTTTAAATCATCCCACTCGTTATATTTAGGAATCCACTGTCCATCCGAGAAGAAGCATCCGTTTGGATTTGTCGAATAAACACAAGCATACTGTTTAAGGGTGTTGTTCACCATGATTTGCCTCTTTGTGAACAATGGATTGTTGCTAGCACAACCTATGCCGTCTTTAGCCAGCAAAGCAGCACACTCAGCCCCATCTAACTTTAACTCCTTAGGATCTTCACCTGTCCCTGCCACATAGTATCCATCGTCACAAGGTTTGGGCTCTGTTTGTCCTTCACAATAACAAGCATGGATATCGGTGTTCTCACCTTCGGCAAAAAAGACCATCGTCGGACAATTTTCTGGGGTGCATGCTTTGCCCACTGTGGCCTGACAATCTGCTGGCAATACCTCTTCAAAACCACCTTTACTGCTCACAACATATCTTGTACATTCGGTCGCTTCAGGAGGCTCATCCTTGCATTCATCACCATATTCATGCCATGGCGCATCACAGTATGGACGATCGGTTGAACATCCTATGTCATACTGTCCTGGTCTAAACACTACATCGCTCACGTTGTTATAGCATAACTTACAGACAGTTCCAGGCTTATTCGTTTTAATGGTGTCATGTGGTGTTGGGTTTTCCTCATCGACACACAACAATTTCTTGATTCCCTTTCGCGTATCTTCCTCTGTTTGATCTGCACAACCTGTATCTGTTTCCTCTCCATCAGCATCGTCAATGCATCTGACACAAGATGTCTTATCAGCATCACTATATGATCCTGAAGTGGCAGGACACACAGGAAGATTGACAGTAGTAGTAGTACATCCTGGATCCTTTCCTTTAAATTCATCACCAATCTTTGCACCACGCTTGCACAAGCGGCAAGAATCTCCATACTTGCCTTCAGTCTTGAAACAGAAGCGCTTATCGCCACAACCAGAATCGGCATTATCAGAAGTATCTGGTTGATCATCAAAGCACAACATACACTGCGAACCAATTCCGCCAGCACCATTTTGCTCCAATTTCTCCTCATCGGACGGCAAACAAAGCTTGTGGTCAGAGTCTCCTATGACATCACAACCAGTATCTTGAGTGGCACCTGACTGGTCATCTTGACACGCCGCGGCGGAGCAAACACATGCAAGCTTATCACCTATCTCTTTCCGTCCTGTACAACCGACTTTTGCACATGTCGTGCCAAATTTTTCTTGACAGTCTGCATCCGAAAGTTCCTCATCATTTTCATCAACATACAGAGTACATGAGGGGAGCTTCTTGCAACTCTTCCCATAGTGATTCAGCTCTGCATTACAGTAAGGAGCATCTTCAGGACAGCCCACATCATATTCCTCATTCTCAGGTTTTTGCGTTGCATCAGGATAGTTATTGAAGCATTTTGCACACCCAGTTCCAGTACGCCCCGTTCCTTGGAGTATGGTCTCTCCGGCATACAAGGTCACCCAACATAACTTACCATCCGTGTTGCCAGCACAACCCGTGTCAACAGCCGCACCACCCACATCATCAACGCAGAAGGCACACCCTTCATCACCATATTCATCATATTTGGCCTTACACACTCGTCCCCCAGCAGCGTCAGAACACCCCTCATCATACATTTCTGCTTTGAAGTCATCCGGTTTTAGAGTACTGCGCCGACACTTATGGCAAAAATCACCATACTTGTTCTTCTTATCCTTCTGGCTCTCACTCACCTGACATAGAGGTTTATCCTTTTCACAACCATCATCAGCCTCTATGGAGCGCCCATCAGTGACACCCGTGCTATCATAACTGTCAAAACACTTCTTACATGTTGTTCCAGAGGGCTCCTCTCCCTTTGGCCAACCACCATTCCGGTTACGCAAAGCTTGATTCGTTGGCATACAAAGCTTGAGTCCTGTCTCCTCATTACAACCCTCGTCAAGATTACTCTCCGTCTCGTTATCAATACAGCCACATTTACCCGTTTTGGGATCATACGTGCCGTCACATGGCTGACATGCACCCGCCGTACACATTGGTCTGTCTTTGGGACAATATGCATTGCCCGCACCATCGCTGACAACCGTATCATCGTCAGATTTTCCCTCTGTATAACCGTGATTACATTCACGACACACATTGCCCTTCACACAGAACATATTATATTCGTAGACGCCCTCATCATTCTTTTTTCTAAAGCCATCATATTTTTCATGATCCTTATAGGCAGTCCCATCGTCCTTATATGGATCATAACCATCTATCCGACAATCAGCGTCTACAGAACATTCTCCACAATATGGAATATTTGCAGGAACACAAACGTGTCTTTGATAGAGGGAATATTTATTTGTACAAGTTTCAACATCATGGAATTCCTTATCTAGATCACATTCTGCGCAAACACATTGCCCACTCACAGTGACCTGATTTTCCGGTGGACAATTACAAACATCACCACATACATCCTTTGGATCACAACACCGCACACTGGCACCTGCCAAATCGTGTGTTCCTTGGATAGCATCAGGATTATCACACCCAGTCAATATGAAACCAGCCCCCGTTCCACCACCAGAACCAATGACACCAGGGCCTCCAAACCCCGCCAAGACATACCCAGACACCACACCCGTGTCTTCCGACGCAGACGCGGTGGATTCCCCAGAACCATTGCCACCACTGCAAGCTTTCATAATTGCGTTGTAGCGGTCAGTCAGTGCTTCCTTTGCCTCTCCTTCCTTTACTTGTTTTTCATACTCTTTTAAATCCACACCCTTACAATAATCCGGTGTATTTGATCCTTTACATTCAGTCGCTGTTGGACACTTAACCCCTTCCGCATCCGACTCTTCACCTGCCAATTTTTCAACAGCACACTTGCTGGCATTTTCAAAATCACCCGAAGACATTGGAGCGCCGGGATCCGTCAACCGCGTCCCATTTTTATCAAACATAGGAAACACAATAGCGGATTGAGCCGCCAAAGATTTAAACATCTCATCACAAACCATGGGATTGATTTGCAAGGCCACCATATACCCTCCCTGCTTCAAGGTACGTACAACACCATAACTATTAGGGGAATCAGGCAACTCCAAAACACCTTTTTCATTCACCTTTGGTCCTTTGACAACTTCATCGGCCTTTAACACAGAATTTACCTTCTGTTGTCGACGCGTAAAATCCGAAGATTTGATGGATGTGACCAACAAATTGACCGTTTTAACGGTTTCCTGACGATTTCTATATTGTATCAAATAATCAAAACCTGCAATGCTGGCAATTGTCACCACCATAATCATCGCCACAACACTTAATGTTTCCAGCATTGAACGACCGGCTTCAACATCATTCTTTTTCATTTTCCCTCCTTATTTCTGGGATTAAACATACACTTTTTTAAGCATTATACTACTTTTTTTTTGTTTTGCAAACATTTTTTTAGAAAAAAATTTCCTTACTTGTTTTTCTTTTTTTTCAAGGGTTCAAAACATGTAATTTTTACTTTTTTAATCCGACGTGCATCCACATCCAACACCTGAAACTTCAAGCCACTGGCGTGTGTGACAATTTCTCCCCGATAAGGCAAGCGACCCGTTATATGGAAAATAAGCCCCCCAATCGTATCCAATTCAGCCTCTTTATCCGCAGGCGTTAAAAAATCGCCCACCATACCACACAGCTTGACCAACTCCACCCGAGCATCAGATTCAATAATACGCGGAGAAATTTGCTTCAACTCGGGGGGCGTATCCAACATATCGTGTTCGTCCTCAATTTCCCCCACAATTTCCTCCAACAAATCTTCCAAAGTCACCAATCCTTGTGTCCCTCCAAACTCGTCCACAATGACCGCCAGCTGCATCCCCTTGGCCTGCATTTCTCGCAACAAATCCAACCCCCGCATAGAGGGCGCTGCAAAAAAGACATGGACATTCATCAACCGCTTGACATCAATAGACTTTTTCTCCAAAACAGCTCCCAATAAATCCTTAGTATGCAACACACCCACCACATTATCCAACGTTTTTTCATACACAGGCATCCGCGTGTATTTGTCATTTAACACAACTTTTTTCAACTCGGCCGGCGTCGCATTGATTGGGATCGCCACAATTTGCGCTCGCGGAATAGCAATATCTGCTGCTCGCTTGTCACGCAATTTGAACACGTTTTTCAGCAGCAACATTTCATCATCATCCACCAACACATCATCTCCACGCTCTTCGCGTTCATCCATAATTTCTTCCACAGTTTCTATGGCTTCTTCCTCTTCGGGATGCTTTATAAAAAATTCTTTTATTTTTCCAAACATTTATACTCCTTTGTATGGATTTTGATAACCCATTTTTGCCATCAGTTTTATTTCCAACCTTTCCATCTTGTCCGCGTCTTTATCATTCAGATGGTCGTATCCTTGCAAATGTAAAGCCCCATGCGTCAACAAATGCGCTAAATGCGCTGCAAAAGTTTTGCCCTGAGCCTTTGCCTCATCTCGCGTCACACCATAGGCCACTACAATATCTCCCGCTAATCCCTCATTTTCAAAGGACAGAACATTTGTCGGACAATCTTTGCCACGATATTGCCTGTTCAAATCACGCACAAAATCATCCTTTGCTAAGACAACAGAAACAACTGCGCTTGTGTCTTTTTCCCACGCATTTTCAAGGACACGTCGACAAAAATTTTTTACAAATGGGATGAACAGGTAAAAACGTTTATCCTGAACCAGTATATCAATTTCCATTATTGGTCTTTTCCTTATCCTTTGCATAAGCGTTCACAATCTTGGACACCAATCCATGGCGCACCACATCTCTTTCATCAAAGTACACAAAGGCAATTTCTTTCACGCCCTTTAAAATTCGCTCAGCATCTTTTAAACCTGATTCCATGCCTCTGGGCAGATCCGTTTGCGTCAAGTCACCATTGATGACCATCTTAGATCCTTCACCCAAGCGCGTCAAAAACATTTTCATTTGCATCGGCGTTGTGTTTTGTGCTTCATCCAAAATCACCACCGCATGAGACAAAGTCCGCCCACGCATATAAGCCAGCGGAGCAATTTCAATTTCGCCATTTTCAATTTTTTTATCCACAATATCACGTGGCATCATCTCATAGAGTGCATCGTAAAGCGGACGCAAATACGGATCAATTTTTTCCTTTAAATCACCTGGTAAAAAGCCCAAGTTTTCACCCGCTTCTACGGCAGGACGGGTCAAGATAATCTTATCCACTTTATTGGTTTCCATATCCGCCACCGCTTTAGCCACTGCCAAAAAAGTCTTACCAGTACCAGCCGGCCCCAAACCAAAAGTCATATCATGAGTATTCATTGCCTCCACAAATGCACTTTGATTGGCGGTTCTGGGGTTGATGTGACGCAATTTTGTTTTCAAAATCAAATCTTCTGTCATTGCTTATCCTTTCCTTTATTATGTTCAGTGTAGCCAATTTCAAAAATAATTGCAAGTCTTTCAAAAAAAGATTGCTTTTCTTAAATACGATCCACACAAATACGGGAAACGTACACTTTAAGTACCTCAAGACATACCTTCATAGGAAATCAACAAAACGGGATACGACCATATATCTCGTTTTTAGTGTCTTCACAGGTCGCAACAAATCAATCATTTTGCGACTTTTTCAATCACAATTTCGGTTATAGAAGGCTTTTATCGCGCATAGATTCTTTTGACCAGTGGATCCTTTTCGGGAAAAGCAGCTTTATAATATCTGGAGGCCATCATCGTCGCCAATCCATAGCCCACCCATGCCTTCTCACGCTGTTGCTTCAAAGTACGAGGCTCCAATTTTTGCCATTGTTGATAAGCCAAAAACAAAGCCTGCAAATCTCTTTTAGAAAAGCGTGGTTTATATTGTTCCAGCTGGTGAGAAATTGCAGCATGCAGTTCCATATTCGTCACATCTCGCCGGATATTTGGACAGTATCTCCTAAAATATTTTTCAAGCTCTCGCCGACAAGCTTTCTCTTCCTTTTGCGGCATTCTGACACTTGCCAACCATTCTCCCACATACAGGACATGTGAAGCCCAACCAACCTCGCCCAAAACACGCGCAGTATCCCATAACTTTGAAATCTGTTTGGCCGTTGGACGCGCCTCTTGTGCCTCAGGAACCTCCAAAACGGGGCCACGAAAAACATGATTACCAACTGACAACGTATTGTCATACAAAATCGTTTCTGACATATCACTATCCCTTCATTTTCAACAATGATATCATATAAAACAAAGCAGGTCAAGTCTTGGCCCACTTTTGATTTTAAAAAGATATTGACATTGATTATTAAATGTGCTAACATTCATCTTATGAAAAAAGACATACTATTAGCTTTATTATTGTTGTTGTGCGGAGGCGAAGCCATTTCCTAAAAGGTATGTTTTTCTTAAAAATACAAGAATCCGGCGCCCTTTTAGGAAGGGTGCTTTTTTTAATAGAAGGAGTCAAAAATGTCCATTTCATCTCAGCCTGTGTTTTATGACACCACACTGCGCGATGGGAATCAATCTTTAAAGCATCCTTGGAATCCTCAAGAAAAACTGGTGATTTTCAAAGAGTTGTTGGCTTTAGGTATTAAGGCGATTGAAATTGGCTTTCCAGCTTCTAGCCAAATGGATTTTGATGCTTGTCGTTTGCTTGTCCAACATGCCCCCAAAGATGTCACGCTCAGTGTCTTAGCTCGTGCCATCCCAGAAGATGTTATGTTGGCTGCACAAGCCTTACAGGGTGCACAAAATCCACGCATGCACATTTTTGTCCCTTTAAATGCTATGGGCTTACACTACATTTTACATAAAAGCCTAAATGAAGTGACTGAGATGGCAATTCAAGCCACCAAACAAGCCCAGTTTTTATTACCGCCAAACGGACAAATTGAATTTTCCGTGGAGCATTTCGGGGATTGCAAAGAAAATTTAACGGACGTCATTAAAGTACTAGATCAAATCGTTCAAACCGGCGTGACAGTAATCAACCTACCAAATACAGTAGAACACACACATCCGATGTTTTTCGTTGAAATGGTCAAACAAGTAAAGGCTGCTATTGGCGATAAAGCCCAGTTGTCCGTCCATTGTCACAACGATTTAGGTATGGCCACCGCCACCACAGTGGAAAGTTTTTTTGCTGGTGCCACCCAATTAGAAACAACCATCAATGGACTGGGCGAACGATGTGGCAATACCAATATGTTTGAAGCCGCTTTGGCTTTATATAATTCAGGAATAGATGTCCCTTTAAACATGGCTCATTTTTATCATACCGCACAGGTTGTCGCCCAATTATCTGGCGTACCAATCTGGGAAAAAGCACCTTTAATGGGACGTGATTGTTTTTTACACCGCAGTGGCATTCACCAAGATGGAGCCACTAAAACAAAAATTTTTGCAAAAGGGCAATATATTCCCTATCCCCCAGAACTAATTGGTCGCACGGATGGAGAAAATTTTGGTTTTACCAGCCAGTCTGGTAAAGCAGCGTTGAAGCTTTTATGTTCCAAAGTCGGCATTTCTTTATCTGCGGAACAAGTCGCCACTTTGATGCCAAAAGCCAAAAATTTAGCCGAACAAAAGGGAGAACTTTCCTTAACAGATGTCAGCCAGCTATGCCTCAAAAGTCATTAGCTTTATTGCGTTACCTTTTACAACAACTTTCGGACTTGACACCGCAATAAGATACCTGATATAATGCAGAGCATTCAACAAGGAGGTTTTATGAAAAAATTGATTTTACTTTTCGCTTTCCTTTTACTGGGCTGTGCAACCGAAAGCAAGTATCAAGCGAAATTGAACTCTTGGCTCAATCGTCCAAAATCCGAGCTGGTATTGGGTTGGGGTATTCCTGATAAAACCTATAAACTGGATAAGAAAACAGAACTTTTAGCTTACAAAAAAGAGGTCAAAATTCAAGGAAACAAATACTGGTGCAAAACAACATTTACAGTCACTGACAACACTATTACCAATTGGAAAAACGAAGGAAATGATTGTCGTTCTTATTGATAAAGAGACCGTTCATGACCTATCGTAGTGGTGGCTCCGTGTCCAGGATAAACAGGTGTTTCGTCCGGCAGTTTTTGAAACAGATTTTGTAGACTTTTTTGCATGGCTTGTTCATCACTTTCATCTAAATCTGTCCGTCCATACGTTCCGTGAAATAAAGTATCTCCCGAAAACAAATTTCCTTCAATCAAATAACAAACCCCGCCTTGCGTATGTCCTGGCGTTGGAATAATCTCAATCGGATATCTGCCAACATGAAATGTGGCGTTCAAATCAAAGTTTTTTATATGCTGAGGTTGCTCCCCCACTTTTTGTCGTGCCAACTGAGCATATTTTTCAAAATACGACAACAAAGAATAATCTTTTTCATATAAGTAAGCGTCTATGCCCCATTGATCTTGATAATAATTCACGCCTGCCACATGATCAAAATGCCCGTGTGTCAAAAGAATATATTTCAGGACTAATCCATTTTGATTCAACCAATTTATTATCTCATCATCGGGACAAGAACAATCAATTAAGATTGCCTCTTTCTTTTCTGAATCCGCAACAATGTAATTATTATTTTTTAACGACGCCTTCACGAAACCTTGAACAATCAAAGACATGACAGAATCCTAGTTTTTTGGTAAAAAGTCTTGCACATAAGTATCAAACTGTTGTTGTTCCTCAAAACTCCAGCCCAACACATAATGATCTCCCATACAAAAAAGAGGCGTTCCCACTGTATATTTATTCAATTTAAACTTTGCAGCACACGCAAAAAACATCATCCGATTTTTGGGCTCCGCAATATCTTTCATGTGTACCTTTAAATCTGGATACCTGTCTTTTAAGTATTTTTCCGCAGACTGACAATGCGAACATGTCTTTTGCGTAAAGACATAAATTTCATTTGGAGCAATCAATTCAGCAGAAACAGCCGATTCTTTATATCCAAACTCCCATGCAATAAAAACAAATAATGCGACAATAAACAATAAAATTTTTTTCATATTCTTCCTACTCAATGCAACAATCTACCGCTTTGCGCACAACAGATTTCAATTTTCCAAACAAAGAATTATCCGTTGGCACAGCAACTTCTTTTTTAATGGGAGCGGCAACTTTTAACGCTTCTACTTCCCTTTTCACTTCTTCTAAATCATCTGGTTTCCATTGAATATCTTTTGCATCCACCAAATTCATATTCAACCCCCAGAACAAACAATATAAATCATAGGCTTGATTAAACAACTGATAGGCCTCCTCTTTATGCCCCATTGATTGTTGCTTTGTGCCCACTTCCATCAAACGCATTGCCGTAGCCAGCAAGTGCTTTGAAATACACCACACTTCCCCCTCATAACTCGGAATGATTTTAAGCATTAAATTTTTGCGCAATTCGCGCACATCTTGTACCATATCATAAAATGAAGTCTTTCCTGTTTTGGCCCCCGAAAAAATTAAATGCTCCTCAATGGAAATCAAATTCATGATGGCAATTGTTAAATCTTGATCTGAAGATAAATCTTTGGGATTTTTCTTTTTCGCTTGATCAACACGTTCCACAAATTCTTTGACTGATTCTGCTTTTTGCATTTTGACTCCTTTTTGTTAAGATTGGGGTCAGCATAACTGATACACGACAAAATGTCAATCTTTTTTTATTCCAAGATATGCTCTTGATTTTTATAATTGGTGGAGCTATTTTTGTAGGAAAAGGAGCTTATATGGAGTTAGCAGCATTATTTAAAATTTCACAAGGAGTTTATTTAACGGGCGCAAAAGAGGAGACAGGCCGTTTGATTGGCAGCTGTATAGATTCCGTGATGGTGGTAGAAACCGATCCACAGCAAGTGATTGTGTCTTTAAACAACGCCTCGCATACAATGGAGAATGTGGTTAAAACAGGCGAACTAACACTGTCCATTTTACCCACACATACGCCCGAGAATGTTATAGAACTATTTGGCATGAATTCCTCACGCGATACTGATAAATGGGGGACCGTAGAATATATTTTATATCATGACTTACCCATTTATAAAAATGCAGTTGCCTATATGTACCTAAAAGTCAAAGAAACAATCAAAACTTCTGGACATCACTTATTTTTATGTGATGTTGTAGCTGGTGAAGCAGGCACAATGGAGGAACCTTTACTATATGCGACCTATCAAGCAAGAAAAGCCATCTCTAATGGACCAAAACATTGGCGATGCACCGTTTGTGGCTACCTTTATGATGGGGAAATTCCATTTGAAGAACTGCCCGATGATTGGGTTTGCCCCCTGTGCAACCAAAGCAAAAGCGTTTTTGTGGAAGAATAAATTGAGTTGATGTCCTCCTCAACAAATAGATCAAAATTTGTTGTTTTTTAGGCCAAAATAGGCTATACTTATCTTATGGTTAGTTTGTTTGAAACGTTGGCTCATAAGCCACTTGCTGACAAAATGCGCCCTTCTTGTTTAGAGGAAGTGGTGGGACAGGATCATTTATTGGGCGAAAAAGGCCCCTTAGCGCGCATGATTCAAAATCAAAGTCTATCTAGTTTTATTTTATGGGGGCCCCCTGGCTGTGGCAAAACAACCATCGCACGCATTTTGGCCGAACAAACCAATCTACACTTTGAACAATTATCTGCTGTCTTTTCAGGCGTCGCAGACTTGCGCAAAGTTTTTGATGAAGCAAAAAAACGGCGCATGGCTGGCCAAGGAACTCTCCTGTTTGTGGATGAAATTCACCGTTTTAATCGGGCTCAACAAGATGGCTTTTTGCCCTATGTAGAAGACGGCACAATTATTTTGGTTGGCGCCACAACCGAAAATCCCAGTTTTGAATTAAACGGCGCATTGCTTTCCCGTTGCAAAGTGTTTGTGCTGAATCGCCTTGATAATAATGCTTTGATGAAATTGGCAAGTCGCGCTGAAAAAATTATGCAAAAGCCCCTCCCTCTAGATGATGTCGGACGCGAATACTTATGCGCTTTAGCAGATGGCGATGGTCGTTATTTCATCAACTTGATTGAGGCGATCTACCAATATGCGGTGCAAGATGAAATTTTGGACAAAAATGAATTGGAAAAACTGCTACAAAAACGACTACCCAATTATGACAAAGACCGTGAAGGACATTACAATCTGATCTCCGCCCTGCACAAATCACTGCGAGGATCTGATCCCGATGCGGCTCTTTACTGGCTAGCACGCATGGTGACGGCCGGGGAAGACATGAAATATATTTTACGCCGCCTGACCCGTTTTGCCAGCGAGGATGTGGGGCTGGCCGATCCACAAGCGTTAGTTCAAGCCATCAACGCTTGGAACAGTTATGAACGTTTGGGCTCACCCGAGGGTGATTTGGCTGTTGCCGGATTGGTTGTTTATTTGGCCACCGCCCCAAAATCCATCAGTGTTTATCGCGCTTGGGGAAATGCTGTCAGAACCGCAAAAGAGACAGATTCTTTAATGCCCCCAAAACACATCCTAAATGCCCCAACAAAATTGATGAGTGAAATCGGATACAGCAAAGGTTATCAATATGATCCAGACACAAAAGATAGCTTTTCGGGGCAAGAATACTTTCCAGATGAAATGGATCATCGCATTTTTTATCACCCAGCAGAACGTGGCTTTGAACGTGAAATACAAAAGCGTTTAGATTATTGGAATGGCCTGCGCAAAAAATTAAAAAAAACGAGTTCATAACCCTTGCATTTTTGCCTCATTTTCGGTATGATTTGTTTTAAAAGGGAGAATTTTATGACAACCGTTGAATTTGCCATAGTTTCTGAAAAAGATGAAGATATCCGTCTGGATCGTTGGTTTCAGCGTCATTATCCCCATTTAAAACATGGCATGTTGGAACGCCTCATTAAAAACAAAAATATCAAACTCAACAAAGCCAAAACAACGGCGGCCACACATATACATACGGGCGACGAAATTCGCGTACCACCACTTGACACACCCAAACGCGATGATCAACCGATGCGTCTTTCCAAAAAGGACATTCAGATGATGCAAGATCTTGTCATCTACAAGGACAATGAAATCATCATTTTAAATAAACCCGCTGGATTGGCCGTTCAAGGAGGCAGCAAAACAACACAACATATTGACGGCTTATTAGACGCCCTTCGCTTTGAAAAAGATGAAAAACCACACCTCGTGCATCGCTTGGATAAGGAAACATCTGGTGTATTGGTGCTGGCTCGTTCAGCCAATATCGCTGCAAAACTGACAAACGCCTTTAAAACACATACTGTTCATAAAGTTTATTGGGCGGTTGTGGCTGGAAAACCTCAATTCTTGTCTGGCAAAATTGATGCCCCCCTCACAAAAGGGAAAGAAAAAGTAGTTATAGATTTTGACCATGGTGAAAAGGCTGTCTCGGTGTATGAAGTGATAGATAGCACAGGCAAAAAAGCATCATGGTTAGCACTCAGCCCCCTGACCGGACGCACCCATCAGTTACGTGTCCACTTGACAGAAATTTTAAAAACGCCTATTCTAGGGGACAACAAATATGGGAAAAAAGGATTAAATGGCATGGGACAAGGCTTACACTTGCACGCACGAGCGATTGATATTCAAAATCCGACAACAGGGAAACATGTTCTTGTCGTTGCTGATTTACCCAAACATATGCAAGAAACATTTCACTTACTTGGATTTGATGAAACAGAACAAAAACAACCCTTCAACTTTTTAAAAAGGAGTCAAAAATGCTTAAAATACTTTGGCGTATCGTAAAAAAAACATTGGGAATTGTGCTGGTTCTTGCTCTTGTTTTGACCATTGCTCTAACTCTTTTTCTTTTAACATTTGATTTAAATCATTACAGGCGTTTAGTTGAACATAAACTGACCTTATTGCTGAACCACCCTGTGACCATAGAGTCCATGCACACGAAACTTGCCATGGTTCCAACCATAACAATCAACAATTTTCAAATTGCCAATAATGAACCATTTCAGGACAAACAGCCTTTGTTATTCATCAAGGAAATGAATGCCGAATTGGAACTTGTTCCATTGATTCATTCTAAAATCGCTATACATAAAATTGATGTAGATGAAGCAACTCTCAATCTTTATAAAAATCAACAACAAGATAATTGGAGCATTGAGCCCCCCCCAGAAACACTGCCATCTACATCCACGCCCAAAAGTTCCTCCAACACGGTGGCTATGTTGTCACAAAATCTGCGCATAGATGAAATTCTCATCAACGCTTTAGATGTTTCTTATGACAATACCCTTCAAAAACAAAACTTGACATTGAAAAACCTAAAAATAGGACACTTCCATAAACTGGATGCAAGCATTGTATATAACAAACAAACCTTTAATTTGACTGCAAATACAGGCTTATTATTTCAATTTTTAAATAAGCAACCAAACTTTCCTGTGGATATCAAAATTAAATCGCGTCTGGGCAACCTCAATTTAAATGGAAAAATTGGCAATTTAATCAAATTTGCGGATATCCAAGCTACGGCCTCCTTAAAAACAAATGATTTAAAGGAATTGCTCAACTTTTTCACCATTCAGCATCCATTGATTCCAAATAAAAGTGTGGAAATGCAATTACAAGTGGCGGGAGATCTGGATAAAATGGATATTAAAAAATTCACATTTCAAGCAGATGCAGGGAAGTTTTTTGATCTATCTGCCACAGGCAAAGGGACACAACTGATGAAAAATCCCGTTTTAGATTTAAATCTGAATGCCCAACTTTTAACCCCCTATGGCACAAACGAATGGACAATACAGCCCGTCTCAGTAACAGGAGATTTTTCGTTGAGTATGGATAAGATTAAAACATCAAAAACAACGCTTGATGCGAATCGATCGGATGCATTATTAGCCTTAGTTTTGCAGCGTAAAGACAAGAACTCTTACAGCGCCGTTATTTCATTAAAATCAGACTTTCTGGATCCCGATGACTTTATTCATATGCAAAACAAGCCTGTCAATACGCCTGCAACTCCAGCACCGAAGAATGCAACAAAAAAAGAAACAGAACTTCCTTGGGACATGTTAAAAGCGATACAAGGATCGTTGGATTTAAATATCAATCACTTGAACACGGGAAATTGGTTGGCTGGTTATATGAGTGTCACCACTAAATCTACACTTGACAAAGGACAGCTTAAAGCCCCTTTCAAAATAGGTCTCTTGGAAGGACAGCTTTCTGGCGATATTCAGACACAAGCAGCACATCACAGTGTTCAGCTGGTCGCACAAGCCACGCATTTAAATTTGAATGGCATCCGTTCATTACAACAGGATCTTCAAAATGTTATTCTGGATGCAAAAACAACGCTTTCAGCCAAAGGGAATACCTTATCGGCTTTGTTGCAAAGTTTAAATGGTCAAGTTATTTTGCAGGCCAATCAAGGACAAATTATCAATAAATGGTTGATAAATCTGCCCAAAATGCTCAATTTGGGCAAACAAACACAAAACATTACATTCAGCAATACGGATAACCAATTGATGCTGAATTGTGCCGCCGCTAAAATCTCCCTTCATAACGGCATTATTTCTGGCACAAAACAATTTGCATTAGAAACAAATGCCCTGGATATTGTAGCGGAAGGAACCGTGAATTTACCCCAAAAAACGATGAACATTGTTTTGCAACCTACTCTTGTCAATGCTGACAAGGCAAATGAGATCCTATCATTCAGTAAATTTATCAGAATTGCAGGTCCCTTTAATGCACTAGAACCAAAGGTTGACCAACAAAAGGTAGCGACCTCACTCATCAAAACCGGACTGGAGCAATTGACAAATGCTGGCACACAAAATCAATCCTCATCAAAATATGGCCTGTGTCAGCAAGTTTTAGGACAAGACGCTTTAGTCAAATTTCAATCAACAACCTCTCAAAAAACAAAAACAACACAGACTTCACAAAAACGAAGAAGTCCAGCGGCCCAATCTGATAAGAAAAAATTTCAAGAACAGCTATTGGACACATTGTTTGAAACATTATCCACCCAATGAGCATACAACACTTTAAAATCATCGGTCGAGTTCAAGGAATCGGTTATCGACGTTGGGCAGAAACAACGGCCCAGCAAATGCATTTATCGGGCTGGGTGCGTAATGCTTCAGACGGATCAGTAGAAATAATGGTCAAAGGGGAACAAGAGACAATCAATCAATTTTTACAAAAATGCTTAAAAGGTCCTTCATTTTCTATGGTGCTTGGCATTCAACCCGTGACAGTGCCATATACAAACACGCCCCCCATTCAAGAGGGCACATTTCAAATCATCGCCAGCGCTTGATAAAAACTAAATCGTCACTAAATTCTTAGGCACAGGGATATCTTTCAAATAAGCCACAGGACACACATACTCCCTGACCACAGCACCATTTGTTGTTTCCACAATCAATACTTGTTTTTTTCGCCGCAAAGTTTTACGAATAGCAGGGTGAATATAATCCAAAATAATCGTATGATGATCATTGCGATAAAGCAAGGCATGTTCCTTGCCATTATACACCAATTTGGGCTTGTCAGCATCCTCCAATCTCGCCCGAATTAAAATCATCAAATTGCCAGACTCATTCTGTAAAATATTAAAATTTTTTTCTTGTTCAATTTGTGGTTTTGGCATTTTTACTCCTCAATCTTATGTTTTTCAGAATAAAGCATAAAAAAACAAAATGCAATATCTTTTTCAAATACCAATCTTTTTTCCCTTAGGCGCAATGTCATAAGACATCAGTCAACAAAGAGGCCTATCCGAATAGGCCCCTTTTGACAAGAATCTTAACTCACCAACTTATTCCACCAACCTTTTTTGGCGGGTTTTGGAGCCTCTTGCTCCTGTGTTTCAGATGGTTGCGTTTTTTCTGACTCTCCTTTATGGCGCTTATTTTTAGAACGTCCTTTTTGCTTGGACTCATTTTCTTGTGCCTCCATCAGTGATTGCTGTTCTACAACCGTAAAATTTTCTTCTGACGGAATTGGCGCAGAATTTTCAACATCAGTACGTTTTTCTTTTGGTGTCTTTCGTGCCCCCCACTCTCTATTCCGACGACGTCCATGACGCCCTTTGACATCGTCACCAACAACAATTTCATCACCTAATGCAGATAAATCCACCTTTTGTCCATGAGGTAAAGATATATTTTCTTGAGGCACAAAAACTTTCTGTCCATCCTCGCGAATACGCTCCAATTTTAAATCGTCCACTTTCAGCAAAGAATCATCAGACACAACCTGAATACCCACTTGATAAGTTTTTTCCAATTCCAACAGATGAACCCGTTTATGATTGGATAAATATTCAGCCACTTCCGGAGGAACAGAAACAACCAAACTGGTCCGAGAATTCTTAATAGCCGCCTCTTCCAATAAACGCAAAGCACGCATAGCACTGGATTCCACTGAACGCACCACACCCAATCCACCACAATGTGGACAGGGTTTATAACTGGACTCTAAAAAGCTGGAGTGCAACCGTTGCCGCGTCATCTCAATCAACCCAAAGCCAGACATACGGCCCACTTGAATCCGCGCCCGATCCCGCTTCAAAGCCTCACGCAAATGGCGCTCCACCGCGGCATTGTTTTTGGCTTCATCCATATCAATAAAGTCAATCACAATAAGTCCCGCCAAATCACGTAAGCGCAATTGGCGTGCCAACTCTTCACATGTTTCCAAATTTGTTTGTAAAGCCGTCTCTTCAATGCCATGTTCACGAGTGGATCGCCCCGAGTTCACATCCACAGCCACCAACGCCTCTGTTTGATCAATCACGATATAACCACCAGACGGCAACCGCGCAATATGATTGTGAATTTGCTCTAATTGAGCCTCCACCAGATACTGACTAAACAACGGCACTTTGCCTTTGTATTCCTTAACCTTTTTAATTTGAGCCGGCATCAAAGATTTCACCAACGCCCGTGTATCTTTAAAGGAACGTTCCCCCTCCACGATAATTTCATCAATGTCCGAGGTAAACACATCCCGCAAAGAACGTTTGATAATATCCCCTTCCTCATGAATCAATTTTGGCGCAATGGACTTTAAGGTCAAATCACGAATTTGGCTCCATGTTTTCATCAGGTAGTCAAAATCCCGTTTAATGTCCGACTTTGTCTTACCCTGACCAGCGGTACGTACAATCACGCCCATTCCGTCCGGAATTGGCAATTTATCAACAATTTCACGCAAATCCTTACGATCCTGAGCATTGGAAATTTTGCGCGAAACTCCACCGCTATGTCCGTTGTTGGGCATCAACACGCAAAAGCGCCCTGCCAACGACAAATAAGTCGTCATCGCGGCGCCTTTATTCCCACGCTCTTCTTTCACCACCTGAATCAACATCACTTGACCGGGGTGAATCACCTCTTGAATCCGATATTTTTTATAAAACGAGGGGCGAATCCGTACCATTTCATCATTTTCACCGATGTTGTCTAACTCAGTTTCGGCCTCCTCTTTTTGGCTTTCCTTTTCGGCCTCTTCGGCCAACTCTTTCTTTAAAGCCTCACGATCATCCACGGGAATTTGGTAATAATCGGGATGAATTTCCCCAAACGCCAAAAAGCCATGACGATTGCCACCGTATTCCACAAAGGCGGCCTGTAAAGAAGGCTCTACGCGAACAACTTTCGCTAAATAAATATTTCCTTTAATTTGTTTTTTGTTGGCAGTATCGACATCTAATTCATCCAGCCGACCCTCATCCAATATGACCACGCGCGTTTCCTCGGGATGCGTGGCATCAATAAGCATTTGTTTTGACATAATTTTAAATCCTTTATATTAAATTGTTTTGGGGCATCTTGCGATGCAATAGATAACATCTGGTATGCCGTTGTAGCAACCATCATGAACAATAAAAAGCAATAAATCATAACCATTAAAATGTTCACCTTTGTTATCAAAAATTTTCTTGGTAGCAATTTTTTATTGCTTTTTTTATTATATAGGTATATGAAGAAATAAGCAAGTGTTTTTTTTGACTTAGAGGGAAAATGTTCAAAAAGTTGTTTTTTTTGCTTTTATATTTCATGTTGCTGAGCACATCTGCATGCGCGCAACAGATTCAGGACTTACGCCTGTCCGTCAATGACCCTCAAAATGTGCGCTTTGTTGTGGATATCAGCGATCGAGCTGAAATCAAACTCTCACGTTTGTCCAATCCACCACGTTTGGTTGTTGATGTTGAAAATACGCCCTTTTCTGAGACAGCCCTAAATAAGAAGTTTGAAAACACAGGCTTTATCTCGGCTATTCGCACAGGTACTCCAACCCCAAACACCAGTCGCGTGGTTTTGGATTTGCCAAATGATGAGATCTCAGAAAAACATTTTACACTTTCCCCTCAAGCCGGTGCCCCCTGGCGATTCGTGATTGACTTACAATCCTCAACCCCTCAACTTGGCATTAAAGCATTTTCTAATGACGCACAAACCGTGGCCACCACCACACCTGTTCCAACTCCAAAAAAATCCGTGGCCAAAAAGAAGGTCGTGATGTTGGATCCAGGACATGGTGGACAAGACCCTGGGGCTATTTCCAGATCGGGTAAATATGAAAAAAATCTGACGCTCACAATGGCAAAAGAAACAAAAACATTGCTGGAAAAAGCTGGCTATAAAGTTGTCATGACGCGTGACAAAGATTATTATGTCACGTTGCGCGGACGCATAGAAAAAGCCCACAAAGCCAATGCAGATTTGTTTATTTCCATCCACGCGGATAGCGCGGCCAATTCCACCGCCAAAGGTTTGTCTGTCTACACGATTTCAGAAAAAGCCTCTGACCAAGAAGCCGCTGCTTTGGCGGAAAAAGCGAATAAAGATGATATTTTGTTTGGCATGGATTTAAGCGAATATCAGCCTGAGGTTGGCAATATTTTGATTGACTTTGCCAAAACCTATACCATGGATCAATCGGCAAAATATGCGGACGAAGTGGTAAAGGAAATGGCCAAAGAAGTCACCCTGCGTCCCAAGGCACATCGTTATGCTGGATTTGCTGTGTTAAAATCGCCTAATGTGCCATCTGTCTTGTTGGAAATGGGTTATCTGTCCAATAAAGACGAAGACAAACAACTACAAAAAGAAAGCTATCGCGCCAAACTTTCTAAAGCCTTAGTCCGCGCCGTCAATACATACTTTACGAAGCATGTTGAACAATAAACTTGCGTTTTTTTCGTTTTTAGGCTATAATGGTTCTTGTCAGGCAACTGACTAAGATGCTAAACGGCAAATGGAATAGATGTTGTGGACTCGGGGGCGGTACCCGACACCTCCACCATTTATGGGGGTGACAAAGTTTCGACACGCATAGTAAAGATTTCGCTTTGTATCCGGCATGGTATCCACCGTTATCGGACTAAAAAAAATAAATGCGAACGATAATGCTCGCGTTGCAATGGCCGCCTAACGGCGTCTAACGCAACATTGATTCTGAGGTCCATTTAGCGACATGAGTGGGGTTTGGGGATTCCTAGCAACAGAATATGCCCACTTTTTATAAAGGGGATAAAATGAAAGATTATACACC
>JAZLCF010000128.1:0-20187 GCA_045614105.1 Alphaproteobacteria bacterium | reverse complement strand
ACGACATGGCTACGATCCGACTTCCTTAAACCACTCGACCATCTTTCCATCCTGCTCGGCCTTCAAATGTGGCTTTTTGAAAACCGTCGTGCTTTTGGCCTGCGCCAAAACGCCTTGTTTGTCCTCGGCTAAAGCCTCGTTCCGCTACCGCGACCAAGACCGGTGCCTTAAACCACTCGACCATCTTTCCATCCTGCTCGGCTTCCAAATGTGGCTTTTTGAAAACCGTCGTGCTTTTGGCCTTCGCCAAAACGCCTTGTTTGTCCTCGGCTAAAACACACATTCTTCCCATCAAATAAGGTCATTTAACACAACTGATATTCTATGAGAAAAAAATGAAAAAATCAAGTGCTTTTTTCTTTAAAATAGAGTATGATAAAAAACGAATCGATGGAGTAAAACAAAAAATGCGTTTAAAATCATTCTGTTATTTGTTTTTTGTTGCAGGCTTGTTTTTGGGTAGGCAGACGATGGCCCAAGATGATTTTGCTCGTTGGAAAGAAGAATTTCGTGTGGAGGCTTTACAGGCGGGAGTTTCCCAAACAACATTGGATAAGTTTTTACCCAGAATGAGTTTGTTGCCCAGTGTGATTCAGGCAGATAAAAGCCAGCCCGAGTTTATTTCCACCTTTTGGGATTATGTTGATGCTCGTTTAACAGATGGGCGTATTCAGGAAGGGCAGATGTTGCTGAAACGCTATCCAACTTGGTTAGCACGCATTTCTGAAAAATATCAGGTACCACGGGAATATATTTTAGCGTTTTGGGGATTAGAGACAAACTATGGCAAAACAATGGGCAAAACGAATGTGATGAATGCCTTGGCGACATTGGCATATAATCCGCGCCGACGCAAATTTTTTACACGTGAATTGATTGCATTTTTAAAGATTTTAGAACAAGAAAAGTGGGAGTATGTCCATGGCTCGTGGGCGGGTGCGTTTGGACATTTTCAATTTATGCCAACAACATTTGAGGCCTATGCCGTAGACGCTGATGAAAATGGTACTAAAAATATTATGACCAGTATGCCCGATGCGTTTGCTTCAGCCGCTAACTATTTGCATAAAATGGGGTGGAATCCAAATGAAACTTGGGGGCAGGAGGTGCGTTTGCCAGATAATCTGAATTGGAATAAGGTGTACGACGATAAAACAAAAACATTGGCAGATTGGCAAAATTTAGGTGTGATGCCCAGCCAAGGGGAGTGGAAGGCATCCAAAGAAACTGTGGCGTCATTGGTGATGCCCATGGGAAAACACGGCCCTTCATTTCTAACTTTTCCGAATTTCAAGCGTGTGATGCGGTGGAATAAATCGGAACTATACGCCTTGACAGTTTGTTTTTTGGCTGATGTGTTGGCGGGGCAATGGCAAGGCATTGCATATCCACGGCAACATCAAAAACTTTCCACGCAAGAGGTGGTTGACATTCAAACGCATCTGAATCAGTTGGGATATTATCCAGAGGAGCCAGATGGCTTAGTTGGCCCAAAAACCCGTCGGGCGATTTTGGCGTTTCAAAAAGCGCAGGGTATTGCCGAGGATGGATATCCCAGCAGTGAATTGTTGAGTTTGTTAAAGAATAATGAAAAGGAGGAAAAATGATGAAGTATGTTTTATTGGTGACCAGTGCGTTGGCTTTAAATGCGTGTCAGTCGGGCGACTTGTTTGACGGCGTGGGGAATGAAGAAAGCGAAATGAATGCCGCCATGAATTTACCTAATGGAAGTACATATAAAATAGAAAAGCCATATGAGATCAATGGCCGATGGTATTTCCCTGCCGAAAATTATAATTATTCTGAAAAAGGATTGGCTTCTTGGTATATGCCAGCCGCGGGACAAACTTCACGGACGGCGAATGGTGAGGAGTATATTGCGACCGAACTGACAGCACGTCATAAAACATTACCGTTGCCAAGTATCGTGCGTATTACGAACTTAGAGAATAATAAAAGCATTATTGCGCGTGTGAATGATAGGGGACCTTTGGTGAATGAGCGATTGATAGATGTGTCGCAAAAGGCCGCGCAAGAATTGGAATTTCCACCGACGGGGGTGACGCAAGTGTTGGTTGAAGTTTTACCGCAAGAAAGCCAAGAAGTGCGTGATGCTTTGTTGGCTGCTGATCGTGTGTATACCGAGGCGCATAGGGCTCAAGATTTATCCATTGTGCCGCCTATGCCATTGCCAAATTCAGAGCCAGAGTTGGTGTATGCTGTGTCGGAACAACCTGCGCCAGCACAACCTGTTGAGATTCAAGAAACAAAGACAGTGCAACCTGTTGTCGCCAATGGTTTTTATATTCAATTAGGTGCGTTTGGTAATGCAGCGAATGCGGCCAAAGTGGAGCAAACGGCGTCTTCTGTGGCCCAAATTACAACAACAACGCAAATGCGTGGTAATACAATGTTGTCCGTGGTGAAAGCGGGACCTTATGCGTCGCGGGCAGAGGCTGTGAATGCTTTGCAAAAATTAAAACAAATGGGATATAAAGACGCATTTATTGCGAAATAGGAGGTTTGTATGAATAGGTTGTTATATGCTTTATTGTTGATGTGTCCCGTGTTGGCGTATGCAGAGGATTTTTCCACCAAGGCTTCTCATGCACTTTTAATGGATGCTGATACGGGAACAATTTTGTTTGAAAAGCAAGCAGATGAAAAAATGCATCCAGCGTCAATGAGTAAGCTGATGACGGCCTATTTGGTTTTTGAGGCGTTGAAAAAAGGGCAATATACTTTAGATACAGAATTTGTTGTTTCAGATAATGCTTGGAAGAAAGGGGGCGCTAAAACGGGTGGTTCTACGATGTTCTTAAATCCCAAACAGTCTGTGAAGATTCGTGATTTGTTGCGCGGCATTATTGTGCAATCTGGTAATGATGCATGCATTGTGGTGGCTGAGGGCATGGCTGGTTCCGAAGAGGCTTTTGCCCAAATGATGAATGCAAAGGCTAAAAAGTTAGGACTTAAAAATTCGTCGTTCAGAAATGCCACAGGTTTGCCACATCCAGACCATTTAATGAGCTCCAAAGACTTAGCTTTGCTGGCGCAACATTTAATCAATGATTTTCCGGAATACTATCCAATTTATTCGGAAAAAGAATTCACATTTAATGGGATTACTCAGCAAAACCGCAATCCATTGTTGACACAAATGCCGGGGGCAGATGGTTTGAAAACGGGGCATACCGCAGAGTCTGGTTATGGTTTGACGGGTTCCATCAAAACATACGATGGACGGCGCTTGATTATGGTTATCAATGGTTTGAAGACGATGGCGGAGCGGGCGCAAGAATCTCAAAAAGTGATGAGCTGGGGCACTGCCAACTTTGAAAATGCTGCGATTTTGGATCCACAGAAAGTGTTGGTGGAAATTCCTGTTTGGTTGGGCGTGGAAAAAACGGTGCCCGTTGGTGCCAGCGAAAAGTTGGTACAAACCATTTCCAAATGGGATACGCCTGAAATTAAATCTGTTGTGCGTTATGAAAGTCCTATCAAAGCGCCCATCAAAGCGGGACAAAAGTTGGGCGAAATTGAAACAACTTTGCCAGATGGTTCCATTCATCATGCTGATTTAGTTGCTCAAAAAGATGTGGCGAAGTTGGGCTATTTTGCGAAAATGAAAGCACTTATTTTGGGAAGGAAAGATTAAATGAAAGGCTATTTCATCAGTTTTGAAGGGGGAGAAGGATCGGGTAAATCAACGCAAATCAAATTGTTGGCAGAGGCATTACAGGCTTCAGGTCGGAAGGTTGTGACAACGCGTGAACCAGGAGGCAGCGAAGGGGCTGAGGAAATTCGGAAATTATTGGTGACGGGGAATCCTGATCGCTGGGATGATATCACCGAAACTTTGTTGTTTTTTGCGGCACGCCGTGATCATTTGGTGAAGAAGATTTTGCCGGCCGTTCAAAAAGGGGAGATTGTTTTAACGGATCGTTTTGCGGACAGTACAATGGCTTATCAAGGTTATGGGTATGGAAATAATCCCGCTCAACAAAAGTTGATTCGCGATCTTTATCAAACGGTGGCCGGAGATTTTAAACCAGATGTGACTTTTTTGTTGGATATTCCTGTTGAAGTGGGTTTAAAAAGAAGTCGCCGTGTTGATAATAAAGAGCAGCGTTTTGAAACACAAAAAAAGCAATTTCATGAAAATTTACGTCAAGCTTATTTGAAGATGGCCAAGGCGGAACCAGAGCGTTTTGTGGTGATTGATGCCGAGCAATCGCCTATGGATATCCACTTGCAAATAATGGCGAGTTTAATGCAAAGAAGAATGTTTCGTGAGGAAGGACCGATCCGCTTATGTTTGACAAAGAGCAGGGACAAATAATTTCTTCTTTAAAAGAGGGGCAAGCGGCTCAATCGTGGCTGATTATTGGCCCAAAAGGCATAGGAAAGGAAGCCTTTGCCAAGAATTTGGCGGCAAAAATTACCCATGTTTTTACAGAATATAATAGCTCAGTCAAATGGATTTCTTGTGGATTGACGGAAACAGCAAAGTCTGAGATTCAAAAAACAATTTTAGCAGGTAAAAATCTGGAAGAAAAAAATTGGGCAAAAAAAACGCAAATTACGGTTGATGATGTGCGTGAAGGTTGTAAATTTTTATCTTTAAAGTCTGATAAAATCAAGATTTTGATTTTTAATTTAGCGGACGATATGAATGAGAATGCCCAAAATGCGTTATTAAAAACATTGGAGGAGCCCTATCCCAACAGTCTGATTTTATTGTTGTGTGAAAACATTGGACATTTGTTGCCCACCATTTTGTCGCGCTGTAAAAAGTTGTATTTAAGTGCGTTAGATGCGGCCGCTTTTATCGCGGAAATGCGTAAGAAAAATCCCGCCTTGACAGAGAGTGAATTGGATGAGCTTGGCTTTTTGTCGGGTAATAGCGTTGGGCTGGCCGATCAAATTTTAAAGACAAATGGATTGGATATTTATCATCAGTTGTTGCAGATATTACAAACATCCGATTTGCCCATTGAAACTTTGTTGACCTTTGCCGAGGAGAACAGTCGGGATAGCGAAGTATATGCTTTGGTTCGGGATTTTATTTTAAAGCAGTTGTTTTTTGAGGCGGAGCAGGAGGCCAAGCATAATTTAGAAAGTGCTTATGCCAAAAGTATCCTTTATATGAACGCGCAAAAACTGTTTGATCAAACGGACACGCTGAATTTAGATAAAAAGCAAACATTGATTAGTATTATTCATCAAATCAAGGAGACCCCATGACGATAGATAGCCATTGTCATTTAGATCAAGCCGATTACAATGAACCCGTATCAGATATTGTGGCAAGGGCTCAAAAGGCTGGTGTGCAATCTATTTTGGCGATTGCTTGTTGCCCCGATGATTATGCGGAGTTGGCTCAGCAATTAAAAATATGGCCTTTTGTGTATGGCGCTTTTGGCATTCATCCTGAATATGCGCATTTACCCCAAAAATTGGATATTCTGAAAGAGTATTTATTGAAAAATCATGCAGTGGCGCTGGGGGAATGCGGCTTGGATTATCACGAGGCGGAAGCGACTCCCACGCAGCAGCAAGACCTTTTCTGGCAACAAATTGATTTGGCACATGAATTGCATTTGCCCCTGATGATCCATTCACGTGATGCCGAGGGCGATATGCGGGCGATTTTGAAACAAGCCTATCAGGCGGGCAAGTTAGCTGATGGCTTTGTGTTGCATTGTTTTTCGGGCAGCGCTGATATGGCAAAGGAAGTGGTGAAAATGGGAGGATATTTATCCGCCTCGGGTGTGATTACTTTTAAAAATGCCGAACGTGTGCGAGAAATTTTTTCCCAAATTCCGTTGGATAATTTGTTGGTGGAAACGGACGCGCCTTATTTGGCGCCCCACCCCTTGCGTGGTAAGCCGAACGAACCAGCCTATGTGCAATATACGCTGGCAACACTGGCCGAGGTAAAAGGCGTCAGTGTGGCGGAAATGGAAAAAATAACAACCGATAATTTTTATCGTTTATATAAAAGGGGGCAAAAATGAAAATCACAATTTTGGGGTGTGGCCCCTCCTATGGTGTGCCGTCTTTAACGCGTGGATTTGATATGGTGGATCCCAAAGAAAAAAAGAATGTGCGCACCAGAACTGCCCTGTTGTTAGAAGAAAAAGACACATATATTTTGTTTGATACAGGGCCGGAAATTCGCGAGCAATTATTAAAGGTTGGTTCGCCCAAAATTGACGCCGTTTGTTATACGCATGCACACTATGATCATATCGCTGGGGCGGAGGATATCCACGCCTATGCGCGCGAGCAAAAAGGGCATTTGGATGTGTATGCCACGCGCCACGATTTGTGGGTGCTGCGCCAAGAAATGCCATACGTTTTTGCCTCACAAGGAGAAGCGATGCAGATGCATTATATCCAATACTATAAACCTTTTAAAATCAATGGATTAGAAATCATTCCTCTTTTACAACATCATGGAAAGGATTTGTCGGTTGGTTATCGGATAGGTGACTTCGCATATTGCACGGATGTGAAGTCTTTGGAGCCAAAGGGTTGGGAAATTTTAAAGGGTGTCAAAACATGGGTGCTGGGGTGTGTGACGACGCGTGAAAATCCAAAACATTTACATTTGGATGAAGCTTTGAAGTGGGTGGAGCGCCTGAAACCACAGCATACATATCTGACTCATTTGGGATCCAAAATGGATTACCAAACTTTGAGCAAAAATTTGCCCCAAAATGTGTCCGTTTGCTATGACGGCATGGAAATCAATCTGTGATATTTTGATTGGAATGATATTCCTCAAAAGATTTATTTTCCTCTTGCGAATTTTGGGACTTGATTGTAAAATAGCGGTATGAAAAAGAAAGAGAAAAAAGTTGCTGCGCCAAAGGCTCTTCCTACAATGGAGGAGGTGTTGGAATACCTGAAATCCCAATCCGCGCCCACCACAAAACGGGATGTGGCGCGCGCCTTTCACATCAAGGGAAATGACCGAATTCACCTGAAAAAAATCCTGAAAGACCTGAAAGAAAAAAATGAAATTCAAGGGGGGAGTGGTGGCCGAAAAATCGGCCTTACTGACGCCTTGCCCGAACGTGTGGTGGTGGAAATTACAGGGCTGGATTCCATGGGTGATTTGATTGCACGTCCGCTTGAGTGGCCAGCCGATAAGCCTATGCCACAGATCACGATTACAGCGGACAAATTGATTCCGCCTGCGGGTGTTGGGGATATTGTTCAAGTATCTGTGAAGTCTCTTGGCAATAAACTGTATGAAGGAGCAACTTTGCGTCGTATGACAGCCGGTGAAAATCATATGGTTGGCATTTACGAGGATGGATATGTCCATTCAGTGGATCGCAGGTTATCGCGTGATTTTGAATTGGTGCGCGTGCCGCCGTCCATCAAATTACAAAACAAAGACATTGTGGTGGCCGATATTCCCATGGTGCGCAATCGTAATCCACAGGCCACTTTTATCAAAAAAATTGGCAATTTCTCGCAAGCGTTTGCGCCCACTTTGATTGCGATTTATCAGCATAGTTTGCCTGTTGCTTTTACCGAGGCGGCCGAAAAACAGGCGCAAAACCTGAAAGTGCCACCTGTTGATAAAGACCACGAAGACTTGCGCCAAATTCCTTTTGTGACAATAGACGGAGCCGATGCGCGCGATTTTGATGATGCCGTTTGGGCGGAAGAAACCGCCGAGGGTTTTCATGTGATGGTTGGTATTGCGGATGTGGCGTGGTATGTTCGTCCCGGCTCGGCGCTGGATCTGGATGCGCGTTTACGGGGCAACAGCACTTACTTCCCAGACCGTGTCTTGCCCATGTTGCCATTTGAGTTGTCTAACGGCGTTTGTTCCTTAAATCCAAACGAAACGCGCGCCAGCATGGTGTGTGAAGTATGGCTGAACAAACAAGGCAAAAAGTTGCGTCATAAATTCCGTCGGGCGCTGATTAAATCGGTCAAGCGTTTAACCTATCCAGAGGTGCAAGACGCGCTGGATGGTAAGACGCCTATTGTTGGCATGGAAAAAGAAATTGATACTTTGCATAAGGTTTATCGCGTACTCGCAAAACTGCGCGCAAATCGTGGCGTGTTGGAATTGGATGTGCCGGAACGTCAAGTGATTTTGGATAAAAAGGGCCGTGTGAAATCCATCAAAGTGCGTGAATCGTTGGACAGCATGAAGTTGATTGAAGAATTGATGATTTTAGCCAATATATCGGCGGCGGAAACTTTGGAGCAAGCGGATGTGCCAACTATGTATCGTGTGCATGATCGGCCGAGCGATGAAAAACGCGAACGCTTGAATGCCTTCTTAACCAGCCTGCATTATAAAACTGTGCGTGAAGATGCGACGCCAAAAGATTTTAATGCTATTTTAACAAAGGCGGATGGGACAAAGCAAGATTATGCGATCAACGAGTTTGTTTTGCGCAGTCAATCACAGGCCGAATATTCCTCCGACAATATCGGACATTTTGGACTGGCTTTATCGCATTATGCGCACTTCACTTCGCCGATTCGGCGTTATGCGGACGTGTTGGTGCACCGGGCACTCATAAAAGCCTTGCATTTAGGCACAGGAGCTTTAACCGCCGAGGAAGCCGATACGTTTGATAGTATTGCCGAGCATATTTCCGCCACAGAGCGACAATCAGCAGCGGCCGAAATGGATGCGGTGGATCGTTATACCGCCAGTTTCTTGGCTGGTCGGGAAGGCGAAGTTTTCACGGGACGTATTTCCAGCGTGACGGCCTTTGGCCTTTTTGTGGCGATAGACGAATATGGTGCAGATGGCTTTATACCTTTCCGCCTGATGACGGGCGATTATTATGAATATGATGACGAGGCACAACGCCTTGTTGGGCGTGGCAGCGGTAAAACCTATCAAATGGGTGATACAATCAAAGTGATTTTGGTGGAATGTACGCCTGAAACAGGTGGCCTGATTTTCAAACCAATCAGCAAAAAGAAAAAATTTTTTTAGGTAGCATTTAAATGCTCTTGCGTTTTTGCCTATAAGTGATTATATACATATGCAACAAAGGAGCGAATATGACAAAATCTCAAAAAATTCAATTTAAAGCCGAAGTAGCAAAAGTACTAGACATTGTAATCCATAGTCTTTATTCCAACAAAGAAATTTTCTTGCGCGAGCTGATTTCCAACGCGTCAGATGCGTGTGATAAATTACGTTATGAGCAAATGTTGCATCCAGAACTTGCCCGTAAAGAAGGCTTTAAGATTATCATTGAGCCGAACAAAACCGCCAAAACTTTAACGGTTTCGGATAATGGGATCGGTATGAATCACGATGATTTGGTGAATCACCTGGGCACGATTGCGCGTTCTGGTTCGGGTGAATTTATGAAGGCTTTGTCGGGTGATAAGCAAAAGGATATGGCCTTGATTGGTCAATTCGGTGTGGGCTTTTATGCCAGCTTTATGGTGGCTGATAAGGTGCAAGTGCGCACTCACAAAGCTGGTGAAGATGTGGGCTATTTGTGGGAAAGCGATGGCGCAGGATCCTTTACAATTACAGAAGATAAAGGCGTTCCGCAAGGAACTGCTGTCACTTTGTTTTTGAAGAAAGATGATGAAGAGTTTTTGGACCCGTTCCGCTTGCGCCATCTGATTAAACAATATAGTGACTTTGTGAGCTTGCCGATTCTCCTGAAAAATGGAGCTAGCGAAGATACGGTCAACGCAGGTTCTGCTTTATGGACACGTCCAAAATCGGAAATTACTGAAACACAATACAAAGATTTTTATCAAACCGTGTCGCATGCTTTTGATACGCCGTGGGAAACTTTGCATTTTCATGCTGAGGGTGTGATAGATTACACCGCTTTGTTATTTATTCCGACTAAGGCCCCATTGAACCTGTTCCAACCGGACAGAAAGATCAGCTTGAATCTGTACGTGAATAAGGTGTTTATTTCCGATGATGTGCCAGATTTAATGCCGTATTGGCTCCGCTTTGTGACGGGTGTGATTGACACAAAAGATTTGCCCTTAAATGTCAGTCGTGAAATGTTGCAACAAACGCCAGTGATGACAAAAATTAAACAAGGCTTGACGGCCAAAATATTAGGCGCCCTTAAAAAACGCGCCGAAAAGCCCGAGGAATACAAAACCTTTTGGGATGCGTTTGGCATTGTGCTGAAAGAGGGCTTGTATGAGCCATCCGCTAACCGCGATGATGTGGCGGAGCTTTGTCGCTTTTATTCCACAAATGGGGAAGCATTGACCAGCTTTACGGACTATGTGTCACGGATGAAAAAAGGACAAGAAAATATCTATTATTTAACGGGTGGTGACTTGGCAACTTTGCGTCAGAATCCTCAGTTGGAAGGTTTCGCGGCGCGCGGAATTGAAGTGTTATTGCTGACCGATCCGATTGACGAATTTTGGACAAATACTTTTCCGGATTACAAGGGAAAAAAGTTTGTGGCGGTACAACAGGCGGGCGCTGAGTTGGAAAAAATTGCCCCAGCCGAAAATGCCGGCGAAGTGTTGACAAAAGATAAGTTGGATAAACTGATCGAAAAGATGAAAAAGATTTTGGGCGAGGAAGTGAAAGATGTGCAGTCCACCGATCGTCTGACGAAAAGTCCAATGTCGTTGATTACGGGGGCAGGGCAGATGACCCTGAACATGGAGCGCCTGATGCGTGCGCATGGTCAGCAAACAGCCTATGCATCCGATCGGATTTTGCAGGTCAATCCACGCCATCCGCTAATTCACAAAATGGCCGAAATGGATGATCCAACGGATTATGTCCTTGTCTTGTTTGACCAAACATTAGTGATAGAGGGCGAGCCCATCAAAGACCCCGCCCGCTGGACGGAAAAATTGACCGCGCTTTTGATGAAATAAATCATCAGTTTGGTGCGATATTAGTGCAGTTGCCTTCGGCATCTTTGTAAGAGTAAGTATACCCATCGCCATACAGATGACATGTCCCATTCAAATAACACCTATTCTTGACGCCTGCACTATTTCCTAGCGGATTTCAATTTTTTCTATAATTTGATTCAAGTACACGGGATCTTGAATATTTTGAGCATGCTTGCCAGTTTTAATCTTATTCGTAAATTTGGTTGGAACAGGAACGATATGATCTGCCCTCATTTGCAACCACTCATATCCCAAATCCAAATGTCCTAAATCCAATGCTCTATATCCGCATTGAGATAAATCATCTGCTAAGACTGTCGCTGTTGGACCCAATGCCAAGATAAACAGACAATTTTTAGGCTGTTTTTGACATGCTGTTAAAATTTTGTCATACACATTGAATGCATTTATTCTGGGGCAGAGAATACGGCGAATAGATCTTGCATTGGAGAATAAATCATTGCCATAGCCCAGCCGAGATTCCTCTCCCTCTACAAAGATAATGTCCTTGTCCTGCCAAACTTTTTGAAACTCCTGGAAAAAATGAGCAGCGCTTTTTGCTTGCTTTGGGTGGCAGTCGTATAACCAAGTGACACACGCATCCACATAAGTTTTATCAAAGTTGAGATGTTGATAGACATAATCACGCATCTGATTGATATAATTTGTCCAAAATTCACTCTGTGTTGCCCCAAAATGATTGGGTATGCCGACCAATAATTTAGGATTTTCATTCAATAAAATTTGTGACAATCTTTTTGCCAATTCTTTGTTGGGTGTTTGAAAGGGAATAGCTTGTTCTTGCATACATCTAAATTCACCGTCTCCATATCTGGCAATAGAAAAATCATTTTTTTGTAAAAGGTGAATAGTTTCTTGGATATCGTAAATTTTGGGTAAGGGATATAATTCTTTTAATTTCGGGTCTAATACTTGATACTTAATGCCGTTGAGTATGCTTGGCATATTTTCAATAAGTTTAAATCCTTTCTTGTTTAAAAAACGAAAGTTGAGCCAAAAAATTCTTTGCTCTACATAGTATTCATGCTCGCGGCGTTCAAAAATTTTCACTGATTATATCCTCCACTTTAATGCAAATCAATCAGGTACATCAGTCAGTTCTGAGGAAACTGATTATTTGACAAATTAACCCATACACGCATATCATAGTATATTGTAAAAGTCAATGAATTATTGCAATTGATATGATTGAGATAGCTCAACCCATGTATGACACATAGTAAGCAGACCTATTTCAGAATTGCCCAAGGAAAAATTCAATTTTTTCCTTGATTTTTGTTTTGAAATTGGATAAAATCTCGGCATCTATTTCAGTGAAAGGGTAAAGATGAACGAAGAAAACAAAGAGAAAGTTGATGCCATTATCCGTAAATGGAATGGTAAACGGGGTGCCTTGATTATGGCGTTGCACGAATTGCAAGGAGCTTTTGGTTATGTGCCTTGGGATGAGGCCTTGTATTTGGGACAATCCTTAGGCGTGCCGATGGCCAAGATTTATGAGTGTTTGACATTCTACAACTATTTTAAGGTGAAAGCGCCTGGTAAATATGTGATTTCCATTTGTGATGGAACGGCTTGCCATATTAAAGGCTCAACAGGTGTATTGGAAGAATTAGAAAAAGAATTAGGAGTTCCCGCCGGCACAACAACCGATGACGGGCTTTTTTATATCCAAGTGGTGCGCTGTTTGGGTTGCTGTGGCTTGGCGCCCGTGATGGTGATCAATGGGGTGACATATGGTAAAATGACGCC
Source organism: Alphaproteobacteria bacterium (assembly GCA_045614105.1). GTDB lineage: Bacteria > Pseudomonadota > Alphaproteobacteria > CAAHEQ01 > UBA3637 > UBA3637. The sequence goes on along the minus strand of JAZLCF010000128.1, from coordinate 7,515 downwards.
AGATAAAGTGAAGTCCATTATCAATGAATGGCGTGCAAAGGAGGGCAAATAAGATGGTAGAAATGACGCCTGAACAAATTGAAAAGTTAAAAGCAGTTGGCCGTATGCAAAAAGATAAACTTTTGCAAATGGGTAAAGATTTTGAAGAAAATAATGCCAAATATGAAGCCACAATTTTTACATGTAATGCAACCAGTTGCCATTCCGGTGGTGGACAAAGTGTGTATGAAGCTTTCAAGGCTGCTTTGGAAACCGCAGGTCTGACAGACAAAGTGCGTTTGGTGGCCACTGGCTGTATGGGACTTTGCGCTGCGGGTCCTATGACTCGTATTGAAATCAAAGGTCGCAAGCCTTTCTTATATAAAGAGATGACAGCTGATGTGGCGCACTTGATTGTGGAACAGCATGTGAAGCCCTTGTTGGGTAAACCCGAAGCTGAACTCAAATTGGCTCCTCATTTGCAAGAAAAAGAATTGTCAATGGATTTGCCATTTTTTACGAAACAACGCCGTGTGGTATTAAAACACTTGGGATCTTCTGATCCAGAAGATTTAGGCGAGTATGTGGCCAATGGTGGTTATCAAGCTTTGATGAAAGTCTTGTTTGAAATGACGCCTCAGCAGGTGTTGGATGAAATCACAAAGTCTGGCTTGCGTGGCCGTGGTGGTGGTGGATTCCCAACAGGTAAGAAATGGGAATTGTTGGCTAAAGCCCCATTGGTGGATGGTGAAAAGTTCATCATCTGTAATGGTGACGAAGGTGACCCAGGCGCTTATATGGATTCATGTATTTTGGGCGGTGGTGCACATGCCGTTTTGGAAGGTATGATGATTGCCGCGTATGCCACAGGTGCTACATCCGGTTGGTTCTATGTCCGCGCGGAATATCCTCTTGCTTTGGAACGCGTAGAATTGGCTATTAAACAAGCCAAACGCGCTGGTATTTTAGGCAAAAACATCTTCGGAACGGATTTCAGCTTTATGGCGGAACTGCGTTATGGTGCAGGAGCTTTTGTTTGTGGTGAAGAAACAGCATTGATGATGTCTTTGGAAGGCAATAAAGGTACGCCGCGTCCGCGTCCGCCGTATCCGACGGAAAAGGGATTATTCCAAAAGCCAACAATTATCAACAATGTGGAAACGTGGGCCAATGTACCTCAAATTATCCTAAATGGTGCCGATTGGTTCTCATCCGTCGGAACAGAAACCAGTAAAGGAACGAAAGTGTTTGCTTTGACAGGTAAAGTGAAACACTCTGGTTTGGTGGAAGTGCCTATGGGTACAACCGTTCGCGAAATGGTGGAAGAAGTGGGTGGTGGTACCTCCACTGGTAAGCCATTTAAAGCCGTGCAAACGGGTGGACCTTCCGGCGGTGTGATTCCGGCCAAGGAATTGAACTTGCCACTTTGCTATGAAGAGCTGAAAAAGATTGGTTCTATGATGGGATCTGGTGGTATGATCGTTATGGATGAAGATGATTCCATGGTGGAAATCGCCAAGTTCTATTTAGGCTTTACAGTGGATGAATCTTGTGGTAAGTGTGCCCCATGCCGTTTGGGCGGATATCAAATGTTGCAACTTTTGACAAAGGTTGCAAAAGGTGAGGGAACACGCAAGGATTTGGAAAAGATTAAAGAGATTGGGTCTGCCATGCAAAAAGGTTCTTTGTGTGGTTTAGGTCAAACTTCTCCAAACCCGGTGCTCTCCACAATGAAGTATTTCCCAGAGGAATATGAAGCTCTGTTGAAAAAAGATGAAGAAGAGAAAGGATGATCAAAATGATTACATTAACAATTGACGGAATGGAAGTAAAAGTCGCAGAGGGCACAAGTGTTTTGGACGCTTGTCGTGAAGCACAGGTCATTGTGCCAACCCTTTGTAAGCATCCTGACTTGGAAGCAACAGCTGCTTGCGGGATTTGTATTGTGAAGATCAACGGCAGAATGCTCAGATCTTGCTGTACTCCGGTGGCAGAAGGGATGCAGGTCATTACCCGCGATCCAGACATCATGAAGGCCAGAAAGACGATTGTGGAATTGATTCTTTCTCGTCACCCAAATGATTGCTTGAGCTGTCTGAAAAATGGTAATTGCGAATTGCAAGATTTGGCGCGTGAATTTTCGCTGGATAAAGACACCTTTAAAAATATTACGCCTAGTGAAAAGGAAATGCCAATTGATGATTCCACAGGGTGTATTCAAATTGATCCTAGAAAATGTGTTCAATGTGGTCGCTGTGTTCAGGTGTGTCAAAATGTACAAAATGTCTATGCTTTAAGTTCTTTGAAGCGTGGTATCAATACGCGCATGGCGCCAGCCGGTGATTTGCCATTGGATGATTCTCCATGTATCAAGTGCGGTCAATGTTCGGCTCACTGTCCAACGGGTGCTATTACCGAGGTTGATGAAACCGGTAAAGTATGGGATTATTTGCAAGATGCTACAAAAACTTGTGTGGTGCAGATTGCACCGGCAGTTCGTGTGGCCTTGGGTGAAGCCTTTGGCTATAAGAGTGGCGACTTGGTGACGGGTAAGATCTATGCAGCTTTGCGTCGTATGGGCTTTAAGGCCGTGTTTGATACAAACTTTGCCGCTGACCTGACGATTATGGAAGAAGGCAGTGAATTCGTACGTCGTTTTACCAAAGAGCCAGAACGTTTGCCCTTGATTACAAGTTGTTGTCCAGCATGGGTGGATTATTTGGAAAAGGTGGATCATGATATGATTGACAACTTCTCTACGGCGAAATCTCCTCAGGCGATGTTGGGTGCTGTGGCGAAAACTTACTATGCCGAAAAAATCGGTGTGGATCCAAAGGATATGATTGTTGTGTCCATTATGCCTTGCACGGCCAAGAAATGGGAAATTAAACGTTCCAAAGAAATGTTCCATGATGGCATCCAGAACATTGACGTGTCTTTGACAACGCGTGAATTGGTGCGCATGATCAAGCAAATGGGCGTTGACTTTAATGCCCTTCCTGATGAAGAAGCAGATTCTCCGCTTGGCGCTTATTCTGGCGCTGGTACGATCTTCGGATTCTCCGGCGGTGTGATGGAAGCGGCCTTAAGAACAGCTCATTACCTGATTACAGGTCAAGAAGCCGAGAATCTTGAGTTTGATCAAATTACAAATTTGAATGAGGGTGCTAAGGAGATGACCTTGAATATTGCTGGCAACGAGATCCATATCGCGGTGGCGCATGGGATTAAGAATGTCAGTAGCGTTTTGGAAAAAGTGCGTCGCGCGAAGGCTAATGGCGAAAAGACGCCGTATGACTTTATTGAAGTGATGGCTTGCCCAGGTGGTTGCGTTGGTGGCGGTGGTCAACCTTTGGGCGTGACAGACGCTGTCCGTAAAGCACGTCAAGCAGGTCTAAAAAATGATGATCGCAAATCCAAGGTGCGTTGTTCGCATCAAAATCCAGATATTCAAAAACTCTACAAAGAATTTTTGGGTGAGCCTTTGTCCGAGAAGGCGGAGGAGTTGTTGCATACGCATTATACAGCACGGCCGCTGTATAATAAGTGATTGAAAGGCAACTGGAAAAATACCCTGAGCAATCGGGGTATTTTTTTCTTGACAGAAGGAAAAGTTGTGTTTAGGATAAGAGAAAAAGGTGTGAAAAAATGGAAAAAATAAGTTTAAATTTAGGGGAAGAAAAAAGGGGTGAATACCGCGATAGCCCTTATTTTGTACACACACACACACACACACACACACACACACACACACACACACACACACATGTAATCGTTGCTAAGAAATTTTTGCGCGCAAGCGCAAATAACCCACCGAAATTTTTCGGTGGGATAAATTATGTTTAACAATAGAAAAGGAGAGAAAATGAAAAATAAAAATGTAAATCAATGTCATCCTGAGGCCATGCCGAAGGATCTTTTAACGCATCTGGGAGCCTTGCGAGATTCTTCGCGTCCGCTCGGAATGACGTGGGTAAGCGAAACAGGCCGCAGTATGGTGGAAATGCTGGGGGTATTGGCTGTGATGGGGCTCCTCACAATTATCGGTATCGTGGGCTTTAAGATAGCGATGAGAAAGGCCAAAGCGAATAATCTGATAGCCGATATGAATCGGCTGGCACACATTGTCGTGATGGATAAGTTCTCAGGCTATGGAGCAGATGCCATTCAAAGAGCTGTGGCGGAACATAATGCAACAACGGAATATCCAGCCACCTGTAATAGCGCCTTTAAATCCGCTATGTTTTCATTGACTCTGAAAAATCCGATTGACAAGGAAATGTGCGAACAAGTGGCGAATCTGGGGTGGGCTATTCCGCAGGGGGTCTTTTTAAACGAAGTGGAAAAAAGTAATTTTACGGCGGAGGATTGCACCGATTCCAACACATTGACATGGGTGTTTATGGATGATTTAAGCCATTGTTCGGATTGCATTTTGTCCGACACAAAATGTGATACTTATGGTGATGAATGTGGTTCGTGCAGCGATTTAAGAGGTTTTACCCCAGATGAAACCAAATGTACTGATCCTGAAAAACGATATTGTGTGCGTGGCACTTGTACAAAATGCGAACCGGGGTATTATCGAAAAACTGACAACTCATGCGTTGCCTGTGGTATTTCTATATTCTATGATCAAGTCAATAGTGATCAAGCATATCTTTGTTTAACACAAAACTTCTATGGTCAATGGGGTAATCAGTACGCCATGATGAGTTGCGATATTAACGGACAGTCTTCGAATGCAAATGAAATAAGTTGTAAAGAGTGTGCCAACCGGTGTTATGTTCCCTCTACGAAAAAATGTTACAATTCTGGTGAAGGATATGCCTATGATCGTGATAAAAAGGGCGAGTGTGTATGCCGTGAGGGATATTATTTAAATAGCAATAATGAGTGTACGGCCTGTGGCTCTTCAGCTACCCCGGCCAATATGGATCAAATTCATCGTTGTTTAACACAAAACTTCTATGGGAATTGGGGATATTTTCGTATGTGGACTTGCGATAATACAAATGTATCTAGCCCTTGGAATTCGGACGAAATAGGGTGCAAAGCTTGTACAAATCGGTGTTATATGCCATCAAATGGGCGATGCTATTTAGCGGGCGACGGTTACGATCATCAGCGTAAATCCGACAAAGATGGCACTTGTGCAGATTAATTCGGGTAAAAAATCCCCAATCATATGGTTGGGGAAAGTTTCCTTTTACCCCCAATTATTTTTTCAAAATAAAATTCACTTTTTTCATCTTTTTGCTTGCATTTTGTGACGGAAAATGCTAGGTTGAGAGCATAATACAAATATAGCTTGAAATGAGGTACAAATGACCGAAGAAATGAAAAGTGAAACAGCCCTGTCAACCGGTGTGGTTGTGAACGACATTATGCAAACTGCCATTGAAGAGGAAATGCGCAAATCTTACCTTGATTACGCCATGAGTGTGATTGTGGCGCGTGCACTTCCTGATGTGCGTGATGGTTTAAAGCCTGTGCATCGCAGAATTTTATTCAGCATGTACGAAAATGGTTATGACTACAACAAGCCTTTCCGTAAATCCGCCCGTATCGTTGGAGATGTGATGGGTAAATATCACCCACATGGTGACAGCTCGATTTACGAAGCCATGGTGCGTATGGCGCAAGACTTTTCAATGCGCGTGCCGCTGATCAGCCCGCAGGGGAACTTCGGTTCTATGGATGGTGATAAAGCCGCTGCTATGCGTTATACAGAGGCGCGCTTGGCTCAATCTGCCCACTGGTTGTTGGAAGATATTGACCGCGACACAGTGGACTTTATGCCAAACTACGACGAATCCTGTCAAGAGCCTGTCGTTTTGCCAGCTAGGTTCCCAAATATTTTGGTTAATGGGTCAGGTGGTATTGCCGTTGGTATGGCCACCAATATGCCACCACATAATATGGCAGAGGTGTTGTCGGCCTGTATTGCCACCATTGATAATCCAGAAATTACCATTGACGAACTAATCGGTTATGTGCCGGCGCCAGATTTTCCGACAGGTGGTGTTATTTTAGGGCGCGGCGGAGCCAGATCCGCTTACGAGACAGGACGTGGATCCGTGATTATTCGTGGCCGTTGTTCCATTGAGGAAATCAAGAAAGACAAAACCGCGATTATTGTGACTGAGATTCCATATCAAGTCAACAAGGCTGAAATGATTATGAAGATTGCTCAGTTGGTGAAAGATAAGGTCATTGACGGCATTTCCGATTTGCGTGATGAATCTGATCGTCAAGGTGTGCGTGTGGTGATTGAACTGAAAAAAGACGCGTTCCCAGATGTTATTTTGAATCAACTGTATAAATATACGCCATTGCAATCCAGTTTTGGTATGAATATGTTGGCGCTGAATAATGGTCGGCCGGAATTGATGAACCTGAAACAAATTATTTCCGCGTTCTTGGATTTTCGTGAAGAAGTGGTGCGCCGTCGCACAGCCTTTGACCTGAATAAAGCCCGTGATCGTGCGCATGTGTTGGTTGGTTTGGCAATTGCTGTGGCAAATTTGGACAAGGTTGTTGAGATGATTAAAACGGCTCCAGATCCAAATGTGGCCAAGGAACAATTGATGAGTGAACGTTGGGCGGCTAAAGATGTGGAAGCCCTGATCCAATTGATTGATGAACCAGATCGCAAGGTTGAAAACGGTATTTATATGATGAGTGAAGCCCAAGCCAAAGCCATTTTGGAATTAAAACTCAGCCGTTTGACAGGTTTGGAACGTGATAAAATTCATGCCGAAGTGGGTGAATTGGCCGCTTTGATCAAAGGCTTCTTGGAAGTGTTATCCAGCCGCGAAAAGATTTTGGCGATTATTCGTGAAGAATTGGAGGCCGTGAAAGCTCAATTCCCAGAGGGACGCCGTACAACCATTGAAGATGCTGAATTTGAGCAAGATATGGAAGACCTGATTCCGCGCGAACAAATGGTGGTGACAACCACGAACACAGGTTATATCAAACGCGTGAATTTGAACACCTATCGGGCTCAGCATCGTGGTGGTAAAGGCCGTGCGGGTATGAGCACACGTGATGAAGATACCGTGACGAATTTGTTTGTGGCTTGTACACATAGTCCGCTGTTGTTCTTTTCAACCAGAGGCATTGTGTATAAGATGAAGACTTATCGTTTGCCAGAGGGTAGTCCACAAAGTTTAGGTAAAGCCCTAATCAATTTGTTGCCATTGCAACAAGGTGAAACAATTTCTACGATTATGATTTTGCCAGAAACAGAGGAAGAATGCGAAAAATTGACCGTTATGTTTGCAACCAGCAAAGGAACGGTACGTCGGAATAAGCTTTCCGACTTCTGGCGCGTGAATCAAAACGGTAAGATTGCCATGAAGTTGGATGAAGGCGACAAGTTGGTGGGTGTGGCGATTTGTGATGACAACCAAGATATCTTGTTGTGCGCTAAAAACGGCAAATGTGTGCGTTTCCCAGTGGAGGATGTGCGCGTGTTTGCTTCACGTGCCTCAACGCGAGGGCGTGGAATGAAATTAGCTAAAGGTGATG
>JAZLCF010000127.1:0-2737 GCA_045614105.1 Alphaproteobacteria bacterium | reverse complement strand
TCAAGCGGCTCCTCCTGCTGCGGAAGAGGCGAAAAAAGAGGAGAATAAGTAATGAAGTTATTGGTGGGGCTGGGCAATCCGGGACCGGAGTACAATGCTACGCGCCACAATACGGGATTTCAGGCGGTGGATGCTATTGCCCACCGCTATGCCTTTCGAGGATGGAGACAGTCCTGTAAGGGCGAAATTGCTAGGGGGATAATTGCAAGAGAAAAAGTGATCGCTTTGAAACCTCGCACCTTTATGAATTTGTCGGGAGAGTCGGTTTTGGCCGCGATGTCTTTTTTTAAAATTCAGCCAAAAGATGTGATTGTTTTCCACGATGAATTGGCTTTGCCTGTTGGTAAAGTTCGTGTGAAAGTGGGCGGTTCTTCCGCGGGGCATAATGGGATTAAAAGCATAGATAGTCAGATTGGCCCAGATTATATGCGGGTGCGTATTGGCGTGGATCAGGATCCGACGGTTGAAACGAAAGATTATGTGTTGGCCATTCCCAGCGATCAAGACCAACAAGCCTTGACTGCGATCATCAAAAAGATTGCGGATTATATGCCTGTCTTATTGCGTGGTGATGCGGATAGTTTTATGAACCGCTTGGTGGGCTAAATGACGCCAGAAAGTTTGCAAAAGCATGCAGGCATTCTGATAGAAAGAATTCAAAAAAAACCATTTGTTGCCAATGAGTTAGTCAATACATATATTGCAACACATAAACATTTTTGTGGGGAGGATAAGCGCGCTTTATTAGATTTGGTGTGGCGTTGTGTCAGAGCGATGGCACGTCTAAAATATGCCTACCCAAATCTGACTTGGGATCAACGTGTTGGTGCCTTGATGCAACATGGTATTCCAAAATTGGAAGGTGCTCCAGATTGGGTGCAATGGGAGGTGCCCGTGTGGTTCCTTCAACACATTCCGGAGGCAGCCAAAGAGTTGCCTGCATTGCTTGAAAGTCCGCCCATTGTTTTACGAGCGATAGGGGACCGAAATCGTGTTCAGGAAATGTTGCGCGCTGAGTCTGTTGAAACGTACCCCACGAAATTGTCCCCTTATGGCCTTGTGTTGCCTGAGTATCAGAATCTTAGTATAACACAGGCTTGGAAAGAAGGACTTGTTGAAATTCAAGACGAAGGTGCTCAGCTGGTTGCTTTGGATATTGGTATTAAACCTTATGATGATGTGTTTGATTTTTGTGCAGGGGCAGGGGGAAAATCTTTGATTTTTGCTCAGATGATGCAAAATAAAGGGCTGATTTGGGCGTATGATATTACCGCTAAAAAGTTATTTGAGTTGGTAAAACGTGCCACGCGAGCACACGTTGACATTATTGAAATTAAAACACAGTTGCCACCCCCCATCAAGCAATTTGATTATGTGGTGGTGGATGCACCGTGTTCTGGCTGTGGAACTTGGCGTCGTAATCCTCATATGCGTTGGCATTTAACAGAAAAACAGTTGACCCATATCGTTCTCTCGCAAACTGAGATTTTAAATCGCGCTGAAGCCTATGTGAAAAATGGGGGGCGCTTGGTTTATATTACTTGTTCGCTTACAACGGATGAAAATGAGGCACAAATGACGCAATTTTTATCAACGCATTCTGATTACAAAGTTGTTGAACAGAAACGCTATTCACCGGCACGGACGGGAACGGATGGATTTTTCCTTTGTGTGATGGAAAAGGAATCTTAGTTTTTGTTTGTTGCAGCGAAGGTTAGCAAACAAACCTGCGTTGCGCCCGCTTTTAAAAGGGCTTTAGCACATTCATTGGCGGTGGCACCTGTAGTTAAAACATCATCCACCAACAAGATCCGTTTTCCTTTGATCTTTTTAGGGCGCGTGACTTTAAATGCGTTCATGACATTCTTTTTACGTTCAAGCGCGCTTAAATGCCCTTGACTTGGTGTGGAACGGATGCGTTTAAGCTCACAAGCGGCATAGGATTTATGGTATAGTTTTGCCAACTGATAAGCTAAAATTGCTGATTGATTATATTTTCGTTTGAATAAGCGCCATCTATGTAATGGGACAGCTATAATCAAATCTGTTTCTGGCATCAACTCATCTGCAGCGTGTTTCATCAATTTAACCATCAAAGGAGCCAAATCAAGTCTGTCTCCGTGTTTAAAGGGTAGTAAAATTTTTTTAGACGCCTCATCATAAAGCACGCAAGCACGTGCTTTTAAAAAGATGGGTCGTTTGAGCAGGCATTTGGCGCAAATACACTCTCCCATAATGTTAAATGCCAAAGGACGCCCACAAACGGGACAATGAGGTTTTGTAATAAAATTGAGTTGAGCAAAACAATCGGCGCAAAGAGTTGCTGTTTCACTGACAGGCTTACTGCAAATACCACAGATTGGAGGCAGTAAAATATTTAGCAATTTGTTAAATAAAACATATTTCATAAGGAATCCCTTAGAAAAAATGGCGCGCCCGGCGGGATCCTAAAAATTGACCCAAATAGCAAATTGAAATCATTAAAGATTTTCTTGCCGATTTTTGACTCAAATTTTTTGGTGTGTCACGCCTGACACATGTTTATGAAAGGTATCTTAATTCATTTCTTTTTGTATGTCAAGATATTTCCAAAAATGGTATTGCTAAAAAGGGATAGAGTTTATGAGATTTTTGTATCTGAAGAGGAGGATGGAGTCATCTAACATATAGATAGATTTGGAGAAGCAATAAGTTCTTCGAACAAGTCTGGCAAGGTAGTGCCGAATACGACGATTTG
>JAZLCF010000126.1:0-2980 GCA_045614105.1 Alphaproteobacteria bacterium | reverse complement strand
AAAAGAGGGTTTTTCCACCGTACGCGATTATTGTGGCCACGGCTGTGGTAAAGTGTTCCACGGAGCGCCGAACATTTTGAACTTTGGACGCAAAGGAAGTGGTGTGAAATTGGTACCAGGGATGGTGTTCACGGTGGAACCGATGGTCAATGTGGGTACTTTTGAAACAGTGACACTCAATGATGATTGGACGGTTGTGACGAAAGATAAACAACTTTCTGCGCAATTTGAACATATGCTAGGGGTGACAGAAGACGGCTTTGAAATCTTCACTTTGTCGCCAAAAGGGTGGCATTTCCCGCCCTATAATGAATAGTTATTTTAACATCTTCTTTAAATACTGACCCGTATAGCTTTCCTTGATTTTGGCGACTTGTTCGGGGGTACCCGTTGCGACAACTTTACCACCCGCATGACCGCCTTCTGGTCCCATATCAATGATGTAATCAGCCGATTTAATGATGTCCAAATTATGCTCAATCACCACAACGGTGTTGCCTGCATCCACCAAGGCCTGCAATACCTCTAACAACTTTTGAATATCGGCAAAATGCAGTCCGGTTGTTGGTTCATCCAAAATGTACAAAGTTTTGCCCGTTGATTTGCGCGATAATTCTTTGGCCAATTTAATGCGTTGTGCTTCACCACCTGACAAAGTGACTGCAGATTGCCCTAACGTGATGTAGCCCAATCCAACCTTGCGCAACAACTCGCATTTGTCATGAATGGCAGGCACATGATTAAAGAATTCAAAGGCCTCATCCACCGTCATATTCAACACATCAGCAATGGATTTATCCTTATATTTAATTTCCAGTGTTTCGCGATTATAGCGGCTGCCGTGACACACATCACAGGTCACATACACGTCCGGTAAAAAGTTCATAGAAATCTGTTTTACGCCATCCCCTTCACACGCTTCACAGCGCCCACCAGACACATTAAACGAAAAACGGCCCGCTTTATACCCTCGTGCCTTGGCCTCTGGTAATGCAGCATACCAGTCTCGGATAGGCGAAAACATCCCTGTATAAGTTGCCGGATTAGATCTTGGCGTTCGTCCAATAGGGCTTTGATCAATATCGATAATCTTGTCAATGCTGGCTGTTCCTCGAATCGCTTTATAAGGACCTGCCAATTGTTTTGTTTTGCCAATAATATTGCTGAGGCCTTTATACAATGTTTCAATAATGAGACTGGACTTGCCTCCACCAGATACGCCCGTCACACAGGTAAATGTTCCCAAGGGAATATCTACTTTTACGTTTTTGAGGTTGTGACATTTTGCCCCCTCAATCGTCAGCATTTTGCCATTTCCTTCGCGCCGCTTTTCTGGCACTTTGATTTTCTTGACGCCAGACAGGTATTGGCCCGTCACAGATTTAGGATTGGCAGCCACTTCCTTTGGTGTTCCTTCTGCTACTAAATGTCCACCAAGACGCCCTGCTTTGGGACCGATATCAAAAATATAATCAGCGGCCTCCATTGTTTCCTGATCATGTTCCACCACAATGACCGAGTTTCCTAAATCACGTAAGTGAAAGAGAGTTTCCAACAATTTGTGATTATCGCGTTGATGCAACCCGATAGACGGTTCATCCAATACATACAAAACACCGGTGAGTCCTGAACCGATTTGGCTGGCCAAACGAATGCGTTGCGCTTCACCACCCGACAAGGTTCCGCTGATACGATTGAGCGGCAAATATCCCAAGCCAACGTTATTTAAAAAACGTAACCGTTCCACAATTTCCTTCAGAATACGTTCGGCAATTTCTTGTTTTTCATGGTTTAATTTTGAAGGTACTTTTTGGAACCAAGCGAAAGAGTCAGCAATTGAAAGTTCAGTCACTTCTGCGATATTTTTTCCTGCAATTTTAACGGCCAATGCTTCGGGTTTCAACCGCGTACCACCGCAGGCCTCACAAGGGGTTTTCAGCATATACTTGCTCATTTCCTCACGAGCCCAGTCGGATTCAGTTTCCACATAACGGCGTTCCATATTCGGAATCACACCTTCAAAATGACAACCTTTTGTATGATAGCCATGTAAAATTGCTTCTTGTGTTTCTTTTGGCAACTTGCACCAAGGAGTTTCTATGTTTAAATTTAACGCCCGAATCAGCGGTCTTAATGCATACTCATACCATTGATACATATCCCCAGAAGAACTAGTCCATGGGGCAATCGCGCCTTGCTTGATGGATAATTCTGGATGCTGAATCACCAAACTTTCATCTACACCTTGCTTAGTCCCAAGACCACCACAAATGGGGCAAGCCCCTTCTGGATTATTGAATGAAAATAATCTAGGCTCTAATTCGGCAATCGTAAAACCTGACACAGGGCAGGCAAATTTACTGGAATAAATTTTGGCTTCATGTGTGGCGATATTTTCCACTTCCAACAATCCATCCGCCAAGGACAAACATTTTTCTATGGATCCGGCAATTCGCCCCTCTATTTCCTTTTTCACAACAATACGATCCACCACGACAGAAATCGTATGCTTTTTGTTTTTATCCAATTCAGGAGTTGCCTCAATTTCACAAAATTCACCATCAACTTTTAATCGTGTAAATCCCGCTTTTTGCCAAGTGGCAATTTCCTTTTTATATTCTCCTTTGCGATCGCGCACAACAGGCGCCATCAAAATCAACTTCGTTCCTTCGGCCTCAGTTAAAATACCATCCGTCATTTGGCTGACCGTTAAAGCCTCAATAGGCAATCCTGTGGCGGGAGAGTAGGGGGTTCCAGCACGTGCCCACAAAAGGCGCATATAGTCATAAATTTCTGTCACAGTGCCAACGGTGGAACGTGGGTTATGACTAGTTGTTTTTTGTTCAATAGAAATAGCAGGAGACAACCCTTCAATCAAATCCACATCTGGCTTACCCATCACATCCAAGAACTGGCGTGCATAGGCGGACAAACTTTCCACATAGCGGCGTTGTCCTTCCGCATAAATGGTATCAAAGGC
>JAZLCF010000125.1:0-4411 GCA_045614105.1 Alphaproteobacteria bacterium | reverse complement strand
TGAAGCGAACTATGATTCAAAAACAGATGCGGTTGCAACCTTGGCAGCACGGCGTGCGTTGTACGATGCCTTGATGATTGTGAAGATGAACGTGATGGCGGCCAGAGCGAAGATGCGTGCAGAAGCAACGGAATTGGATTTCAAACCATTGACAACCGATCCTAATGGAGAAGAAGCAGAGGGAGGCGATGAAGGCGCTGAAGGAGGTGCCAAGGGAGAAGAAACTCCTGGGGAAGGCACCGCAGGAGGTACCGAAGCAGAAAAAACGACGGGTGAAGGGGCTACCACAGAGCAAAATGAGGGAGGAAAAGCATGAGAAAAATAGTTTTACTTTTGATCTGTTCCATGATGTTGGCAGGTTCTGCCGCTCAAGCATTGCGGTTTGGAACAATTCCTAAGACAACAGTTTCTAATAAAAGATTGGTGAAGTTTTTGCCTGCTCGCAATGAGGCATTGGAAAAAGCGTTAAAGGTTCATAATTTAATGACAGAAATTCCGACGTTGCTTGTGATGGCCGATCAGCAAAAAGAGCTGCAATCTCAAATAAAAGAAGTTCAAAAAATATATGATGATATAAAAAAGTGTTATGAAAGACGTTTGGGACGTTTTAAAAATGCCTCTCAGGTATTGGCCAAATTGCGGCAAACTTATGCTCAGCGGACTCAAAATTTGGAGACAGGTGTTCCATATAATGAAGATAGTATTGTCCCTCGTTCTTTGGCCGAACACAATCGCCTTTTATCCCAGAAACAAGATATTGAGGCGGAATTGTGGACTGATCTTTTGGAAAATGGTCAACAATGGGGCGGAGAGATGGTTGATAAAAAGAAGGCGACTGTGCCAGAAAATCTGAAAGAAAAATTGACAGGTGCGAGCCTAGAACAATTGGCGACCGCTGAAGATGTTGCCATCAACTCAAAATTGGCAGATGTTGATTTTGATCAGGTATTTAAGGAAATGCAGACCCGTTTTGTACAACAGCTAGAGTCTGTGGGGGTATCATTCCCTAAATTTGATGTATCGCGTCCCACGGATGTTTATCAAGTCAAAAAGAGTTTAAAGGAACTGAAAGAACAATATTTGACTGAGGCAAAAGAGTATATTGTCCAATTAGATGCTCAAGATGCGGCTCATCCTAAAGCTGTGGCACGTCGTGCTGCGCGGACGGAAGCGAAAAAAAAGATTATAAATCAAGTACAAGAGGAATTCCCAGAACTTTCGGATTATATGTCAGGATTGGATCAACAAACACCTCAGCAACGTCAGCAAATTATTGTCAAGGCGTTGGAAAAAGACATGGAGGGTGAAGTATTTTTAACAGAAACAAATGCTGTTGAAATAGATCAAAAACTGGCCAGAAGTAAAGTAAATCAGGCAATGATCAAAAATCTGCAAGAGCAATCAAAAAGTTATATCAATGATTTGAAGGTTTCTATGCCTCCTCAAGATTTTGATTCTGATCAATGTGACTTCAGTTAGAAGGGAGTTTCTATGAATCTGGAAAGTCGAACGCCTTGGCAACTCACGCGTCTGATGATGATCCTGTGTTGGTTGGTGTGGATCTTGACTTTTTTTATTACAATCACCCTTTTTCAAGCGGTGTTGCAAATACGCGTGGTCGCTCAAGTTGCACAGGCTCCAGATAAGGCTTTTATCTCTTTTAATGAGGATTTAATGTATTTTGTTCCAATGGATTCTGTGACGGAGCATACAAAAAATGTATGGGATGAAATGATCATACGGTATTATGTAGATATGCGCTATTCTATTATTCCAGATGCCGAGGAAATGGCCCGTCGTTGGGGGCCTAGGGGGCTGGTTGCTTATTTATCAACGCCCGCAGTCTATAAAAATTTTAAAGAACCTGCGGCTTACCTTAAAAAAATTGATAATATGCCGCCTCGCACCGTGGATATTATTCGTGTCCAACGAGATGGTTCAGCCAATACCTATCAGGTAGATGTTGACTTATATCAGCTAGAAGGGGGACAAAGATGGTCTAAAAGAAGTAGACGTTTAATGATCGCCTTTGCGTATGCCAAGTCCAGAGCATATTTAGGTAGAACATTTTCAAACCCTAATGGTTTGGTGGTCACATTTGTAAATGATAGTCCTTTGAAAACCGAGTAGTTTTTTTAGTTGCTATTTTAATAAATTTGAATAATATAAGAAAATATAGGGAAAGGAGAAAAGGTAAACATGAGTAAAATAAGTGTTATTTTTTTGGGGTGTGCAGTTGTGATATTGGCCGCTTGTGGTTCTATTTATGAAAAAGCCCCTGTGGGAATTGGCCCAGAATATTCAGAACTGAAAAAATCCCCCTGTGCTTGCTTGGAATTAAAAAAGTCACCCAAGTTGCCTGAATGGTTTTCGTAAAGTGAGGATTGATGGACACGGAAGAACCCGAACAACGTGAGACTGTGCCTCGGCAAGTACTTCAGGAAGATCGCTATTTATGGATGGCGCGAGCTTTCGTTGTCATGTTTGTTTTGGCGATTGTGTGTGATTTGATTTTGTTGATTGCCTTATCCAATGTGGTGCCCGTGTTGCGTGTACAGCCTTTTTATGTGGAAGCGCAAAATAAGGATCAGCAAGTTATTTTTGTGACGCCTGCCCGAAAAGAAACATTAGATTCTAATGCATTGAAGGAAAGTTTTGTGCGTGAATATATTCTTTCGCGCTATGGTGTGGATTCAGATTTGATGGAGTTGGAAGAACGTTGGGGAATTGATGGGCCTGTTTTTTGGATGAGCGATCAATCGGTTTACGATGAATTTGTGGAAAAAGAACAGAGACCTTTACAATCCTTGGCGCGGCAGGATAATTTGACACGTAAGGTGTTTATTACATCTCTCAATAAGTTGCCATCAGAAGGCCAGACGGAGTTTTGGAAGGTTGAATTTAAGATTGAAGAGAGTAATCGTATCTCAGATAAACCACCCACATTTTGGGTGGCTGAGGTGGGCACAATTTTTCGCCCCTTACAAACGGGAAGGCCATGGAAGGATCGGTTGAAAAATCCATTAGGTTTTACTGTCGTTAGCTTTGGTTTGTCTCGCAAGAGTAAAGAAGACTGATAAAATACATTTTTTTCTGGACTTTCGTTTTATTTTTGGCTAATCTGAGAAAAACAGAGTTTAAATAAAAGGAGGAATCTGTGAAAAAAGAGGTGCTTTTTAGGGGAGTTTTGCCTGTTTTAATGGGGGGCGCATTTATTTTTGGTGGCCATGTGTATGCTCAGCATTTGCCGACTGATACACATTCCGCTCAGGTCGCAGATGCAATCGCAGCAGATGCAGGCGAATATGATGAGGTGAATTTAGATTATATTCATCCTTTGGGAATGCAACAAAAGGCGTGGAATAATCCTCTGGCTCATATGGGGTCAGGTCAGACACGCCCCGGTTATTCAAGATATAATTGGACACCAGATACCGTTTTGCCTATTCGGTTGCGTGAAGGTATGATGACACTGATCAATTTACCAGCTTGGGAGTTGATTGAAAAAGTGCATATTGGTGCACCAGAATCCTTTAATGGAGAAGTGGTATCGCCGAACTCTATGTTGCTTTATGCTGATCCATCCTATTTGGGGGTGGATGGTAATATGATTATTTTTGGCCATTCTGGCAACAGATATGTTTTCTATTTAAGAAGTGAGACATTTAATACCGATAAAATCACACAATCTGTGGTGGATGTTTTGGTGGGACCAAGATGGACGCCTGTAGCCGATGGTGGTCAGCTGAATGTATCCGCTAGAAACGATACTTCAGTATCTTCTACGGCTTCTATGCCTTTTGCTATTGGCAACAATTCTGGTTTGCGTTCAAATGGTGGTTCATCCTTCGGGGCGAGTGCTGGAGGGACAAAAGCGAATGCGTCTGATGTGTGGAAGAATAATGTTCCCGTTGATCCAGAAGGCATCAAGTTTGACTTGGATATGTTTTTGCCCAATCCAGATGATGTAGATATTGCGCCTGATAATGTGTGGCGGGATAATATCTTCACATACATTGATTTAGGGCCAAAGGCTTTGACAATGACCCAACGTCCAGTTGTCAACTTGTTGGTTCAGGATACCGAGGTGCCTGTGGGATTCAGGACGCGTGGGGCGAACAGTCGTTTGATTGTGGTGGAAGCCATAGGAGATTTGGTCTTGAGAAATGGGCAGAAAGTCATCTGTATCAAGTTGCGTCGTGATCCAGCTGCCGGCTTGGAATATACAGATTATTCTGGATTTAGCGAGCAGCCCTATGCCTATTTGAACCAATTACCGAATCGTGCACAAGATCTGCCCAATCCGGAGGTGACCTTGTATGGGGGAACATTGTTGCATGGTGAAAATCCCTATGTGCCAGCTCAAATTGGGGGCGGCGTTGTCAATACAGGTTATGTGACAGAAACAGGG
>JAZLCF010000124.1:0-1945 GCA_045614105.1 Alphaproteobacteria bacterium | reverse complement strand
CTTCATGGTATATGTAGTGTTTTTTGTTTTACGTTTTCTGCTCGCGAGCGAGCGTTGTGTGCGCCAAGGGCGCGTTGTGTGTCAGCGGGCTGATGTTGAGTGCTAAAGCGTTGTGGTTGGTTGTTTGTCGCTTTGCGTGGTTTTATTACTTGATTTGCAAAATTATTATTAATGATTTTGTTGATATCTGCTAACGTGCGCTTGAATATTTTCCTTCATTTTTTCCCATGTGTCTTCTACGAACATCTGCGGCATAATCTGAGCATCTGCATCATCAAAATAGGTCAAACTCCTCAAGGCACGAAAAATTGAATAATCCGGATATTTTTGTTGATAAAACGTCAAAATTTCTTCTAGACTATAATGTTGCAAAAGCAAATACATATCAATAAAGTCTTTTTTTGTCCCCCGCCCTTCTATTGCATTTATTTTCAATGCAGCAATATCTTTAGGTGAAGCCAATCTGATGCAATCTTCCTCAACGGGAGCATCGATCCAAGAATAAGAATAATTGACAATATCTACTTTGATACCATTCACAAAATATTGATGAATATTTTTTGTCTCATTAATCACCCTTACCTCTCCTAAACCCTGAAGCAGACTAAGTAATTCAAACTTATCAATTGTCACTTCTCCAAACAAATCCAAATCCACAGAAACACGATGACCATACTGCAATGCCAAAGCCGTTCCACCCACAAGGCGCAACGACAATAACTCTGGAGCAGACATTAATGCTTTTAAGAGTTCCAAAGTGTCTGGTGTGACTGTGCGAAGTGATAACATCTATAATCCTCTTTTTGTGTATTAGTTATGCAACAAATATAACTTAGCGATTCAGGTGACAAAGTGCGGAGGGTTTTACAAATACTTGCTATTCGCTCCAAACCAAAATAATCCCTTATCAAGCACCAATCATTCCACTCTCCCCTCTCAAGCACACGCTCAACGATCTGCGCAGGACATTGCTCCACGTCAAAAGCCAATGGAGAAATATCCCAAAAGAGATTCTTTGTGAATTGTTCTATTGAAAGTTGCTTATTCATTTTTTTGTTCGCTTTGCTCACGTTTTCTGCTCGCGGGGGCGTTGTCTGCGCCAAGGGCGCGTTATTGGTGGTTAGTTTTGCGAGGGTTAATCTTGGTTTATTCCACCTTTCCCGTTTTTAATTCACTTTCAAGAAAAGCAAATACATAGCGGGGACTTTGGTGGTACAACTGTGCTGAATCTTTTTGCAAACGCAGATAAGTATCCGAATTAAGCACAGTCTCAAGCGCTTGTTCCATTGACAACTCTGAATCAGTTTCCATCAGCAACACAGCAAGCTCACTCGCCATATCCAATTTCATCATATCAATCTCACTCATAATCGCTTCAAAAGTTTAATCGCTTGTTCCGTTCCAAAAAAATACTGAAAAGTTACACCTTTCATATTCTGTAGTTTTCTCACCAAAGTAGGCAAATCTATTGCTTGACTTTCGTATTTCCACAGCTGCACTCCTACGCGGTCATTAGCAATTGGTCCATATACTATGTCATAGTTATGAGCTGGTTCAGCGGATTTATTTCGACGATTAAGCAGAATAAACTCAGCCCACTCTTCGGAGTACTCATCATAACACAACATATTCAGCTGTCTCATTTCCAATTCATCCACTTCAAACGCCAATACAACAGGTTCTCCCGACTCCAACTGCTCAACTTTGATTTTTGCCATAGCCAAAGCCTGCTCATAATCAGCGGATAAATAAAAACCCCGACCAAAATCTTTATTGGGTTTTGATTTCTCTAAATCAACCACATCGAAAGACTGATTTGTTCCGTGATACAAAATCATTGCAGCATTCCTCCCTTTAGACGACAGTACTCACTAATGTCATTAATCATTGATTCAAACGATTGAGTATGTACATAATCATAATGACGATCCACAAAGTCAATACC
>JAZLCF010000123.1:0-5261 GCA_045614105.1 Alphaproteobacteria bacterium | reverse complement strand
TATCGCTTTCACCGAGCGCGCCGCGGGCTTTTTATACACCTCAGCCTCTTCACCGATTATATCTATATCTGCCTGTCCTTCTCCATTAAAATACACCCCGATTGCATCAACACCATTTTTAAAGGTCGTCCTTTTGGAACCACTGTGACCTCCTCCAAATGCAAACACTGTGGTCGCCACCAACAACACCAACACAAAAATCAAACCGTGCTTTACTTTTTGCTTTAACTGATCCATTATCTGACTTCCCTTTCGAGAAATTTTTACTCATTCTCCTCCATTTTCAACTTATTTTCCCCTTTGTCAAGCAGTTTTTTGATAGCTTTGCCTAAAGATTCGATCTTAAAAACACAAAAAGCAAACTGTACCGACCTTACCTTTGATCTTCTTGATTACTTTGAGAAACTTTTTGTTTTTTTTCCATTTGTTGCAAAAGTTTTCCGATTAAATTAACTCGTTGTTGTGAACGTTGAAGCCACGCTTGAAACACTTCCCGTTCTTTTTTGGGCGCACGCTCAATTCTCTTTTTACGTTGATGGTGACTAATCCGCTGTTTAGCCCTGACATAGCCTTTCTGTGATCCATTTTTTTTCCACTCCTCAGCCCACTCTTCATCCCGTTTTCTATCTTCGGGAGTGTCGTACGTGACAAACGCTTCAACATCCTGCATTTGTTGAAAAATTTTCAAAATACTTTGACGCTCTATTTCCTGCAATGTTTCGGCTAAACTACAATGTCCATATTTATCTTTTTGAGGTGTATTGCTTAAACTTTCGTATTTTATCAACTTAGATTTAAACTCTAAGGGAGGCAACATGAGTTCTACATCAACGCCCTCCTTTAATTTAAGCAAATGCTCCAAAACACGACAAACATCGTTAACACGATCAACCCTTGCTGCGACAGGATTATTGACACCAGTCAAAGCCAAACATGAATGCAACATTTGACCAGATGTACCTCGTACCTCCAATTTAGCCGCCAAACGGGCAATCTCGTCATCATAACATTTATCATTACCATACATATATCTTGCCATTGGAATAAATCCTTTTTCACGCAAAATACGGCTTGTCAATACTTTTTTCAAATCAGAGGCATGTGTTGATTCGGGCAATTGAATCCCTTGTTCAAAATCTATGGGATGTTCTTCTCGCATCCAATCTTCACGACTTTTTTTCGAAAAATCAGAGGTCCGATAGAATGTTGTATTACCAAATGTCACCCAATCTGTTTCTGGGGGCAAAGGGCCAAGGGCAGGACGAATCATATGGGTATCCTCAGGTAAATGTAAATTTTCATTTAAACCCACTTCAAAAAAAGTATCAACCAATGACAACCCCCACGGCAAAGTATGCTTTTTGCTCAAATCCTTTAAACCCGTAACAAGAACATAAGGCGAATCATCCCAACCTCCATCCATATGAGAAACAACATGATGTCCCACCGCAAAATGAAGTGTATTGCGAGGATAAAATAAGCCATTGGCATTTGCCAGTGCTTCCAGCTCATAGCAACCATCTTCATCTTTTTGTGGCAAATAAGAAGTTGCGTGAGCTAACCCAATTTTACTAAAATTTATAACTCCGTCTGGCGTATAATCAGGCATCTTAGATCTCACTCTACTATATTTGTCTGCATTGGAAGAAAAACCACATTTTTTCTCACATATACTTCTTAAGCGACGCATACAACTGGCCATCACGTCCCTAGATCTTTTATCGTTCACCCGTCTATCATGAGAAAATTTTTGTTCCCGACGTTTCTGAAAAATCTTTTCTTTTTTCTGTGAAACATCAATATTCCGAATATAAGGATGTTTTTTGGAGC
Organism: Alphaproteobacteria bacterium; assembly: GCA_045614105.1. Taxonomy (GTDB): domain Bacteria; phylum Pseudomonadota; class Alphaproteobacteria; order CAAHEQ01; family UBA3637; genus UBA3637. The sequence goes on along the minus strand of JAZLCF010000123.1, from coordinate 3,431 downwards.
GAATCACACTTTCCCAAAATGTTGGACGCTCATAGGCAATTTCATAACCATACCATTTTAAGGCTTTTCTGATCCTTCGGCGTGTAGCCCACTTTTGGGCCGTCATAAAAGCCTGCAGTTTATGTTTTAAAAATCGTTGTTCTTGCTCCCATGGACCAGAGTTAAAAAATCTTTTATGATCACGTTCCAAACGACGCTCAACCCATGTTGTGTCACATCCTGCAGCATTGGCAATAGTGATCAATTCGCTCAAGCTCAACTCTGACATATTTTACCTTTCTCTTGACGATATACTCATCCGTTGAGTTGTATCATATTTTCCTGTATAATACAACATAAAAACATCTATCAAAACAAAACATACGCAAATTGTATATTATATTTTACTGAAACAACCACAATAATCAAAAAGATGGACTTTTGTCTTGTGGATAAACACTGACACAAGTTTGAATGTTAAAAAAGAACCATAAAAAGATAATATATAGGAAAATTTTCCTTGACTTTTTGCAAAATTTATGTTATACTGCGTCTTGTTAAAAGGGTGGATTTTATCCAAAAACTTTTAACACCCTGAACATATAAGCTCTGACTTGAAAAAGTCGGGGCTTTTTTTTGTTAATTAACAAGAAAGGAAAATAATGACAAATCACGTAAAAATACACGGAGTTGTCCCGCGTATACAATACACGGCAAATGGGACATTGGCAACTTTTACATTTCCCTTTGCTATTTTTTCAACAGACGATGTTGAAGTCTATTTAAATGATACAAAACAAGCCAGCACAGCCTATACTGTGACAGGCGTTCGCGACTCCGATGGCGGCAGTGTGACATTCACATCTGCTCCAGCAAATGGCACGATTATCACCATAGTGCGTAATTTATCCGTAGAACGCACAAGTGATTTTCAAGAAGGCGGAGCACTACGGGCAGATACCCTCAATGATGAACTGGATTATCAAATTGCATGCCAACAGCAAATTGCGGAAAATTTGAATCGGTCTATGGTTTTACCACCCTACGCAGTTAGCAATGATTTAGATTTGACTTTGCCAACGCCTAGTGCTGGAAAAGCCATTGTATGGAACAGTGATGGGACAAACTTAGAAAATTCCACCGTGGCAGTTAATGCATTGGAAAGCACTTTAAATGGCTATAAAACGGCGGCACAAACTGCAGCATCTACAGCCACAACAAAGGCTTCTGTTGCAACAACTCAAGCCACATTAGCACAACAGGCCGCGACGACGGCAACTTCTAAAGCCACAGAAACGGCTGCGGCAGTTGAAGGGTTTAGCCACTCTATTTCAAACTGTGTGACACATATTCCACAAGATATTAAATTAACTTTGAATAATGGCGTATTGACATTAGCCGCTGGGTCTGTTTTAACTTCACCGGATGGAACACAAAATACAACATCACAAGATCAAACATATTCTAATCCAACTGTTTCTGAAGGAACACACGTTGTTTATGTGGGGGCAAGTACTGGTGCGATCCAAGCTTTTGCATACAGAAGCTTGCTTGGCAAAGCCGGTTCGGGCACAACATTGCCAGCAGATAACACAGATTATATGGTCTTTTTTAATACTACTGAAGGCAAAATTTATTTGTGGAATACCACGTCAAGCACGTGGGATGTTTGGGCTGTTGCCTTGCCAATAGCTATTGTAACGGTGACGAATTATGTCATTACAAGCATTGATAGAATTTTTAATGGTGGGGGCTACTTAGGCTCAAGTGTTTTCCTTTTGCCGAATGTAAAAGGATTGATCGCTGCGGGCCGAAATGAAGACGGTACGTTGAAATCTATTAGTGTGACAAACTCGGCATTGTTTGTTTATCAATTTACAAACTCAACAACGCGTCTGATTGGGATAAATATGTCTCAAAATGGTTATAGTGCGACAACCAGCAATTATAACTACAATTACGTTGATAATAAAATTTATAATTCAGGTGGTGCACAGCTTGGATTTGTAGCGTGTTGTGAGGCATCTGCACTGAATGGAAGCATTACGAAATTCGTTTTTGCAGAACCTATGCATGCGGTGACATACCAAGAGTTTTCAGATTTAAAAGCAACGGTAAATGATTTACAAAGTCATCCGTCTATTTATTCTTCGGCTGCAGGATATATTTATTTTAAAGATGGAACAATGTTGCAATGGGGAATGATTCCTCCTGGTACAACGACAATAACTTTTGCAAATCCATTTGTAAATACAAGTTATATTGTATCGGTGAATGCGTATTATGATTCATACTCTGAAGTTGCATATTATGGAAAAACGACGACGGGATGTTCGCTTTATCCAAACAGAAATGATTATAACGTCACATATATAGCTATTGGTAAATGGAAATAGGAGGTCATTATGACAGAATTAGATTTAACAGAAGAATCTGTACAAGAAAACATAAGGGAATTTCATCTGGGGGATATTTTTACACTATCTGATTATGAAACAGCCAGAAATTGGGCAGTTGAAAATGGATATACTATTCAAGAAATGACGTCAGATGATGATACAATGCGTCAATTTCAAATAGTCACTTGTCCAGAAGAACCAGAACTCACATACGCTGAAAAACGGGCGCGGGAATATCCTGCAATTCCGGATCAGCTGGATATGATATATTGGGACAAAGTGAATAACACAAATATTTGGCAAGAAACGATTGCTGCCGTAAAAGCAAAATATCCTAAACCAGAGTAAAAATAAAAAACATCCCTGATACACATCAGGGATGTTCTTTTTTAGATCATACCTTAATCTGCAAAAATATTTAAAGGTGATTTATACACCATATAAGGATCAATTAAGGTAGAAGTGATGGTCAAAACCCCATCAGCCAGCTCATGTTCTTCTACATCTGAAGAAAAGACAAATTTTTGGAAATCCAATACCGCTGTATCTAGCCCAGAGACTTTTAAATTTGATACAGAAACTTTGCCTGGATTCGTGCCAAAGTCAAACCGGAAACGATAGACCGTATCCGTTGGCATTTGCATTTCAAAATGAGTTTTACCCTCTGGAATAGGCTTGCGAATCGATTGTTTCTGGTTGAACTTTTCAGATTCATCTTCTGTCCAAAAGACTTGAGCAATGAAAGCGTTTTGTGTATCAATATCCATGGAAACAATAATGGGAACAGGTCCTTCTGGCATAGGGGGAACCGATCGTTCACCACATAGAAATAATCCTAGAACAGTTGCACACGCAATGATTGCTGCTCCAAAAAGAATTTTGACTTTCGTTGTTATTTTTTTCATTTTACACTCCTATTGATAAAATTTCCTAAATGATTGTATGGTGCTTTCATAAAAAAATCAAGATGTTTTTTATACCGGTATTGCTAAAAAGGGATAGAGTTTATGAGATTTTTGTATCTGAAGAGGAGGATGGAGTCATCTAACATAT
>JAZLCF010000122.1:0-4801 GCA_045614105.1 Alphaproteobacteria bacterium | reverse complement strand
TGATAGCCAAAAATTCCTCGTCTGGACGCACAGTTTGCAACCCAAATGAGGCATCCAACACAATCGGATAATTTTTTTCCAATGACTCTGGCACCAATAATTCCGAGGCCTCCAAGCGCGTCAAAACTGTTGGCACATGGGCAAAAGGCACTTCCTCCACCCAAAAATCGCCCGTGGAAATATCCACCCAAGCAATCCCGCACAGCGTGGCCATAGGCGCCAAGGCCGCCAAATAGTTATGCGCTTTGGAATTCAACAGGGCATCTTCCGTCAATGTACCCGCCGTCACCACGCGAATTACTTCTCGTTTCATCACCGCGGTGGAACCACGCTTTTTAGCCTCCTCTGGCGTTTCCATCTGCTCACAAATCGCCACCTTAAAACCAGCTTTAATCAAGCGCACCAGATAGTTTTCATACGCGTGGAAAGGAATGCCGCACATGGGCACTTTTTCCCCCTCCAACTCTCCGCGATGGGTTAAAACTAAATCCAACGCTTGTGAGGCCACTTTGGCATCTTCAAAAAACAACTCATAAAAATCACCCAAACGGAAAAATAACAAGCAATCTCCGTACTCTTTTTTGATTTCAAAGTACTGCGCCAACATAGGGGGAACTTTTGTTTTTGCCATTTTTAACCTTTCTTTTTTGGGTGAAGTATAGTATACTTTATTTATGAGAAAAAAGAAAGTCTTAAATGTGGGATTACGCGTTTTAAAAACCAGCGCACGCGTTTTAATTTTAAACATTCCAGCTGTCATTATCTTGCTGGTGTTGCTGGCAACTCATAAATTATCGTGGATTTCGGCAGGCATTTCGCTGCTCGCTTTTTGGGGCATCAGCGCCATCATCGTGTTCTATGTTTTTAAAGATTTAGATAACTTTATGAATTATTTAAAAAAATTGGCACAAGGTTTTGAGCCAGAACTCCCCAAACTACGTTGGGGTTTTTTCTCCAGTCGCCATCTGACAAAAACGTTTTTAAGTGTTAAAAACTTGTGGTCCAATCAATTTTTATCAGATCGCAGTGTTTTGGAAAATCTGACCAACCCCCTGTTGATGAGTGATAATGATCAAAAAATTGTCTTTGCTAATTTCAGCGCTCTTTCCTTGTTAGGCAACAAACTTGTTGGACAAAAAATAGGCGACTTTTTAAAGGATTCGGATTTTTTAAAAGATTTAAAAGAAGTAATTAGCAAAAAATCTCTTTCCAAAACACGAGCAGAATTGGAAATTAAAAATGACGCTGGGCAAGTGAAAACTTTTCAAGTGAAAATGGATCTTTTGCCTACGCCAACAAAAAACAGAGCCACCGTTGTCATTTCGTTTTTTGATATTACCCCCTTCAAACTTTTTAAAATGCAACAAGCCGATTTTTTTGCCAATGCCAGCCACGAATTAAAAACCCCCTTAGCCATCATCAGCGGCTGTGTAGAAACTTTACAAAGTACCGCACAAAATGATGTCAAAGCCCACGCGCAATTCCTGAATTTGATTGCTGAACAAAGTGCCCGTATGACGCATTTAGTTCAACAAATGTTGCAACTGTCTCGGATGCAAATAGAGGTGCCTTTAAGTGATGAAAAAACTTTTTCTATCAATGACTTATTACAAAAAACAATTCTAGATTTAACCGTCCGAGCGCAAACCCTACATAAAAAAATTATCTTAAAAAAATACCCTCATTTGCCTTTATTTGCAGGCAATAGAGATGATTTATATCACGTCTTTTTAAATTTATTGGACAACGCTTTAAAATACAGTGAGGCAAACAGTACAATTACGGTCTCTACATATCTGGATTCCACCCCAAAATCACAATTGGTGATTTCCATTCATAATATGGGCACACCGATTCCTGAAGATAAATTGGATCGCATTTGGGATAAATTTTACAGGCTAAACACCACAGATAAAACCATGGAAGGCAGTGGACTAGGCTTGGGAATTGCCCAACAAATTATTCATAAATATCAAGGCGATATCAAAGTGACAAGTATGGCAGAGACAGGAACAACCTTCACTGTCTATTTGCCTGTATAGCAAAAAATTTCCTTTAAAATCGTATTCAATTCATTGGTCAAATTTTCCGGTAGTACGCCGATTCTTGTCACCAAATCCGATTTAGGCACTGTGTGAATCATATCCGGTGCAATTTGACCTTGCTTGCCACGCATTTTAACCCCTAATCGAAAGGGCAAAGAACGCTCTGCCGTTGTAATAGGGGCAATCAGCACATACGGCATAGCACCCGCCATTTCGTCTGGTGACACAATCACACATGGTTTTTCAACCCCATGCGATTCACACAAAAAAACTTCCCCACGTTTTACCATTCCCATTCTCCTAAATATCTGAGAGGTTTTGACATAATTTCATTTTCAATAGCCTCTTGCCAATTGGCTCTCGGTTGCTTTTCGGCTGTCAACACAACCGATTTTCCCTTGATATTCAATTCCAAATCCGATTGAAAACCACAAGCATCAATAACTGTTTTAGGCAAGCGTATCCCATAGGAATTGCCAATTTTAACTAACTTGACTTGCATTTTTTTCTCCTTTAAACAACGTTGCTAACACCATATACAACCGTCCTGGATCCGACCCGACTAACACCCCTAGCCATGGACTATTCTCAAGCCCTCGTGTCAAATCCTCAAATGTTTTCATATATAAAACAACATTTTGTTTGAAATCAGGATTTGCCTCGGCTAAATCCAAAATTTTTTTCCGTTTTATGGCCGAAATCACGGCATGAATATGTCGCATAAAGACAGCCTTATCCCCTGCATAGTATTGATCCCACAAACCTTCCTCATTTTTTAAATTAAATACCGACATCATTTCCACAGATAAGCCCTGCAAAGTATCCAAAATTTGCTGCATACATTTTGTAAAATCCTTCGCCGATATCCCCACCAATTGTTCCACTTCTTTCACGGGCAATTCCACTTTGCTTTGTTTTAACATATTTAAACGCATATCCAGCGTTGTTCCAATTTCTTTAAAACGCAATAAAACCTTGTCTGTGTCATTCAAAAAACCTTGCAACGTCGCTGTTGTTTTCATTGATTTTTCAATTTTTTGAGCATTTTCAGACAGTTTTCCAACCCAAGCTGCCGATTTATCCAATGATTGATTGATATTTTTTTCCGCCTGGTTCACCGCATGAACATTTTGTGTTATTTCCTCGGTTTGATTCAGCAATTCTTTGGTCGTTTCGGACAATCTTTTTTGTGTTTCCTCCGTCACTTTGATCAGCATATCCGCTTGAGCCGCTAAATTCTGCCCAGCATCAGCCGATCTTTGGGTTGCCTCTTGGTTCGCCTGATTCAATAATTGAACAAAGCCCGCCATTTTTTGCGTTTGTTCATTCATATGCACAATAATCTTGTTCAGATCCTCCACCCAATGCGTTAAATCTTCTCGGACTTGATTTGTTTGACTTGAAACATCCGCAAAAGAACTCCTAAATGTTTGAATTTGTTGCTTTAATTCATTATTTAACTCTTGCACATGTTGTGCACCTAAATCAGAAGGATACACTAACTCTTCCAAATACGCCCTAGAAGCCTCCAAATTCAGGGTTGCCAGTTGATGACGATCTATATAATTTCCCAACAAATAAAAGAAGCAAATAGGAAAAAACAGAGCGCTCACTTGTACCACCAACTCAGCCGGCGTTAAACTAACCAGACGGCTAATCCACCCAAAAGTAAAAAAGCCATACAGGGCAATCACACCCCAAATACATGATAAAGCCATAAAAGTATATCGGCCAATCCATTGAATTTGTTTTTGTTTTTTCATTTTTATCCACTCCATACAGAGTCCAGCATACACGTATTTTTCGCTCTTGTCAAGAAGAAATTACTTTGTAATTACATTCTTTTTTGCTGATTTGACAGTATACACAATAATTCTTTTATTTTCAATTAGTTATTTATGTAATTACTTTGTAATATCAGATATTTTTATTTGAGAAATATCCCGAATCACATACTTCGGTGTCCCATGATGACGAAACCACGTCATTTGTCGTTTAGCATATTGTCGTGTCGCAGTTATCACTTTCTTGGTCATCTCTTGCTCGGACAAAGCTCCAGCCAAAAAAGCCGTGATTTCTGGAACTCCTATGGCTTTTAAAACGCCCCCTGTGGCCCGCAACTGGATCAGCTGTTTCACCTCGTCAATTGCCCCTTGTTTCTTCATTTGTTTAAATCGTTTTTCGCAGTTTTGATACACAAAATTTCTTTCCGGCATCAGGTGAATCAGTTGAAAATCCGCATCCAATAGCTTCATTTTAGGTTGACTGTAAAAATACGCCAGTGTTTTGCCCGAAGACAATTGCACTTCCAAGGCGCGCCTAAGGCGTTGAGGATCCGAAAAAGAGGCTTCTTTGACCAACGATTTCACCTCTTGCAAAGACATATCGCGCACTTTTTGACGCACATTTGGATCTATGGTTGGAATTTGGTTGATTCCTGATAACAGTGCATTCAAATAAAGGCCAGTCCCTCCCACAATAACGGGATTTTTCAAGCTGGGCACGATCTCTTTGATTCGGGTCAACCAATCTAACAAAGAAAAATTGGTCCATGCATCCACTTCGCCATAAAGGTAATGCGGCACACGTGCCACCTCATTTTGATCAGGACGCGCTGACAATACCCTCAAGTCACGATACACTTGGATCGCGTCTCCATTCACAACACTTCCTTTAATGTCCTCAGCCAACTGGATTGCCACAGCAGACTTTCCACTGGCCGTCGGACCACCAATCACAAAAACCTTTTGTTTTTT
>JAZLCF010000121.1:0-6068 GCA_045614105.1 Alphaproteobacteria bacterium | reverse complement strand
GAAGCGATGCTCCGCCGTGACGAAATGATTCCCAGAGAGATGTATCGTCCGGGCGATCGCATTCGTGCCCTCGTGTTGGATGTCAGAAATGAAGTGCGTGGTCCACAAATTTTCTTAACCCGTTCTCATCCAGATTTCTTGGCGGCGTTATTTAAAGCCGAAGTGCCAGAAATTTATGATGGCATTATTGATATCAAAGCGGTGGCTCGTGATCCTGGATCCCGTGCAAAAATTGCTGTTTATTCCAATGATTCCACATTGGATGCCCGTGGTGCTTGTATCGGTATGCGCGGTATTCGTGTGCAGGCTGTTGTGAATGAATTACAAGGCGAAAAAATTGACGTGATTACGTGGTCGTCTGATCCAGCCACCTTTGTTATCAATGCATTGGCTCCAAATGAAGTGCTGAAAATCGTGATTGATGAAGAAGCCAAGAATGTGGAAGTTGTTTTACCGGAAGATCAGCTTTCTTTGGCGATTGGTCGTCGCGGACAAAATATTCGCTTAGTGAGTCAATTGACGGGATGGCATATTGATATGATGACAGAGGCTCAAGAATCTGAACATCGTCAAGCTGAAACCAAAGAACGTGTGGATTTGTTTATGTCTGCATTGGATGTGGACGAGATGATGGCGCACTTGTTGGTGCAAGAAGGCTTTGCTAAGGTGGAAGATATTGCCTATATTGACTTGGATGAATTGTCGGGTATTGAGGGCTTTGATGTTGATTTGGCCACAGAACTTCAAAATCGTGCCAAAGCTTATTTGGTGGCGAAAGAGGCCGAAATTGCTGAAAAATTGAAAGAATTGCAATTGGCCGATGATTTAAGAAAGTTTGAAGGCTTGACCTCTGAAATGTTGGTAAAATTGGGTGAAAAAGGTGTGAAAACCTTGGATGATTTGGCAGATTTGGCCAGCGATGAGTTGCGCGAAATCGTGGGCGCTGATTTGTCTGAAGAAAATGCAAACGCCCTGATCATGAAAGCACGGGAGCATTGGTTTGGTGAAGAGGTACAATCACAGAAATAAAAATCCCAAAACAGTGGTAGGAACCCGTACCTGTTTTGTGTGTAAAACGATTGCCCCGCGCGAAGAAATGCTTCGCTTTGTGGGGCGTCCGGGGCAAACTGTCCAATTTGACGCAAAAGAGGTGTTGCCTGGTCGTGGCATGTGGTTGCATGCAAATAAGGCTTGTCTGGAAAAGGCAATTGAAAAGCGTATCTTTTACAAGGCGGCCAAAGGGACTGTTAAAATTCCAGAGGATTTAATGCAAGTAGTTGAAAGTGAACTTCAAAACTATCCCAAAAAACAAAAACTCTTTTTTAAAGGAGCGGTGAATGAGTGAAGAAAATAAATTAACATTGTCTGGCAAAACGTTATCGCTGGGCGGCACATTAAAGGTAAATACAGGGGCTGCCCGCAGTGGTGTGCAGGTTGAGGTGCGCAAACAACGTCGCGTGATAACACCGACGCAAAAGGCGGCTCCTTTGTCCGAAAATGCGGCGCAAAAGTTAAAGTTGTTGCAAGAGGCTCAACGCGTGGCCGAGCATGCTAAACAGCTGGAAGCTGAACGTCAAGCACAGGCTGAAAAGGTGCGGCTGGCACAAGAGCAACGCGCGGAAGAACAAGCAAAACGTCAGGCTGAAATTGAACAGCAAGCGGCTGAAAATAGCCTTGCCTTATCGGAAAAACATCAAAAGACTTTTACAGATGCCAAGAAAAAAAGTGTTGATGAAATTGTGGCCGCCAAAAAGCAAAAAGAGCTGGAACAGGCCATGAATCGTGGCAAAGGTTCTTTTGAGGAAAAACGTGCCAACAAAATGAACCTCAATGCTTATAAACAATACACTGGCGATGAGGATGATGCTGATGAAGAAGGTGGCGTTCATCACCATCGTCGTTCGTTGGCGTCCATCAAGCGTGCCAGAGAAAAGCAATACCAAAAGTTTTTAAATGCGCAAAAAGGGCCCGCTGAAAAAGTGATTCACGATGTGATTATCCCTGAAACTATCACTGTGCAGGAATTGGCTTCTCGTATGGCTGAAAAAGGCGCCGATGTTGTGAAAACATTGATGAAGATGGGCATGATGGTGACAATTACCCAAACCATTGATGCTGATACAGCCGAATTAGTTGTGACGGAAATGGGACACCGTGTGAAACAACGTGTGGCCGAATCTGATGTAGAAAATGTGTTGAAGCACGAGGATATTCCTGAATCCGAATTTGAACCTCGTCCACCGGTTGTGACCGTGATGGGGCACGTGGATCATGGTAAAACCTCTTTGTTGGATGCCTTGCGTTCCACAAATGTGGCGGCCAAAGAATCAGGTGGTATTACCCAACATATTGGTGCTTATCAGGTTGTTTTAGAAAATGGCAAAAAGATTACCTTTATTGATACGCCGGGGCACGAAGCCTTTACTGCTATGCGGGCGCGTGGCGCTCAGGTGACGGATATCGTGATTTTGGTGGTGGCCGCAAATGACAGTGTGATGCCTCAGACCATTGAAGCCATTCACCATGCTAAAGCGGCAGGTGTACCTTTGATTGTGGCCATCAACAAAATGGATGTGCCTGGAGCAAATCCGAATAAAGTGCGCACAGATTTATTGCAACATGAAGTGGCTGTGGAATCCATGGGCGGTGATGTGTTGGAAGTGGAAGTGTCCGCCAAGCAAAAAACGAATTTGGACAAATTGGTGGAAGCTATTTTATTACAGGCTGAAATGTTGGATTTAAAGGCACCGAAAAATTGTCCCGCTGAAGGTGTTGTGGTGGAAGCGCGTATGGAAAAAGGACGCGGCTCTGTGGCCACTATTTTGGTGAAGCGTGGCACACTTCATATCGGTGATTTGTTTGTGACGGGGCAAGAGTGGGGACGCGTCCGTTCTATGTCTAATGCAAAAAATCAGGTTTTAGAAACCGCTGAACCTGCTCAACCGGTGGAAGTGATTGGTTTGAATGGAACACCGGCCGCGGGTGATGATTTTGTGGTGGTGCAAGATGAACAAACCGCGCGTGATATTTCCGCCTATCGTCAACGTAAAGCTCGCGAATTACTAAATGTAAAACGCATGGGTGGTACAGAGGGCTTATTGGCCCAGATTAAAGCTGGTCAGATGAAAGAAGTGCCTGTGCTGATTAAGGCCGATGTGCAAGGCTCTGTGGAAGCTTTGGTGGGTGTGCTCAGCAAGATTAAAAATGACGAAATCAAGGTCAACATTGTGCACAGCGCTGTGGGTGGTATCAATGAAACAGATATTGCTTTGGCGCGGGCCAGCAATGCCTTAGTCATTGGTTTTAACGTACGTGCGAACCAAGGCGCCAGAAGCGCTGCCAAACGTGATGGTGTGGATATTCGTTATTATTCAATCATTTATGATGTGGCAGATGATATCAAGAAAGCTGTGGAAGGCATGTTGACGCCAGAAGAGCACGAAAAGATTATCGGCTATGCCGAGGTGCGTCAAGTTATCTCTATCTCCAAAGTTGGTAAGATTGCCGGCTGCATGGTGACGGAAGGCGTGATTAAACGTGGCGCGAAAGTCCGCTTGCTGCGCAACGATACAGTGATTTACACGGGCGATTTGGAACAATTGAAACGTATGAAAGACGATGTGCGTGAAGTGAAAGAATCGTTTGAATGCGGTGTGAAATTGGCCAAGTTTGACGATATCAAGGAAGGCGACATTGTGGAATGCTTTGAAATGGAGCAAACTGCGGTGAAGTTCGTGGCAAACTAAGGAGATCCGATGAGAAGCAAAAAGGCACCAGGTGAAAGACAGTTGCGCGTGGCAGAGGAAATCCAACACGTGTTAGCCACTTTGCTGATTCATAACAACTTTTTCATCACGGGGTTAAAGGCGCCATATATTATGCTGACAGAGGTGGATATTTCTTCAGATCTATCGTTTGCACGGATTTTTGTACGCGCGATTCCGCCGGTGGATACCGCTGAACAAGTGGCATTATTGCGTGAACATAAGGGACTTTTTCGCAAAGAAATCGGACGCAAAATTCGCCTGCGCATTGTGCCAGATTTAGACTTTGTGGCCGATACGCGTATGGAAAATGTCAACCGCATTGAAGAATTATTGAATTCGCCAAAGGTAAAGGCTGACCTTGAAAGAAAAGAATAACCTGAATGGTTTTTTGGTTGTTGATAAGCCCTATGAGATGGGGTCTACACAGGTTGTTTCTGTTTTAAAACATTTTTTGCAACCCACAAAAATTGGGCATGCGGGCACTTTGGATCCGCTGGCAACGGGGGTTTTGCCGATTGCTTTTGGTCGGGCAACGCGCCTGATTCCCTATGTGATGGCGGGCAAAAAGACTTATCAATTTACTATTAAATGGGGCGTGGAAACTGATTCAGACGACTTAGCTGGCAAAGAAATTGCGGCCAGTGACAAAATTCCAAGCGAAGATGAAATCAGATCTGTTTTGCCAAAATTTGTGGGTGAAATGATGCAAACACCCAGCGCTTTTTCTGCCTTGAAAGTAAACGGTAAGCGCGCCTATGAATTGGCGCGGGAGGGCAAAGAAGTTGAAATCAAACCGCGCCCCATTACAATTTATGATTTAAAAGTTTTGGATATTAAACTAGACACCGCCACTTTTGAGGTTGTATGTAGTAAAGGGACTTATGTGCGCACATTGGCGCATGATATGGCACATGCTTTGGATACAGTGGGTGTGGTGACCATGTTGCGTCGCACGGCATGTATGCCCTTTGATTTAAAGCAAGCGGTGGCCGTGGATGATATAAAAACAGGCAAAATCACGGTGGAAAATTTACCCTTGATTCCCATGGAGGTTGTGGTGCAACATATGCCGGCCATTAGCCTTTCTGATACGGAAGTTAAACGCCTGTCGCAAGGGCAACGTCTTGCTTTGTATAAATTGGAAGTGCCGCAAAATATCACGCAAGACGGTATTTATCGAGTGGCAAATGCCGATCAAACCTGTGGCCTTGTGCGCGTGAGTGGTCCAATCATTTCCCCCGAATTTATCTGGAGTTGATGACAACATAAAAAAATCCCGCTGGCGAACCCACGGGACTTTAATTTCGGTTGATACCGAGTCTAGATTACTTCAAAATCTTGGACACAGCACCAGCGCCGACTGTGTGTCCGCCTTCACGAATAGCGAAGCGGAGTCCTTCAGCCATAGCCACTGGCACAATCAACTTCACTGTCATCTTGACGTTATCGCCAGGCATGACCATTTCAACGCCGGCTGGCAATTCAATTGTACCAGTCACGTCTGTTGTACGGAAGTAGAATTGTGGACGATAGTTGGCAAAGAATGGGGTATGACGTCCACCTTCTTCTTTTGTCAGAACGTAGCATTGAGCTTCAAATTCTGTGTGTGGGGTAATGGTGCCAGGGGCAGCCAAAACTTGACCACGTTCAACTTCTTCACGTTTTGTACCACGGAGCAAGACACCGATGTTATCACCAGCTTGACCTTGATCCAAGAGTTTGCGGAACATTTCGACGCCAGTACAAACTGTCTTTTGTGTTGGACGGAGACCGACGATTTCGATTTCGTCACCAACTTTCAAGACACCTTGTTCCACACGGCCGGTCACCACTGTACCACGGCCAGAGATGGAGAACACGTCTTCAATCGGCATCAAGAAAGGTTTGTCCACAGGACGTTGCGGTTGAGGAATGTAAGAATCCACGGCATCCATCAAAGCCATAATGGCATCTTTGCCCAATTTTGGATCACCACCATCCAAGGCAACCTTTGCGGAACCTTTGATGATAGGAATTTCATCACCAGGGAATTGATAAGATGTCAACAAATCGCGGACTTCCATTTCAACCAAGTCCACCAATTCTGGATCATCCACCATATCCATTTTGTTCAAGAACACCACGATGGCAGGAACGCCCACCTGACGAGCGAGCAAGATGTGCTCACGTGTCTGAGGCATTGGACCATCAGCAGCGGACACCACCAAGATAGCACCATCCATCTGAGCAGCACCGGTGATCATGTTTTTCACATAGTCAGCGTGCCCTGGGCAGTCAACGTGCGCATAGTGGCGTTTATCT
>JAZLCF010000120.1:0-12714 GCA_045614105.1 Alphaproteobacteria bacterium | reverse complement strand
GTCGTTCGCATAGCTCACCGAACTCTCTGACCGAGTTCTCACCTCTTTCCACTTCCAACAAAAAAGCCCCATATGGGGGCCTTTTTCTTGGAGCGGGTGAAGAGAATCGAACTCTCGTATTCAGCTTGGGAAGCTGCTGTACTGCCATTGTACTACACCCGCAAGAGAACTTTATTCTAACTGTTCCGCAATCAAAAGTCAAGTCTTTTCTTTTGCCAAGGGGCGAATCGGTTTTTAATGAGAGGGGGACAAAAAATGATTCGTGACATGACGAATCGCGTCAACATTACTTTGTATGTTGAAACACAAAGCTTTTTTGAAAATGTGACATAAAATTAACCAAATTTGCGCCAAAACTTTGTCTAAAATTTGGGACGTTTGATTCCCCCTGAACCTAAAAAATTTGATATAAAAAATGTTGGTTTTTGAGGGAGTTATAAAAAAGGTAAATTTTTTTGATTTTTTTTGTTGACTTGATTTCATTTTGGGGTTTAATAAGGAACAGAATAAAAAAATGAAAAACACAATATATAGTATTTTTTAAGGAGTAATGACTACAAAATGTTGGAAGTTGTTCAAAATAAAAGAGAAAATGAAATGTTGGATGCAGGACCTTTGTCTGGTGTGTTAAAACGCGATGGTGCGCAGGTGGCTTTTGATAGCCAAAAAATCGTGGCGGCAATTACGAAGGCTGGCACAGCAACGGGTGAGTTTGGCGACGGTGAAGCCGAGTTGTTGGCGGGACAAGTTATTAAGGTTTTACGTCACCGTTTTGGCGGCGCCGTTGTGCCGACGATTGAGCAAATCCAAGATGTTGTGGAGCAAGTGCTGATTTCCTCCAATTATTATAAGACAGCGAAATCCTATATTGTTTACCGCGAACAGCGTGATCGTCAACGCAAGGATCAACAGGCCATTGTGGATGCGGTGTCTTCCATCAATGAATATCTGGATCGGTCGGATTGGCGCGTGAATGCTAATGCGAATCAGGGCTATTCGTTGGGCGGCTTGATTTTAAATGTGTCCGGTAAAGTGGTGGCGAATTATTGGCTCAAACATGTCTACACGCCTGAAATTGGGGCCGCTCATAAAGAGGGCGACTACCACATCCACGATTTGGATATGTTGGCCGGCTATTGTGCAGGTTGGAGTTTGCGCGTATTGTTGCAAGAAGGCTTTAACGGTGTGGCCAATAAAACAGAGTCTAAACCGCCGCGTCATTTGGTGAGTGCTTTTTCCCAAATGGTGAACTTCTTGGGAACGCTGCAAAATGAATGGGCTGGGGCTCAGGCTTTTTCTTCCGCAGATACCTATTTAGCGCCCTTTATTCGCGTGGAAAATTTGGAATATAAAGATGTCAAACAGGCCATGCAATCCTTTATTTTCAACTTGAATGTGCCTTCGCGTTGGGGAACACAAACGCCGTTCACGAATTTGACGTTTGATTGGACTTGTCCCGTAGACTTAAAGGATCGTCATCCGATTATCGGCGGGGAAGAACAACCCTTTACCTATGGTGAATTACAACATGAAATGGATATGATCAACCGTGCCTTCTTGGAAGTCATGGGCGAGGGCGATGCCAAAGGGCGTCCATTTACGTTCCCAATTCCAACCTACAATATTACCAACGAATTTCCATGGGATTCCGAAAACATTGACTTGTTGTTTGAAATGACGGCAAAATATGGGCTTCCTTATTTTTCCAATTATTTAAATTCGGACATGAAGCCATCGGATGTGCGCAGTATGTGTTGTCGTTTGCGTCTTGATTTGACAGAACTCAAAAAGCGCGGAGGCGGTTTGTTCGGGTCGGCCGAACAGACGGGGTCTATTGGTGTGGTGACGATCAACTGTGCGCGCTTGGGGTACTTGTTTAAAGGCGATGAAGAGGGGATGTATAAACGCCTAGATGAATTGATGGAGCTGGCCAAAAAGTCGTTGGAGTTGAAGCGTCAAACAATTACTATGCATTTGGAACGGGGACTTTATCCTTATACAAAGCGCTATTTGGGGCGGTTTAGATCTCACTTTTCCACAATCGGCGTGAATGGCATCAACGAAATGATTCGCAACTTCACGAACGATAAAGAAGACATTACAACCGAATGGGGTCGGGAGTTTGCCAAAAAATTATTGACGCATATGCGTGAAAAGTTGGTGGCTTTCCAAGAAGAAACTGGCAACATGTATAATTTAGAGGCAACGCCTGCGGAAGGGACAACCTATCGTTTCGCTCGTGAGGATCAAAAACGTTATCCCGACATTATTCAGGCTGGCACAAAAGAAGCACCATATTACACGAATTCATCACAGTTGCCCGTGGGCTTTACGGATGATCCGTTTGTGGCGCTGGATTATCAAGATGAATTGCAAACACAATATACGGGCGGCACGGTGTTGCACCTGTATATGAACGAGCGGATTTCTTCGGCGGAAGCTTGCAAGAATTTGGTTAGACGGGTTTTGGAAAATTATCGTTTGCCTTATGTTTCCATTACACCTGTTTATTCCATTTGCCCGAAGCATGGTTATATTGCGGGCGAACATAAATACTGTCCAATTTGCGATCAAGAATTGCTGGACAGAAAACATAAAGAACAAGAACAACAACAAAGGGGAGAATAAAAAAATGACAGATCAAGAAATTTTAGAGCAAAATGAAGCTTTACGGCAACCAGTGGAGGTGTGGACACGTGTGATGGGCTATTTCCGTCCGTACAGCCACTTTAACAAAGGCAAGAAATCTGAGTTTGACGAGCGTCAATGGTTTCGGGAGGAAAAAGCTTGCCCTTGTGAAATGCTAAAAGCTGGTTAGTCAGGTTATACATATGGCAACGGTCGCAGGCTTAGTTCCCTTTACCTCAATAGATTTTCCGGGACTTTTGGCGGCCGTTGTTTTTTTTAAGGGGTGTCCGCTCAAGTGTCCCTTTTGCCATAATCCGGGGCTGCAGGAGAATGATGGTAAAGGCGAAATATCTTGGGCGGAAGTTATTTCTTTTTTAAAATCACGCAAAGGCAAATTGGATGGCGTTGTTTTTTCGGGTGGCGAGCCTTTAATGCAGCCAGATATTGTAGCGTTGGCGCGTGAAGTGAAAAGTTTAGGTTTTAAAGTGGGCATACATACCTCGGGTGTGTACCCCGATAAATTGCGCGCAATAGCTCCATATATTGATTGGGTAGGTTTGGATATCAAAGCGCCATGGGATAAATATAATACCTTGTGCGGACGGCCTCAAATGGCGGCCAAAGTGCAAGCAAGTTTAAAGTTTTTATTGGAAAGTAGTATAGCGTTTGAGGTGCGTACAACCTGTGATCCGCGCAACCTTGTGCCACAAGATATTTTAACCATTGCTCAGGATTTAAAAAATTTGGGCGTAAAAACTTATGCTCTGCAAAAATATCGTACGTTTGATGCGGATAAAATGCCTCCAGAACCAAGCGCGATCAATGTGTTTTTTACTCCCGAAAATTTGGCTCCGATTCAAGCCCTTTTCCCTAACTTGATTTTAAGGTAGCGAGGTTGGAATGGATTTTTTTCTTGACATATAAAAAAGTTGTGTTTAGAGTGGAAGAAGAAGGTGTGGAAAAATGGAAAAAATAAGTTTAGATTTAGGGATAGAAAAAAGGGGCGAATACCGAGATAGCCCTTATTTTGTACACACACACACACACACACACACACACATGTAATCGTTGCCAAGAAATTTTTGCGCCATGGCGCAAATAACCCACCGTATTTCAACAGTCGGTTAAATAATGTTTAATTCAAAAAAGGGGATGAAAATGAACAATAAAAATTTAAATGAAACTGAATCCGGTCGCAGTATGGTGGAAATGCTGGGTGTGTTGGCGGTGATGGGATTGCTGACCATCATCGGTATCGCAGGCTTCAAGATAGCTATGAATAAAGCCAAGGCAAATAATTTAGTGGCGGATATGAATCGGTTGGCGCATGTGGTCTCCATGGATAAATTTTCAGGCTATGGAGCAGAGGCTATTCAAAGAGCTGTAGCAGAGCATAATGCAACAATGGCACTCTTGAGTGTGGTTCCTGTACCGAAGGTGTTATGCGAATGGTACATGCAACTTGTTTGGATCGGATAAACGCAATCTCAGTAAGAATGATGATGGCACCTGTACTTGCAACAAAGCAATAGGAGCATTTGAGGCTGGAGGTTTTTGTCGTTGGTGTGATGAAAATTACTTCTTTAATAGGTATTTGAACTCTGGTTGTGTCGCATGTGGGGGTAGTTATCAGACATATAGTGTACATGCACAAAAATGTTTAGGTTCTGGATTTTACGCATATTACCACTATAATGGCCCAAGTAATGGGGACATGATCTCTTGTTCAGTAGAAATTGTAGAAAACGAGAATATTACATATGGAGCATGGAATGCGAACTTGGTAGCCGACGAGCTCTCATGTAAACGGTGTACCAATCGTTGCTATCAGGCCGATGATCAAAGTTGTCGTCTTGCAAATGGAAGTCCATACTATCGTGTCTCAAGCACAGATGAAGCCGTAAATGGTATATGCACCACCGAAGCTCCCAGCGAATAAAGGATGTATGGTCTAGCAAATAAATTCTTGCTTTTTTTAGGGGGCTGGAGTATAATACAAGGCATAGCGCCTGTAGCTCAGCTGGATAGAGTGTTGCCCTCCGAAGGCAAAGGTCGTGAGTTCGAATCTCGCCAGGCGCGCCAGTTTAGGTTTTTCGTAATTTTTTTGCGAGATGAGAACGCACGAAGTGAGTTTGGTGAGAGTTAAGCGAACGACGCCGTCAGGCGGTCCGAATGGAATGAGGATGAGGCAAAGCCGAACAATCTCGCCAGGCGCGCCAGTTTAGATTTTCCGTGATTTTTTGCGAGATGAGAACGCACGAAGTGAGTTTGGTGAGCGTTAAGCGAACGACGCCGCCAGGCGGTCCGAATGGAATGAGGATGAGGCAAAGCCGAACAATCTCGCCAGGCGCGCCAGTTTAGGTTTTTCGTAATGTAAAAAAAGTGTTGCTTTTTAACTTTAGTTTTTATACAATAATATGCAATGGTTATATGCCTGTTGTGCAACGTAGTCATTACACTAACATAAAATACAAGGAGGATCCTATGAAAAATACAAAAACAACTTTAAGAGAACTGACAAGAGAATATCGTCATATTTTACACAAGTGCTTTTTATTAAATTTAGGGCTTGTTCTTATGGCTGGTGCAGCAAATGCTCAGCAAGCAGATTTAACTGTTGAGGCAGGAGAAACAGTTGCCGATGTTGTTAACACTAATAAAGATGAACAATGGAATCAGATGTATGACAATGTGGTGGTTAATGGTACGTTGAAAGTTGAGACAGAAGCTGACCAGGATGCGTTTGCATCTTTGAATGCGAACAATATTACAATAAATGCTGGTGGCGTATTGGAAACGGGAGTCCCAGCAGTATCGAAAAACTCCGCAACCGCAGTTCATGCGGGGAACTTTATTGCAAATGGGACAGAGGACAATCATGTCACCATCAATCTTCATGAAAAACCAGATGCCAATGAGGATGAAACAGATGTTTGGGTGCATGCCTCCGACTCTATGAGCCTCACTTATGCGGATATAGATCTCACAGGGGGCGATTTGGAAGCAGATCACAATATGACGCTGGATCATGTGACCATAACTGGCAGTATGGCAAGCATTCATTCTAACCATGTCTGGCCAAGACCCTTCTATGGTTTGGATTCTGCAGATAAGAAAGAACTCTTATCAGACGATGATTATGCGAAAAACGAGGCTCCTGGGTTGTATGGTGTCAGCGAAGAAGTTTGGAAGGGTCTGTCGCGTGAAGAGAAAATTGCTTTAAATGACGAAAAGGCTGCACTGGCACGAACATTACCTGGCGGTAAATTAGAAATCCTCAACTCCTCCACAATTACCCTGACGAACGGATCAGAAATCAATCGTGGAATTAATGGAGACATTCTTGTGGATAATTCCCAGATTACCTTGAACAAGGGAAGCCAAGGAACAGATCAACAATATAGTGCTGTGATAGCTCATGAAGGGACAGATGGCTTAATTGTTATTCAAAATAACTCGGCTGTCACATTAAACGGTAATTCTGGCATTATCCGTGGTGTATATGATTGGGCGGATGATGATACAAAAATCTTTGATTTATACAGAACTGATGCTTGGAACAATAATACTGCCCTAGCTGATGGTATGTTGAGTTCAGGCTATATTATCTTACGGGACTCTGAACTTACAATGAATGACACGTCATTTGTGGCGTTCAGTGATTTTGCGGATGAGACTGCCGTGATGAATATTGAAAATTCTATCCTCAATGTTGAAGGCGACAACACAATTTGGGCAGATGCTGTTGATGTGACTGGCAACAGCGTGATCAATGTAGGAAAAGGAAAGACACTGAGCCTCATTGATACATTCCATGTGAATCCTGATGCCGAAGAAGAGGATGAAGAGGAGCAAGAAAGAGATACTGTCGGAGGTCTGAATCTAGGAAAAGGATCCATCTTGAACTTATCAGGAACTGTCAACGCCTCATTAGGTAATCATCAGTACTATGAAGGAACTGTGGTTATTCAAGATTCTGATGCTGCTATCAATGGAGATATCAATGGGGTAAACTTGACTGTTAACAGTGATTGGACGCTTACTTCCTCTCCAGAACATGAGATTCGCAGTTTAGGAGATGTTGTGGTTAATGAAAATTTTACATTGAATTGGCCTTTCCAATCAGATGATGATGAAGAACTGACCCCATATGATGAAAATGAACATCCAACTGGCGAAATAAAGAGTATAACAGTTGCGGACGATAAACAATTGGCTTTAACAAGTGATGCCAAATTTGAGGTACGAGAGGGTGTTTTATATGGTCATGATGGGGATATTCACACGGATTCATTGACCTTAGGTGATGGCGCCACTTTAAAACTGAAAAATGTGGCGTTAGATTATGGTCGGACAGCAACAGATGAGAATCCTGCCGTTGGACTAGATTTAGAGGCAAATGGTGTGACATTGATTGGAGATCAAGGAGATTTGTATGGCCGTGGCGATATGATTTTCAATGATTCCGATATTACTCTGACAAACGAGGCTGAAATTGGTTATGGTGTTGAACTCAACAATGTTGTCGCATTGAATAATACCAGTCTTGATGCGACTGATTCAGGAGTTGCAACGAACAATTTAGATATTGCCAATGGATCTTCCGTGACCTTGACCAAAGGGTGGTTAGATGTGATAGATACTGCTACAATTGATGATTCAACAGTTTCTGCTTTGGATCATTCACGGATTATGGCAGAGACACTGGCTATCAATAACAGTGCTGTCAATTTGAAAAATAGTACCATTTTGGCTAGCTCTCTCAACCTGAACGAAGACAGGGCATTGAATGCCTCTTCATCCATTGTGGCTGAAGATAGTTCATTGCTTGACATTAATAATGGATTTGAAATTAACGATGGAACGACTATCAGTCTGGATCATTCGGATATCGTTGGACATCAAGATATTGTCATTTCTGGAGGCACGATTGAATTGGATCATGAATCCGAATTATGGAGCTCGGCATCCGATGGAAAAATCACTATTTCTGGTGGCAATATTACCCTAAATAATGATTCGGATATTAATCCAGAGGGAATCCTAGAAATTAATGGGGGTAAAATTGCTGCTACTGCGTCACAAGTTGGCTCAATCGGTTTATTTAAAATGAGCGATGGAATCTTAACCCTGAACAATGGTGTTTTCGGTTCGGAAGGAGATTATTGTGGTGATGATTCTTGCCATAAAGGTGGGCAAGTTATTATTGCCGGTGGAACGATCAATGTGAATCCACTGAACAATGTTCAATCCGAAGCAACAGGAAATTGGGATTACAAAGCCAATGTGTTGATGGGGCAAGATATGACAATGTCTGGCGGAGAAATGACTGTGGCCTCGGATGCTATTTTGGCCCTACGGGATGGTTTTACAGACGACAGTGTTTTGGGAAGCGTCAGTACGCTGGCTTTAACAGGCGGAAAATTGAACCTTTCAGGCATGTTTGACGGAAATATAACGGCTGGAGAGACAGCTGGGACTGTCAACATCACAGCTTCTAACGCCAAAATTAACGGCAATGTCAGTGGGATTGACATGACCATTGCAGAAGATTTTAACTCTAACAATCTTAAGGGACGTGTTAATGAGTTAGGCAACTTACGCATTGCTGAAGGCAAATCTTTGACATTGAATTTAGATGGTAAGATTACGGGATCAGACCATTATGATGATCCAGATTTAGAAGTTCAATCTTTTACTATGGGTGAGAATTCGAACTTAACACTAAATGGTTCCGCAGAAAAAGGCGAATCAGATATTGATGCGTGGGGAGATCAATATGTCACTGGTACTGCTAATTTACATAACGCAGGACTAAAACAAAATGGTCCTGATGGATCTATTACAATTGAAAATGCTATATTGTCTATAAATAATGGTGATATCGCTTCACGTTCAACAGCACATGATTTAGATATTATTAATTCGAAAGTGACGATGACGGAGGCTGGTATTTGGAAGGAAAGAACAGGAGATGGAGAGGTCATAAGAGGCAGTGGTGATTTAAATATCACAGATTCTGAAATAGATATGGCCTCTATGTCCGTGCTGATTAATAGTACTGAAACGGGCAATATTAACGTCAAGGATTCAACTGTGACATTAAATGATTCTGTATTATCGATTGGCGATGTGGATTATGATGAAACCTCTGATAAGTTTGTTTTGGATCCAGATGGAGAATACAACTATGTAGATGGTACAGGTAAAATTATCTTGTCCAACTCTACACTGAATACAAACGGAACCACATGGGTGCACAGTGGTGTTGATCAAAAGGTACTCTTGAACAAGGGTTCCACATGGAATGTCTCTGGCATGAACAATGCGTCATCAGATATCTCTGTGGATGCTGATTCCACAATCAATATTGCCGAAAATGGTGAGTTGATTGCCAACGTGGAAAATACTGGAAATATGAACAATGCAGGCTCTTTGAACGGCAATCTGCTCAATAATGGTACATATACGGGTTCCATTTCTGGTGTCAAAGGAATATTTGATAACACCAATGGTATTGTGAATACATGGGGTGATTTGAACAAAGGCTTGTTAGGCACAACAAACTTTACGCAACCTTCCGTATTGATTCAAGATTTAACTTTTGGTAATGCTAATGTGAAAGATTCATTAGAGTTGGGCACTCACACCTTAACGGCAGATACATTTACTGTTGCTGATGGTGCGACCGTGTCTTTCCGCGTCTCTGGCAAGGATGACTTTGGGAAGGTTATTGCGGATACGATGAATGTCAGCAATGAAGGGACAGCGTTAAATTTAACTTTAGATGCTGGTGTTTTGAACAAAGATGAAGAAGAAACATTCACCATTTTTGCCAATAAAGCTGGTAATGCAACCAATGTGGATTTTGCAAACCTCAGCCGAAATGCTCGTTATGAGTTTGTAAAGAATAACGATGGTACCTATACCATTACAGGTAAGGCAACATCGGCGGACGTTATTGCAGACGCAGGTGGTAGTTCAAGTGATCAAGCAACCGCTGCGGCATGGTTGGATGGACAGTCTGGGAGTTCAGGCTTTAAAGAGGGGTCTGCAGCTTCTGCTATTTTTGATTTGTTGACTCAATTATCTCAACAAGCGACTGCGGTATTCAAAGAAGCTGTGAAGGCATTGCAACCAGATTCTGCTCCCACTGGACAAGCAACAGCTG
This sequence comes from Alphaproteobacteria bacterium, assembly GCA_045614105.1. Taxonomy (GTDB): domain Bacteria; phylum Pseudomonadota; class Alphaproteobacteria; order CAAHEQ01; family UBA3637; genus UBA3637. The sequence continues at coordinate 2,915 of JAZLCF010000120.1, read as the reverse complement.
CTGCAATCAACAACCAAATTGCGAGCGCAGTTGGCGGACGGTTTGGTGGACCTGCACCACAAGGGGGTGGATCCAGAGGAGGCCATTTCGGTGGTCCGGCTCCACAAGGACGCTCTGGGGGTGACGCATTCAAGAATACTGGTCTGTGGGCTCAAGGATTGGCCACTAAGTCCAAGCTGAGCAAAGCCCAAGGGTTTGATGGCAAGACTTATGGCTTAGCGTTAGGTGCAGATGCAGAAGTGGCGAAAGGTCTGAAAGTTGGTTTAGGTTATGCCTATACTTCATCGGATATTGATGCCACAAAACGTTCTACAGATGTGACAACTCATACGGCGATTGTATATGCTGAAAAAGCCGTCGGTAATGTTTTTGTGAATGGTGTGGCAACCTATGGTCGCTCTAAATATAAAGAAAATAAAAATGTTGGCGGCTTGCAAGTCAAAGCTGACTATGATATGGATGCTATTTATACTCAACTGACAACAGGTTATAACTTTTATCAAGGTAATGCGATGTTGACACCAGAAGTTGGATTGCGTTATTTGTGGACAAAGACACATACATATACGGATACAGCAGATCAAGAGGTCAAATCTGACAAGACGAATACGCTCACAGGTGTTATTGGTGGTCGTGCAAGTGTGGCTTTCCAAACAGAAAACACTGTTATCACACCTGAAGTCAAGTTGGCTGCTACCTATGACCTTAAGAATGACAAAGGTGGTTCAACTGTTCGCTTGGCGAATGGTTCCAGCTATGCCGTCAGTGGGGATACACTCGACCGTTTTGGTATAGAAACTGGTGCGAAAGTGGGAGTGACTGTGAATAATATGGAATTTTCTTTGAGTTATGAAGGAAAATTCAAGAAAGATTATTCCGATCATACAGGGTTAGTCAATTTCAGATATAACTTCTAATTGAGCAACTCACACAGCCCCGCCTTTTGGGCGGGGCTTTTTTGTTGCAAAGAAAAACTAATTTGAATATAATATCTGTATGAAAAAAGTTTTATTTCTTTTATTGTGTTTGTGTGGGTGTCAGAGTATCGTTGTGCCTAATTCTTTCACATACAAGGAAATTGAGACAGAGAATTATACATTGGCCTCATGGCAAAAAATAACCGATACAACTTCACCTGTCCGTGTTTATATTGAGGGAGATGGGTATGCTTTTAATCATTTGGGATATCCGACAACCAATCCAACGCCACGGAGTACTTTTTTGCGTGAGATTGCTTTTCATGATCCCAATCCTAATGTTATATACATGGGGCGCGCATGTCAATATGTAAATGATCAGAGGTGTTCCAAAAAGGATTGGACCACTGGACGATTTTCACAAGATATCGTCAATTCTACAACACAAGCAATAAAAACAATAACAAAAAATCGCCCCATTATTCTGATTGGATATTCTGGTGGGGCGTTGCTTTCTGGTTTGATTATCACCCAAAATCCACAGATGCCTGTGAAAAAATGGATTACACTGGCGGGTGTTCTGAATCACGCTAAATGGACAAAAGCCTTGAATTTACCGCCCCTTGCAGATTCTGTTGATTTAGCAACATTACCAATTGTGCCCCAACTGCATTTAATTGGTGACAAAGATACAACTGTTCCATATCAAGTGACAAAATCTTTGGTGGATAAAAAGAATCTTATCATTGTGCCGAACGCAACACATGATAAAGGGTTTGAATCATATTATGGAAGAATTTATTAAATTGTCATAGGTTCTATGGTATTAAAGAGTCTTTTCTTGTTATCATTATGGTTCTCTTTTGTTATGATTCAGATATATTTTCAATATCAATGTATTAAATTATGTAATTAGAGCAATACTTTATATTAAAAAAACTTTGTGAAGAGGGTTGTCTCTTACCACAAAGAGGCTTTTAAAATATCAATAACAGATACCCAAGCACGCCAATTGAAAATTTCTAGAACAAAAAATACTTGCAATTTATAAAAAAAAGTGATAGAGTTCTTGCATCAAAAAAAGACGATTTTCCATAGAACTGATGCAGGTGTGGTTTTTATTGTTTTGATGCATGATGTATCAACGCTAACATAAACGAAAGGAAAAATTTTAAATGACAAAATGGGTTTATACTTTTGGTGACGGCAAGGCAGAAGGCAACGCCGGCATGCGTAATTTATTGGGTGGTAAAGGCGCCAACTTGGCTGAAATGTCCAGCATTGGTTGCCCTGTTCCTCCTGGATTTACTATCACAACCGAGGCTTGTACATATTACTATCAAAATGGCAAGTCCTATTCCGATGAATTAAAGGAACAAGTGAAGGCAGGACTCGCCTATGTGGAATCCTTGATGGGCCGCAAATTTGGTGATCCCGAAAACCCATTATTGTTTTCCGTGCGTTCTGGTGCGCGTGTTTCTATGCCAGGTATGATGGACACAATTTTGAACTTGGGCTTGAACGATCAAACAGTTGAAGGTTTGGCCAAAGCATCTAATAATCCAAAGTTTGCTTATGATTCCTATCGTCGTTTTATTCAAATGTATTCTGATACTGCGATGGGTGTTGATATCCATAAGTTTGAGGCTGTTTTGGATCGTGTCCGTGAGGAAAATGGTTATAAACACGATAACGAAATGACTGTGGATCAATTAAAGGAAGTTATTGAAGAATACAAGAAAATTGGCATTGCCGAAGGTAAACCTGTTCCACAAGATGTGAACGAACAATTGTGGGGTGCTATCGGTGCCGTGTTTGGTTCTTGGATGACAGAACGTGCTGTGTTCTACCGCAAGCTCAACAACATCCCCGGCGATTGGGGTACAGCTGTGAACGTGCAGTGCATGGTGTTTGGTAACTCTGGCGACAATTCCGCTACTGGTGTGTGCTTCAGCCGTGACGCCGCAACTGGTGAGAACTACTTCTATGGTGAATATT
>JAZLCF010000119.1:0-10684 GCA_045614105.1 Alphaproteobacteria bacterium | reverse complement strand
GTTTGCCTTTATTAAAGCCATTCTTTACACAATCTTCTTTGCCACACTTGGGACATCTCATTCTCTTCCTCCTCTCTCTTGGTTAATTATACCCTCTATACCATACTTTCCTTACATTGTCAACCCCTTTTTAGCAATACCTTTATACCCCTATCAGAACCTAAAATAAATGAATGGGTTGTAAGTTGACGCAGCGATACTGGCAGATGATAGGATAAACAAGATCATCAACCATACATTAACCACTGCCCGCAGCACTTTATGTTCATATTTGACCTGCAACATCTTTGTAAAGATAGGCATTGAACAGATAACGGCCACAACAAAGGTTAAGATTTCAATGTTGTCCACATAATAGCCCAAGGTGTACATAATCTTGTGTTCACCCACCAAGCCAAACATATTTTGGATATATTGTCCGGCATAGGCAATATTGTCTGCGCGGAACAAAATCCATCCAAAAACAAACACAAAGATAGTATAAAGGTGTTGTGTAAAGGCAAAGGCTTTACCACCTTCCTTTTTATGCCATCCTGTCAGCTTTTCCAAGATGATAAAGAATCCGTTCCAAAGTCCCCAAACAAGGAATGTCCATTCGGCTCCGTGCCAAATACCCGTGGCCAAAAACACGATGAACAAGTTCATATACATCCGCCACTTAGCAACGCGATTGCCGCCCAATGGGATATACAGATATTCTTTGAACCAAGTGGACAAAGAAATATGCCACCTGCGCCAGAACTCTGTGATAGACTTGGAAATATACGGATAATTGAAGTTTTCCAAGAACTTAAAGCCAAAGATTGATCCCAAACCAATTGCCATATCTGAATAACCGGAGAAGTCATAGAAAATTTGGAAAGTATAAGCAAAAGCCCCCACCCAAGCCGTCAATGGGCTAAATTCTGTGACCGGCAAAACGAAGATTTTGTCAGCGATAGCCCCCATTGTGTTAGCAATCAACATTTTCTTGGACAAACCAATAATAAAGCGTTTCACACCATAAGCCACCTTATCAAAAGTCACAGTTCTGTTGGTGATTTGGTCGGCTACGTCATGGTATTTCACAATCGGGCCGGCAATCAGTTGCGGGAATAAGCAAATATAAAGGGCGAGTTTATAAATATCCCTTTGAACCTCTGTTTCCCCACGATACACATCCACGACATAGGACAATGCTTGGAAGGTATAGAACGAAATACCAATTGGCATAATGACGTCCAAGAATGGAATATCCGCCCCAAAGGCCGCATTGAGGTTTGTCATGACAAAGTTAAAGTATTTGAAATAGAACAAAAATCCTAAATCCACCAAAATTGTTGCCAATAGTGACAACTTTTTAAACTTTGGGAACTGATGAATCAGTCTTGCTCCGACATAGTTGACAATAATCGTGGTCAACATGATGGCTAAATAGCGTGGCTCACCCCATGCGTAGAACAAAATGCTGGCTAGCAGCAGAATATAGTTCCTTAACTCTTGACGTGCCAATAGGTACAACGCGCACACAATCGGTAAAAACATAAATACAAAAGTCATAGATGAAAATAACATGGTCTTACTCCTTTATCTTTTGAGGGAATTTTAAAGTCAAAAATCTTTGCAAAAAGCGTTCAGTCGTTGCTACTATCATAATATCTGGCTGAAATGATACACTGTTGATTTGAGAAAAATCTCTGCCACTATGTACTTGAACATGATATGTATTCATAAAGTTCAAAGGTAAATTTCCACTATATCTTGCTAAGAAGCTATCACTCACTACCACCAAATTTAAGTGAGTATTTGCGTGTGGGTTTGTCCAAATTTTATGTACAAAGTAACCAGAGAGGTTCTGTGTTGTAGTTTGGGGTATTGAATATTTTGGTTTTAATATTTTATTTTCAAAATTCTTTTTATCATAAAAAGCTAACGTAGCGAATTGTTTATATAAATCAATATCAAGCCCCGGTTGAGTCAATTCTTGGGATACAGAAATATCAAAATCATCCAGTGTTAAAATTTTTAATTCTGGAAAATCTTTTTTAATTTCTTGCATCAAAAAGGCATATTCATAAAAGGCACCTATATGATTCATATGTGTTCCAGTCTTATAAAAAATAGTTTCCTTTTCCTTTAATTTTTCTAATTCTGATTTGAAGTTTAAAAAATGAATATGTGGATAGTGTGTATGTACATAATCTAATATTTGTTCTAACCTAGATTGTGTATTTTGTTTCTTTATATATCTTGGATAAAACTCAGGATACATGCTTTCTTTATCATTGCTGAGCATAAAATACACTTGCTTAATACCAGCCGCTTTGGCGTCTGTAACAAACTGATCAATATTATGCCCTGCTTCGGTTAATTCTTCATCTGTAAACAGATTGGCATTTTGATACATCTTGACGGCGTTGAAGGATTTTCCAAATAACCATCCGTTTTTTCCAATCAAAGCACCTTTGGATTCACCAAAACGTAAAAAATTATACAAAAATATAATTTTTTTCCTTCCCCAAAAATGGTCATTGAACCAATCGTTGAATTTTGTACCAAAGGCGTTATCTAGGACACCATTATGTACAAGGTGTGGTTTGGCTGCCAACATACGATTTTCTTGTTCAGACTTTTCCGCATCAGAAATATTTAACATGGGGATAAACAATAAAATAAAGAAAATACTTAAAAATACAATATCTATCCGCGAATGGTTTTCAAATACTTTGAATCTAGCTAAATAGCCAATGCCTTTTGAAAAGATAAACCAACTCGCGCATAAAACAATCAAAAAATAGCACCAATCGATTGTGATATGTGGGGAAATGTTTAAATCTTTTTTATAGACGATATAAGGATCATCTGTGGTAGAAGTAATCGTTAAGGTATCCGTTCCAATTGTTTTTGAAGCAATGTGTTTGTTAAAAACAAAATCATGAAAATCTAACGCTTTGCCACTTAAGGTTAAATTCTTAATAGTAACCGTTTCTGGATTGTTGCCAAAATCAAATCTGAATTTATAAATTTTTTTAATTGGCAAATCAATGGTGTGCGTGGATTTTCCTTGTGAAACTGGATGCCTGATAGAATGAGCCTCATTGATTGTTTCATCTTCATGTATTGTATAAAATACTTGAGATTCAAATGCTTTTGGGGCATCTATTTCAAAAGAAACAGGAATGCTTTTTTTAATCCATACAAATGACGTTAATACAACCAATGTGCATAAAATGGTTAAGAGTGTTGATTTATTGCATTTCATGGGCTTATCCTTTTAGCTTGTTAAATTTTAATACTTTTTTATTGTGAGCCTTGAACCGTTCAACAATTTGTTGAGTGGTCAGATTTTGTTTGCTCATATCTCCAATAAATTGAATATATTTGGAAAAGAATGGATATTTAAAAGCTTCTTCTGCATTGACTAAATAGTATTGACAGAAAAAGTTTTTAATTTGATTTCCGTGTTCAATATAAGCCTTTGTATCAAATTTATGCTTTAAAAATTCATCCAAAGTTGGGAACATATTTGTTGGTTTATATACGGCTTCACCCAATACCACAACGGGTTTATCATAATACAAAGCTTCAAAGCCGGTGGAGCTGTTCACTGTAATAATGACATCCGATGCTTTATATAATTGTGAATTGGTTACTTGCGAGCTGTTTTCTGTATCAAGCCACAAAATATTTTTAAATGAAGAAGCATATTTTTTCGCAGTATTATTTGCCTCTAATGATCCTTTGCGAATGCCAGAAGCAGGATGTTCCTTAATAATACACAAGAAATTTTTACGTGCCAATTTGGGTAAAATATCTTTCAAAACATCTTGCACTTCTTTGTATGACGCGTACAACAACATATTAGCATCGTCATACAATTGTAAAGGAATGAATGCAACACCAGAGAACTTTTTGATTTTGTTGGCAATGTTGGCTGGTAAAGGTCCGTCATCTGGAATATGTTTAGACATTTGAACCTCATCTTCTTTTGAAATAGAAGCAAAATCTGAAATGTCTGCTTTAGACATAGAGGAAGCACCGTTGACGCCCCATGGGTCAAAGACAACACTGTCTAAGAACGGTTTGCGGGAACAGCCTAATTCCATATCAATATATCCGACTCCTAGTTGTTTTGCTGTATAACGAACAGCCTCATTTGTGCCCCAATTTAAAATGTAATCAAATGGCCAACGGTGATAGATACCGCAAATTAAATCGCAGTATTCCGAAAATAATTCACTTTTGTGTGCTAAACTGACCCATTTTTCAATACCTTCCGGATCCCATTCTACAAAGTGTTTAGCAAAAGTTCGTTGTTCTTTTGCCAATGGGGAAAGATAATTTTTTAAGCTGGGATACCGACGCCGTGCCATTTCCATGGTTTCTAAATTTGCATAGATTTTTATTTCTAATTTTTTATCTGTGCGTGTTTTTTCCAACTTTTCAATATACTCAATGATATTGATAAAGCGACGCATGTCGTTCCGAATTGGATGAGGTTCGATGTAGAATAACAGGCGTTTGCTTTTGTGATGACGCTTTCTTTCATGCGTTTTTTGAAACAAATACCATTTCAGGGGTAGAGTTTGAAAGGGATGTTGTTTCATAAGTAATGTATTTAATGCATTTTCATATTTTTGTGTTAAAGCTTCGCGCTCCATAATAACTTTTGTTGTATAGCTTTCTGTATGCAGACGCCATTTAGTTAACTTGACTGGTACAAACCATACAGCATTATCTACCAGCGCTTGTCTGTAAATCCATCTGTCCAGCAAACTTTCACGATACATAGGATGTAAATCCAGTGCATCAAGCACTTTCTTTGAAACCATGAAAGATGATAATGTGTGGATAATATTCATCTTTTCTGCTTCAATGAGGGAAAACTTACGGCGAATGCTTTTGGCAAATAGATTTGTAGATTTTGCCAAAGTTTCAGCAACTTGAGTAATTCTGGTTTTATTCCCAAAGGGTAAGATATCATTCACAATAATATTTACATCTTTATAATTTTGAATCAGCTTGACTTTGTCTTCCAAATGATTTTCCGCCCACAGGTCATCACTTTCACAAAAAGCAATATAATCTCCCGTGGCTTTGCTTAAAGCTAAACGAACGGTAGCGGCCAGTCCTTTATTCTTGCCCTGTTTGTGGCGATACAAGCGGATATTTGGATATTTTTTGCAGTATTTTCTGATGACTTTTTCGGAATTATCTTTGGATCCATCATCTACGACAATTACTTCAAAATTTTGATAAGTTTGATTCACCAAGCTATCTAAAGTTTCTTTGATATAATCTTCGTAGTTATAACTTGCAACAAGAACACTAATTTTAGGATTTTTTACAACCTTTGTTCTGGTAAAATTATGATAAATACTATCTTCTTTAATAAATTGGTAAATTGTCGGATTGATTTTTTGAACTGCTTTTATAACAGCAATAGGGTCATCATGACAGAAGTTATACAACTTGAACAATTTCCTTTTAATCATAGGGGCTTTTTGATCTAGCATTGTTAAAGGATATTGTGTAACGTTTTGTTGGTCGTGTGATAAGTATGCTCCCAATGAAAATCCTGCATTTTGGACTAGTTGACTGATGCCAACTTCGTATTTGCGCACGACTTCGTGGAAATTTGCTTCCGCTTGAACATTGTTTAAGAATTGTTCAAAAGCCGGATGTGTAAATACACGCGGATTAAAGACCATAAAATATGATTGAATATGATAAGCAATCTCTTTGCTGTCGGATACCCCCCACATGTCTAAATGACGATTAATCATTGTGTGGAACATGTCATGTAATGGGTAGATTGGCGCATAACAGGAATCATTACACAAAACCAGTTCTTTTGTTTTGTTTAAAAGTTTGTTATTTGCAGCCCATTGATAACCGCGTTTATAAGATCCAAAGTCGTATTCATTGTGAACTTTTGCTTCGGCATATACCACAAATTTTTTAATTTTATTTAGTTCTGTTGGGATAAGTGGAGAAGACGCTACAAAAATAATAGCATCACATACTTCCTTTAATCCTTTTAAATAATGAACAACATAATCTGCGATTTTTCCATTGGATGAGTAAGATGCAAAAATGGCCAATCTTGTAATGTTTTTTGGATTATAGTTTGGTCTTTGCCATATGATATCGTGTGCACTGTTTGGAAAATGAGGAGCATTGGGCGGAAGAGCGCTTCGTCTTTCTTTTTCGCCAAAGCGAATGTAATGCCAAAGAGGACAAGTTTTGCTTCTGCTTACATCTGGATATTGTGTAAGATAAAAATTAGTGTCAAAGTTCAAAGAAGGATTGTATCCTTTTTTCCAGCCCACAGTTAAATAATGGAGGGCTGGGTCAATTTTTGTCTTAACAACTTCTGGATAGGATGTGATATACCATTCTTTATCAAAGAATTTTGATTTAGCAATCTTGTGTGCTTGAGATTTTGTAATACCTTCTGGAATTTTTTTGTTGGGGGGCAGTGGCAATCTGTTTTCCCTGAGACCATATTTTAAAAAGTGTACCAAAGGATTCATTTTTGCTTTTGCCACATTGGGGTAAGCAGCTAAGTACCACTTTGTATCGAATAACTTACTAGGGTTTCTACCTTCTTTCCAACCAAATTTTAAGTAGTGGGAAATGGGATCCATTTTGGCTTTTTTGACTGCGGGATAGGATTTTAAATACCATTTCGCATCAAAATATTTTGAGGCTTTGCACAAATCATAATCCGACATTTTCTTTTGAGCTTTTTCTTGTTTTGTTTGGTGTTGGCTTAATTCATAATGCAAGACGGGACAGATATGACAATCTGGGTGTTCCTTTGCGTATTGTACAGGATCGAAATTGGAACTTGGAAGACGACTTTCTAACCAGCCATGTTTCAGATAATGTTCTGCAGGATCTTTGTTTAAAGACATAACGTCTGGATTGGTGTCTAAATACCAATTTGCATCAAAATACTTTGAGGCTTTTACAAGGGCAATATTTTCTTGTAATTCTTTTTTTGCTTTAAATTTCTTGAACATGTTTAGTTAGCCTTTCTTATGATAAACGGGAATACGAAAAATTTTGATAATTTTGTGTCCTGTATTTGTAATTTTTTTCTGATATAAAAAGTGTTTTATGGCAATCAACATAAATTTACGTGTGTAGTTATCATGTTTGATTGCTTGGATGGTAAAACCTGCTTGCTCTACCAAAATTCCTAATAATCGCTCTACGATGTGAGCCATCGTGCCTTCTTTAACTGTACTGGCACTAACTTCAAAATCTTCAATAGTGTAATGTAATAAGGGTTTAAAAATCTGCGGACGGGCATAAAACATTGTCCCAGCAATAAAGCGGACAGATTGAACTGGGGGCAAACCTAAAACCTTTAATTCTTGATTAATTCTCGGAAGTAATTTTTGATAAGTTCTCTTTTCTTTTGCTAAACAATACGCAGAGGAGAGCATCCCGACTTTTTTGCTGTCAAACATCGCCAAATTGCTTTGAACTCTTTCTTTATCTTTTAACAAGACGTCCAATAAAATGTGCCCCCATAGTTTATTATCCAAGCACTGACCATTTAACCAAGTGTGATTTTGGCTTGTACTCCCTTTTGTGTGAATCTTAAGAATCAAATCATACGCATCTAAATCAATTTTGTGTAAAAACTCAATGAATGGACCAATATCATAACCATAATTAGGCACAATCATTATATGAGCGTTGGGATAAGCAGCTATGATTTTTGCTGTTGCCTCTTGATTATCTTCAACCATTGTCACAAACAAATCATATCTTTGACCATCCAAACTTTTCAGATAGCACAGGACCTCAGATAATTGATCCAAATAATACAAATGTAAATGGACCGCTAACCTTGGCATATCTTACTCCTCAGACAATTAAAAAGCTCAAGCCATAACGGACATTGGACGGGTAAAGTTGTTTTATCCAAAATTTCCTTTGAAGAAATAAATCCCTTTAAAGCGGCATTTTTACACCGTTTAATCAAATAGCTAGCACATACTTTCTCCAAAGCTGTTCCATCCGCGAAATGAAGAGAACGATTTTCTTGAATTAACTTTTGTAAAATCAAGCTAATTTTCTTTAATATATCTAGCGAATGAATCCTACATCTCCCATTCAATATATAGGCATTCAAAATGTCATGTTCTTCCTGGGTCAATTGAATCCCATATTTTTTCAAAAGAGCTTCTCGATATTGCAACTGCTCATTCATAATTTCTTGGCGTCGTACACGAGAAGTCATCAGTGGGTGCATACGGTATTTATACAAAACATCCGCTAAATTATGCAGTTTGGCATGTTTAGATACATCCAGATATAATTTGCGATCATTTAAGCTAATAAAATTCTTATCATAACGAATATTAAAGTGATCCAAAATAGATTTGCGAATAATAGATGATGGATGATGAATGGGACAATTAAATAATAAGCTTGCTTTGATTATTTCATGTTCTGTTGGGTGCCGAATAATTCTCTTTTTCAGTAGTTTGCCAAAACGCTTATAGGCTGTGCCACAAATTCCCACATTTTCGTGACACTCCATATAAGTGTACTGTTGTTCTAAACGTTTAGGCAAGGAGATATCGTCATGATCCATAATCGCAATGTATTTACCTTTTGCCATTGTCAAAAGTTTATTATGAGCCTCAGCTATTCCCAGATTATATTCAGGCTTTATATATTTGATACGATTATCTTGAAACTCTTTGATTATTTTATCAATTTCTAAATTTTTTGGACTATCATTTAAAACCAAAAACTCAAAGTCCGAAAAAGTTTGTTCTAAGATTGATTTTATCGCACACCTTAAATACTGAGGATTTGTATTATACACAGGCATAATAACACTTATCTTAGGCATTTTTATAACCCTTCAAAAGAGACTTCCTTTTTTGGCCTCCATTTAAACATAAACCAATAATAAAGTCAAACACTTTTTGCGCGTTTTATTTTTCTTTCAAATGTTAAACTCTACTTCTCTCTATTGAGTTTTTTGAAATCAGGCATCCAATTATGTTCAGGGCATTGTTTAGCTAACACTTCCTGAATAATATTCTGAATTTGCTTTCCAGATTCAGCAAAAAAGACTGGGGGATTGCTGTCACGCACATTTTCTTCACCCCAATTTCGTCCTCGCAAAATAAAAACAACCCTCGGCTCATGCGTCATGCAGAATTCTGTTGCCTCTTTTTTAGGATGAGCCAAATGATACGCAAAAATATAATCGCCCACAGCATCTCCAATCACAAAAGCAAGCTGCGGCGAAAAAGCTTTCCGCACCATTGTGGCAACTGTAGGATCTACTTTAGCCAAATTATCTGGAATCTTGCCAAGAGGAACCTCTTTGCCTGCGTATTTCCAGCGTTGAAAATGACCGAAAAGTCCTTTCAATTCAGGGCACCCTTCAGTTTCAGGATTACCCTCTGAGAACAAGATATTGACACCCTTTGTCTCTGTATAACGAATCAGATCCGCCATACCAGGAAATAAAGCATGATGACCTTTTTGTTGCGCTTTAAATTGGGTAAGAGTTAAATCTGGCTGTTCCTTTTTCGCATGAGCCCAAGCCACCGCCAAAGGACCTTGCACAGTCCCCGCCATATCATAAATAAATAAGAGAGATTGTTGAGCCATCGCGACGCCCTTTCATTCAGAGTGGCATTATAACCCAATTTCATTATTTTGTCAAGTTTATTCGTCAATCATCCTGTCCACAGAGATGTACCACAAGCAATTCGCACTCCTTATTTTTCAATTCGCATCAAGGGATGCCGCAAATTATATTTTCAGTTATTATTTATCAATATATTTTATGATACACAAAAGATTGAAGAGCCTTTGCTGGGGTCCCATTTCTCCCATTCTCAACTTAAAATTTTGCACAACTCACTGCACCAACAACACGCCTATTTTTGATGATGCTCTGCCTGCTGACAAGTTGGACAGGACTTATGGTGGCGCTTGATTTTATTTTTCAACCATAACCTTGACTTCTTAAACAACAGCAACGGACACAACAACAAAAAGACGCCAGTACAAAACGGACAAGGACACATCATTCACCTTCCTTTGGTGTCTCTGTGTCAGCTGGTTCTGTAACAACCTCGGTTGGAACATTTTCAGCCAGTGTTTCGGGGGCTTCTGTGTTTTCAGCTGTCTCTTCCCCCTCTTCTTCCTCATCACCCATATCAGCGACACAAGTTGCAGACACGACCTTTTCATCTTTACCCAAGCGGAACACAATCACACCCATTGTGGCACGTCCAGCAATTCGGATATCATCTACACGGGTCCGAATCAGCTGACCACCATCAGTCACCAACATCAAATGATCGCCAGACTTCACAGGCATAGATGCAATCACATCTGCGGCGCGCTTACCTTCATCAGTCTTGATGTTTGTCACACCCTGTGTACCACGTGAAGTAATACGATACTCATAGGCGCTGGTGCGTTTACCATAACCAGCACTTGTCAGCGTCAAAATGAATTCTTCATCTGCAGCCATCTTTTCAATTTCTTCTGGCGTTAAAATTGTATTGGTTGTGGATTCTGTTTCAACCACATCATCCTCGGTGGCTAACCCCGCCGCCCGACGACGTGCCGCTGCCTCTTTCAAATAAGCATCCCGCTTGTCAATTTCGGCCTTGGCGTGTTTGAGCACAGACATAGACATCACTTCATC
>JAZLCF010000118.1:0-1535 GCA_045614105.1 Alphaproteobacteria bacterium | reverse complement strand
CTGGCTCCGTTATAAAATCAGCCAGATGCCCAAAACATTCTTGAATAAACGCAAACCGATCTTTAAATTCTTTTTTGATTTTTTCAGCATTTTTTTGCACCATTGGATCGCGGTCAAACGCAATCACTTTATTTTCGGGATGAGCCTTTAAAATCGCGCGAGTATAGCCTCCCGCCCCAAAGGTTGCATCAATGAAAACGCCCCCCTTTGGGTGCAAATAGTGCAACACTTCATCCAACAACACCGGAATATGCGATTCACTCATCTGTTCATCCTTCTTTCATGGGAAGTATAGCCTATGTTATGCAAAAAATGCAAGGTCTATTTCGCTTTTTTTAGCGAAAAATGTTATTCATCCGACAAAGTGTCATACAAACGTCGGACTTCTTGAATATCTTGCCACATCATCCACTTGGGCGATCCCTTTTCACGCGACTGATTCCTCAGCAGATACGATGGGTGAAAAATTGGCATCATTTTCGCACCATACGGGCCATCAAACCACCGCCCACGCAACTTGGTAATACCCTCTTTCGTATCCAAAAAAGAGGTCAGCGCCACTTTGCCGCACAACAAAATGATTTTAGGTTTTAAAATTTCCAGCTGGGCGTCCAAATAGGCACGACAAGCTGTTTTTTCCTCGGGCAACGGATCGCGATTATTCGGCGGGCGACATTTAATCGTATTGCATAAATAAATGTTCGTATGGCGATCAAACCCCACCGAGGCAAAAATTTTATCCAACAACTGCCCCGCGCGCCCCACAAAAGATTCGCCTGTTTGATCTTCGTTATAGCCTGGGGCTTCCCCAATCAGCATAATTTTGTGGTTCGGCGTGCCGGCCGAAAACACGATTTTGGTGCGCGTTTTACCCAGCGCACATTTTTGACATCCCTCACATTGCCTTTTAATTTTTTCTAATTCCTCTTGCATCTTTTATTCTGCTCCTTCACTTAAAGCCAATTTAGCTGTCTCATAATCAAAGCCAGCGCGTGCCAATTTTGCCAAATCTTTTTCCGTTTGTCCCAATCGCTTCTTTTGCACAAAAATTTTGGCTCGCGTTAAATCGTCTTGCCCCACAAGATATTGATTGATCAAGGAATCTTTTAGGCCTTCCGCCTTTAATTTTTGCCGAATATAAAGGGCGGACTTTCCCTGCTGGCTTAAACGCCGCACCGCATTTTCCGCATATCGGTCATCATTGACATAGCCTAAATTTTGCATTTTTTGAATCACATCTTCAATCCAATCAGCGGCTTCAGGAGCAACTTCAATCCCCTGCATTTTTTGTCGCCGAATACGCCGTGTTAAAACTTGACGCAATTTGTCTGCAGAGGTTTCAAAACGCTCCAAATAAAACAGGGCAATGTTTTCCAATCTTTTTTCAGTTAAAGGCTTTTGCATTGACAATTCCTTTCATTTTTTATATGATACAAACTCCAAAGGAAAAAGGCAAATGAAAATCAACTTGTGGCAAGAACAGCGCGCCGATTTATTGTGGTGTTTTGTGGTATTTGCCTTTGGTGTTGCACTTT
>JAZLCF010000117.1:0-2009 GCA_045614105.1 Alphaproteobacteria bacterium | reverse complement strand
CCAATATTTTCAATCATTGGTAGATATTATTTAGATTTTAAAATATTAAAAAAATGCATTGAAGAAATAGAAAGGGAAAAGCAAAATGAATCCTGATATTGGAAAAATGCGTTGTCCCGTATGTGGGACACAAGCCGGCGCAAGAAAAAACAAAAACGGCATAATTTACACAAATTGCCCAAATGGGCATCAAGCAAAACTAAACAAGCCGGACAGCCACGCTGCCGCCGTTGCTTTAGATGCGGGGCAGGCGTGGAATAATGGCCTAGTTTACATTTACCCGGAAAACAAAACAGAAAGGAAAACAGAAAATGACGGAACAAATCAATCAAGAACAACCGGAACAAATAGCGCAAGCGTCAATTACGGACGGACAGACGGAAAACCTGCCGCCATTCCAACCGCTGACGATAGAACCGACGACACAGACAGCGAATCCGACGACGACTTCGCCTTTGGGCTTATCTAACAAGAATTATTACACAAAAGACGAATTTTACGAACAGTTTAAAAGCGTTTTTCAGTTTGGGGGCGACACTCTCAATTTACAAAGCCTGCCAATTCAACCGAACGAGGAAGCTGGGGCACGTATCACGTCAAATCGTATCTATGAAATGGCAGAAAAATATAAATTCTTGCATTTTATGATTGATAAACGTTCAACGCGATTGGGTGAAACAATTTTGATGATTCAGTTTTTAACCTCAAAAGCCGGTGCGGTTTATTACGAAAAAAGAAAACAAAAACTAGGTGGTGTATTATGGCAAAAAGCAACAAAACTATTCAAACGGAACAAGGGGAAAGATACGGCCTATTCGGCGCAAGCGGTAGCGGAAAAACAACCAAAGCCCGCGAACTCATCAGAAACAGCGGCCGCCTAATCATTTTTGACAGCGTAAAGGGTGAATGGGCGCAAAACGCGCTAGATTGGCTTGGACGTGGCGCAGCCGTTGTGGACAATTTGGGCGACTTTGTGGACGTTTTACAAAGGAAATGGCAAAAAGGCTTTAAAATTGTTTTCAGGCCACAATTTGGACGTGAAATTGAAGATTTGCACAATCTGGCCAGTATTATTTGGCAGGCACAAGACGGATTTGGTTCTCGGCACAACGCAAAAATAACGCTTTTTGTTGATGAGGCGCAAGAGGGGGCACCGTCCGGGCTAAAATACAAATTTCCCAATCACGGGGCTTTGCGACTTGCTACTATGGGACGGGGAAGGGGAATCAACTTTATTGTGGCCAGCCAACGGATAAAAAGCGTTGATATAAACATCAGATCAAACCTTACTGGGATTTTTATTTTTCGCCTTTCTGATTTAGCGGATATACAGGAAGCGAGGCGCATTTTGCTTGGCAAAGGGGATGCCGGGGAAATCCCCAATTTTTCGTATTTTTACAAGGACCAAAACGGAAAAATAAATTTTTTTCAAAAAAAGTGCAAAATTTTACGTAATACGTAGATACGTAATACGTAGGAAAATTTTTTTTAAATTTTGTGATATAGGCCTTGATTGTGATTCATTTTTAACACAAACAAGGAGAAAAAAACAATGAAATCCAATATCTTAAAATTTGCCGTGTCAGTGGCCGCTGTGGTTGCTGGTATTTGGGCTTATAACAAAATGCAAGAAAAGAAAAACGCACAATAAGGGGGGGCTAAACTATGGCTACAAGAAAAGTTTTAAAACACGCCTCTGATTCAGTGTCCACCAACAAATTGGTGACCTTGAACATCCCGGCGTTTGATACGATTTGCCAAATGGGGTTGACATTCACCAATAGCGGTGCTGCTGCCACATTAGCAAACATCATTTCTTCGGTGTCCAATATTACCGTTTTAATCAACGGTGAACAGATTGTGAACTTGTCCGCTGCCGCTTTGGCCAAAGTGTGGCAATCTTTGGGGCCTCAAGTCGGATTATCCGCGCTTGTGAACTCTTTGCCTTTGTTGTTGCCGCACCTGCTCTATAAGTTGCCGGCCGCTGAAGATGCTTTTGCGATTGGTTG
>JAZLCF010000116.1:0-7947 GCA_045614105.1 Alphaproteobacteria bacterium | reverse complement strand
GTTGCCCGAGATAGAGTTGGTGGATATGCGGCAAAAGGAAAAAGGACCCATCAAATTTATTTCCAAAAGATTGCAGGATATGTTGCGTGAAAAAATGGATCATCACGAACAATCTTTGTTGTTTATTAACCGACGCGGTTATGCACCGTTGGTGCTGTGTCGTGCCTGTGGTGCGCGTCTGCAATGCCCGCATTGTAGTGCGTGGTTGACGGAGCATCGTCAAGCGGGTGTGATGCAGTGCCACCATTGCGGCTATACGCGCAAAATGCCACAAGAGTGTCCTTGCTGCCACGAAAAAGATATGTTGGTGGCGTGCGGTCCAGGGGTGGAGCGTGTGGCCGAGGAAGTGCAGACTTTATTTCCTGAGGCTCATTTGGCACAAATTACTTCTGATACTCTTTCATCGCCTGCACAGTTTGAGGAGTTATTATCGCGTATGCAAAATGGGATGATAGATGTGTTGATTGGCACGCAAATGTTGGCCAAAGGACATCACTTCCCGAATTTGACTTTGGTGGGTGTGATTGATGCAGATATGGGATTGGCTGGTGGAGATTTGCGCGCGGGGGAACGGACTTTTCAACTGCTCAATCAGGTGATGGGGCGTGCAGGACGCGAAGCCAAAAAAGGATTGGCTTTATTGCAAACATATGCACCGGAAAATATGATTTTAAGAGCTTTGAAAGAAAACAATAGAGATACTTTTTTGACTGAGGAAATTCAAGCGCGCAAGCTGTTGAAAATGCCGCCTTATGGCAAATTGGCTGGGTTGATTATCAGCGGTAAAAATAATGCGTTGGCGTATCAAACGGCCAAAAACATTGTGCAAAAGGCACCTTTTGTGACGGGGGTGGAGGTGTTGGGCCCCGTTGTGGCGCCTATTGCCAAGCTGAGAGATAAACACCGCTATCGATTGTTGGTGAAAACAGATCGGACTTTTAAAATGCAAAACTTCTTGCAAAATTGGCTGAGTCAAGTTAAAATACCCTCAACCGTAGATGTTCGTATTGATATTGATCCATACAGCTTTTTTTAGAAGGGAATGAAAATGAAAAAAATTTTATTGGTATTTGCGCGAATAATTTGTCGATTTGTGGCCGTTGTTTTGGGACAACTTGTGTGGTTGATGCCCTTGTGGGGGTTGTGCTGGTATGCAAAATTGAATTTGCCGAATTTTATCTATACACACTTTGGCATTGATCAGACGCAGGATCGATTGGCTTCTTTGGAAAGTTTTGCAGAAGTGATGAGACAAAATACTTCTTTAACGAATCCAACAACTTTATTGAATTATATAGGGGTACAACTTTCTAAAATTTCTGTAGCGTTGAAATTGAATACTTTAGCGGCCACTGGGCATATTATGGAAGTTTTAGGAGTTGGATTGATCAATTTGGTGTGGATTTTGGCTTTACTATATGCGGTGATTCGGATTGTGCGCGTTTATCGGGAAAAATCGCATGAATATGCGCTGGCTCAGCAAATTACCAAACAGCTGCGCCCCGATATTTTGGATTTACAATGCGAGGTGGCGGCGTTGCGTGAGGAAGTACGTGCGCTGCGGGAAAATGCCGCTTTAACATCGGAAGAAAAACTGTCTTTACCCCATGAGTAATTATCGCTTGCAGATTCGCGTTTTACCCAATGCCAAGCGTGAAGGTTGGATGGGGCTTTGGAATAATACGCATTACAAGATTGCCCTGCGCGCCCCTGCGGTGGACGGGAAGGCAAATGACGCATTGATAGATTTTTTGGCTGATTTTTTTCATTTACCTAAACGATCTTTTTCAATTGTGCAGGGTCAAACTGCCCGCTGCAAAGTGATAGAGATTCAAGACATTTCGGTTGAACAGTTAGAATTGCTTCAAAAAATCATTTAAGTGTGAGGAAGATAGGGGCATGGTCTGAGGTTTTATCCCAGCCGCGGACGTCCTTTAAAATGCCGGCAGATTGCACTCGTTCTGTAAGAGCGTTATTGACGAATAAGGCGTCTAATAAGATGCCGTGATTGCGTGCCCAAGCGCCCATTTGAAAATCCCAGAAAGAATAGGTGTGTGGTTCGGGATTTTTCAGGCGAATCGTGTTCGTAATTCCTTGTGCCATCAGGTCCGCATATTTTTGACGAACTGCGGGCAACATTAGGGCGTTGTCACGGAAGATTTCTGGATTATATACATCTGTGTCACGCTCAATGACGTTGAAATCGCCTCCTAAAACAAAATTTTTGTCTTTTTTTAACAGCCCCTGTATATGTTGATTTAAGGCATCCATCCATTTCAGTTTATAGGTAAGTTTTGTTTGATCAGACGGATCTTTTTCAGGTGGATTGCCGTTGGGTACATAAACGGAAATTATTGTTAAATCGCCTATGGAGGCTTGAATAAAACGCGCCTGGGCATTTTCATTTTCGTGAAACAGTTCAGCTTGCACATTTTCCAATTTTTCTTTGGATAAAATAGCGACGCCATTATAGGATTTTTGCCCTGCAATCACAGCATTATAGCCCGCAATTTTTAAATCAAAAAACGGAAAAGTATTTTCTTCGGCTTTAATTTCTTGCAATAAAACAATGTCAGGTTGCTCCACCTCCAATAATTTTGTCAGGGCAGGCATTCTGGCGCGGATTGAAGCAACATTCCATGAAATTATCTTTTGCATTTTATTTTCCTTTGTGTTAAATTAAATCGTATGAAAAAGATTTTGTTATTTTTATTCTGCTTTTCAGTATGGCCTGTTTTGGCACAAAATGCAATGCCTTTTTGCAAGAATATGACCACACGGGTTCATGTACAGACAAGTATTGGGAATCCTAAATATATATCACAGTATTCCAAAAAAGAATTTTTACAGAAGAATAATCGGCCTATAGATCCGCATACATTGGGATTGACGGTTGTTGAAATGGGCATAGATATCCAAGCAAAACCAGCTGTGGAGGAACAATCTGGTCGGTTTTGCGTGGGCGTAGCCGATTTGGATGTCAAGTTGTATTATCCTGTTTTGACCGTTTATATTGATAAAAAGTACGAACCTTCCAGTTGTGAATATCAAATTATTAGAAGTCATGAGAACTATCATGTTGAGGTAGCGCAACAGGCTATGACATTTTATAAAAAAGATGTTGAAAAGGCTGCGTATAAAGCATTACAAGCCCAATTTCCTAAACTTGTTTCCTCTCAATCCGAGGTTGCGTCTGTTGTGAACGGAATGGCTGTATCCATTTCAAATGCACTGGATCCTGTTATCCAGTATATCAACAAAAAATTAGAAGAAAAAAATGCCGCCATTGATACGCCGGCCATGTACAAGGCAACAACAGCTAAATGCTCTAATTGGTAATCAAAACCAACGGACCTTTTTTAAAATGAAAGCTTGGACAATAGCAATGATAATTAAGATCAGAGTGACAGCCAAAAAGCCATAGGGATGTTCACCAAAGGGAATTCCTCCCACATTGGCTCCTAAAAGCCCCGTGATAAAGGTAAGTGGAGTGAATACGACCATAATTAAACTCATCAGATACATTGTTTGGCTCATCTCAATATTGGTTTGCGAGTCCAATTCTTCTTGTGTGACGGCTGAATGATCACGTGCGAAATCCAATTCGGACACGATGGCTGCTAAATCGCGTGCTAATTCCTGAAGTTGTTGTAAATTGGTTTCGTCAAAGATAGTGGATTCTAAACTCAGTTTATTCATCATATCTCGTTGTGGAACAAGATAACGCCTTAAGCCCACAATTTTATGACGCAATTCACTCAATCGATTTCGTAGGACTTTATCCTCTCTGAAAGAAGTTTCGCCGATGATGTTTTCTTCCAGTTCATCCCCTTCTTCATTGATATCCACCAAAGTCTGTTCAATGCGTCCATTCATTTGTCGCGCTAATAAAACAAAGCAATCTTGAATAGAGGTGGGCCCTTGTCCTTTTTTTAGAAGAGTCATAATATTCGTGATGGTTGGTAAGGATCTGTGTGAGAGGGTCAGTAGCCTATTTTCCGTCATCCAGATATGTAACGCAATCATATCATCTTGATTCTCGGAGGTGACATTAACGCCACGAAGCACAATTAAAACGCCACGTTTATCTTTAAAATAACGAGGTGTTGTATCCGAGTCCATCAAGTTCTCTAAAACAGAGGTAGACAGTTTCTGTTTTTTCAGCCATTCTTGATTTTTTTTGTTGGTATAATCAATGTGGACCCAAACAGGCTTCTGCTCGCCGCTAAAAGTCAATTTTGGTGGCACACTTTTAGCGCCTCCTTTTCCATCTAGAACACAGCAAAATTCAGTTGTAATTTTCATTTTCCCCCTTTTGAATATATTACTTTAAGATTTGGATTTCTTGGCATTCACAAAGGGTTGTGCCCCAAAAAATCCAGCACACAATGGCATCAAGAACGATTGGAATCAGAACTTTTTCAAATGGAAAATGAGCATGCCCTCCATTCTTTGCTTTTAACCAAGCATAAATATGAACGCCTGTACTATGAGCAGCTGCTCCACACAAAACTGCCAATAAAAAGGGATCAATGTACAGCAGATTCCAATGCAGCCCTGGATTGTAGGACAAAGTATCAACGTACACAAAGCCTATTGAGGCCATGGATAAGGCCATCAAAATAAAATTACGACCCACAAAATTCCAATTTCTTTTTTCACAAAAACGAATCATCCAATATCCAAAAATCGCCAGCAAGGCACCTGATAAAACGCCCACAACTTCATCTTTTACGCCCAGTTTTTGAGCAATAGCCAGTCCTCCGCCTACAATCAAGGGACACAAAGTTGTGCACGCAGGATTGGCCCATGCTGTGATAGAGACGAACAAGCTGATCAACCAAGCAAAAATTTTCATATTTCCTCCTTATTGATTAGGCATCCATGTATCAGGATTAGCCACCATCTGTTCTCCAGTTTCCATATTTTTGACCATGTTGTCAATATCAAACCACACATACGGAATTTTTTTATCGTTTGCGTATTTTAATTGTTTGGCCAATTTACCGCCTTCTAGATAGATTTCTGCCTTAATGCCTCTTGTGCGTAGTTTTTTTGCCACTTCCAACATTTTTTCTTTGTTTGTATTCTCAACATTAACAATCAACACTTCTGTTGGGGATTTAGCGCCTGTTTGAATTAACCCCAATTTAAAAGCAACGCCTAAGGCTCTGGAAAGTCCCATAGACATACCGACCCCTGGCAATTTGCTCTTAGTCATAGTGGAGGCCAAATTATCATAGCGTCCGCCGCCACCAATGGAATCAGTAAAATCAGCATTTACAAGCAACACCTCATAAGTTGTACCAGTGTAATAGTCAAAACCGCGTACCAAAGACATATCCGCATTGTATGGCGTATCGCACAAAGAGGTATAAAATTTAATACATTCAGTCAACTCATTTAAACCTAATTCTAGGGTTGCATTTTGAACACCTAATGCGCGCACTTTATCTGCAAAAGACAAGTCTGATGCGTGAATTTTTGCGACGTCTAAGCAAGCATTGATCTGTTTGTTTGTCAAGCCCAGTTCAGTCAACATTTCGCGTACGCCGTCTTCACCAATTTTTTTCAATTTGTCTAGGATACGTAATGTCTCCCCAACTTTGTCAATGCCTAAACCTTCGGCAAAGCCCGCCAAAATTTTACGATTTGAGATTTGTAAGACAATATTGTTAAACCCAATTTTTTGCCAAGCCTCACATACAACTGCGGGAATGAGCGCATCATACTCTAATGCCAATTTTTCACGTGCAATAATATCTATATCGCACTGTTTAAACTGACGATAGCGTCCTAATTTTGGGCGTTCTCCTCGCCAGCAAGGTTGTATTTGATAGCGTTTAAAAGGAAAGACTAAATCGTTTTCATGTTGTGCCACATAGCGTGCAAACGGGACAGTTAAATCGTAGTGTAAGCCCATTCTGACTTCTTCTTTTTCCTCGGCTTGTAGGCGGCCTAGTACATACATTTCTTTGTTTGTGTCTGCACTTTTGGACAGTAAAACCTCCAACTTTTCCACAACAGGTGTTTCAATAGAACAAAAACCATGACTTTCGAAGACAGAACGAACAGTATCCATCATCTTTTGTTCCAAAATGCGTTCCTCTGGCAAGTATTCAGGAAAGCCTGTAATCGGGCTGGGTTTAATCATTTTTTCTGGCATAAATACTCCTTATATTTTAAGCCATTGTACAAAAGAATCAGAAAAAAAGCAAGGAATTTATTTTAAGAGGAAAACTCAACAACTCAGCGATGAAAAAGGCACTCTTTACTGTCAGCATAAAATGCCATTGTAATCCAATTGCCGAAATGGAAGATAAAATTTTGTCGGCAGTTTTTACTCGGCTTCTGTTGAAGCGTCGTGATCGCCCACAATCAGCTCTTTGGAAATATCCTTTGCATGGTCACGAATCGCTTTTTCCAGTTCCTTGGCTTCTTTGGTGTGTTCTTTCAACCAAGATTTGGCAGCTTCACGGCCTTGCCCGATTCGCTCATCTTTATACGAGAACCATGCACCAGCTTTTTCCACTAATCCAGCCTTTATCCCAAGGTCAATCAATTCACCCATTTTGGAAATACCTTCTCCATATAAAATGTCAAAGTCCACTGTTTTGAATGGTGGGGCCACTTTGTTTTTCACGATTTTGACGCGGGTTTGGTTACCGATAACGTCTTCATGATCTTTGACCGAGCCAATGCGGCGGATATCCATACGTACAGAAGCGTAGAATTTCAAGGCATTGCCTCCAGTTGTTGTTTCAGGGTTGCCGAACATGACGCCAATTTTCATACGAATCTGGTTGATGAAAATGACCAAAGTATTTGCACGGGCAACGGATGCAGTCAATTTGCGTAGGGCTTGACTCATCAATCTGGCTTGTAAGCCCATATGAGAATCGCCCATGTCACCCTCTAATTCAGCTTTTGGCACCAAAGCGGCCACAGAATCCACGACCAGCACAGACAGCGTTCCAGATCGCACCAAAGTGTCCGCAATTTCCAAGGCCTGTTCACCAGTATCTGGTTGAGAAATCAATAAGTCATCAATGTTGACGCCCAATTTGCGCGCGTAGCTTGGATCCATGGCGTGTTCGGCATCAATATAGGCACAGGCGCCACCCAACTTTTGTGCCTCAGCCACTACGTGTAAAGCCAAGGTTGTTTTGCCGGAACTTTCTGGTCCATAAATTTCAATGATACGACCTTTTGGCAGCCCGCCAATGCCAAGAGCCAAATCCAGTCCCAAGGAGCCCGTAGAGATCGCTGGAATTTCCACCGCATTATCTTGTTGTCCTAAACGCATGATGGATCCTTTTCCAAATGCGTGTTCAATTTGTGCCACAGCGGCTTCTAATGCTTTATCTTTTTCCATGTCTGGCTCCTTTAAAAAAATTTGTTCCTGCTTTGTTCTCATATCATAAACCAGAAAAATTTAATTTGCAACAATTTTTTTATTTTGAAAAAAAGTTGAAGAGGGAAGATTGGTTCAAATGATGGCAGATTTTTTTTCTTGACATTGGGATTGGGATCATTTAAAGTGTCAAATGAAGGGTGTACAAAAATGCAAAAAATAGTTTTAGATTTAGGGATAGAAAAAAGGGGCGAACACCGCGATAGCCCTTATTTTGTACACACACACACACACACACACACACACACACACACACACACACACACACACATGTAATCATTGCTAAGAAATTTTTGCGCGCAAGCGCAAATAACCCACCGTATTTTACCGGTGGGTTAAATAATGTTTAATTTACAAAAGGAGAGAAAAATGCAGAACAAAATTTTAAAAAATGAACAAGGTCGCAGTATGGTTGAAATGCTGGGGGTGCTGGCGGTGGTGGGGCTTCTCACCATTATTGGTATTGCGGGCTTTAAAATGGCGATGAACAAGGCAAAAGCCAACAACTTGGTTGCGGATATGAATCGACTGGC
>JAZLCF010000115.1:0-3560 GCA_045614105.1 Alphaproteobacteria bacterium | reverse complement strand
GCAGGAATTTGCAAAATATCCACGACTTGGGCTGCAATTGGGCATTGATACGGCTCGTGAATATCGGTTAGGCATAAAACGCCCAGGTTGGATTTAATGTCAGCAAAGGCCTGCATACCTGCCTGTAGCCCCATGCCGCGGATTCCGTTCAAACTGGTGCGATTGGCTTTGTCAAACGAGGCCTTAAACACAAAGGGAATGCCTAGTTTTGTCGTCAGCTCTTTCAGGGCGATAGCCATTTCCATTCCATGCGCCGCCGACTCCATTTGACAAGGTCCCGCAATCAAAACGAAGGGGGCTTGATTACCAAACAAAACAGAGCCAACTTGAACGGTCATTTATTCTCCTTGAGAGTCAGAGGCAGCTGGCAATAAAGAAACCTGTTGTGGATTGTTGGCATTTTTTGCCATGATCATCAAGGTCAAAGTGGCAATACAAAAGAAAACAAAAAACCATTTTGTTAAACGAGATAAAGCCGTGCCAGCTTGGCGTGCTGTCAAAAAGCTGTTGGCGCTTTGTCCAGACAATCCGCCCATTCCACCTTCGCTACGCTGTAATAAAACAAGTGCTGTAATCCCAAGAGCCAATAAAATTTGAATAACTAAAATAAATAAATACATTTGATTCCTTTCTTAATTTAAAGTTTCAGCAATGGCCCAAAAACTGTCGGCCTTTAAAGAAGCACCGCCAATCAAAGCGCCATCCACATTGGCAACGCTCAGCAATTCTTTCGCATTTTCTGGTTTGACAGAACCACCATACAAAATGCGCATCCCTTCAGCAATTTCTGAACCTAAATTTTTGGCAACTTCAGCGCGAATAGCTGTGTGCATTTCAGCCACATCTGCTGTTGTTGGTACTTTTCCAGTCCCGATAGCCCAAACAGGCTCATAAGCCAGAACACAGTTGTCGGCGGTAGCAATGGCAGGCATAGATTCACGCACTTGGCGTGTCACAATCGCCAAGGCTTGACCTGCGTCACGTTCTTGCAAAGTTTCGCCAACACAAATGACAACGGTTAGTCCATTGTTGATGGCATTTTCAGCTTTTTGACGCACAACAGCATCTGTTTCATGATGATAGGTACGACGTTCCGAATGGCCAACCAAAGTCCAAGTTGCGCCCAGATCCTTGACCATTGCAGCGGAGATATCTCCTGTAAAGGCACCATTTGGTTTAGTGGTTTCAGCCACATCTTGTGCCCCAACAAAAACGGAAGTGTGAGGGATATCAGTCACCAATCCCAAGACATTCATCGGGGGACAAATCAACACATCAAAAGGACGATTTTGGACGCCATCCATCTTTTCAAACACGGCCTTTGCAAGTGGCAAAGCATCAGCCTTTAATCCATTCATTTTCCAGTTTCCTGCAATCAATTTTTTACGCATTTTTGACTCCTTTGTTTCATGGGCGCTATTTTTAGCATATTTTTACAAAATTTGCAAGAAAAATAAACTTATTCCTCCGTCTGACAAGTGCCAAGCTCTTGAAAATCAACAGCCCGTCTATTTTCGTCAAAAAAGACGACCTCAGTACATGTTGTTTGACGATAGGTCCACATTTCATGATTTTGTGCCGTTAAAATGGTGACGGGTTCTCCTTTTATGGCGCGGACATCTTCGGGCGATTTTCCTTGAATGGCACGAAAGGCGGGATTGACACAAGCGCCTAAGAATAGGCAAAGACAGATAAGATATTTTTTTGACATGTTATTTCCTTTCTTTTGAGTTCGATTGTTTTTTATAATTTGAAGGTTTGCGCCAAGGGCGGCGGCGAAAATCGTATTCTTCGCTGTGAATAGAGGGTTTGTCATTAAAAGAGAGCAGGTAAGTTGTTTGGCGGGCAGGTTTAAAAATATCTTTGGCGCCACACGCTTTTGCTTTGCCCGACAAAATGGCCAAATCTGCGCCATCACAGGCGGACGCGTCCAAGGCCACATGGAACCCATTGATGGTGATGGATTTATTGCCCAACAGTGAGGCTGTTTCTTGGCCGTTTTTCTTTAACCAGCGTTGCACTGTCCAATTACTGGGCTTGCCTTTCACCTCAAACTCACCCGAGGACGTGCGCACCAAAACAGTGCGTCCGTAATCTGCCACAATGATATCAGCTTTAGGCTGTAATAAGAATCCCACACATAAACCAGTTAGAATAAAGCCCAATCCACTTAAACGTCTTTTTGTTTTCATCAGACATAAACAGCATACGCCAAACGCAATCAAGGCTAGCCCCCACGAGGAAAACGAGGCAATAGGGATTTCTGAAAAAGGAAGAAGAGCAATTTTTTGAGCCATCTGTGTAATAAGATCCAGAAAAAAGCCGACGCCTTTCAGCAAAAATCCCTCTGCATGCAACGGCATTAAAAGGACGCTTAAAAATAACAAAGGCATGACAAAAAATGAAAACAACAAACTGGTCAATAAATTACCGACAAGGCCGTAGGGATTCAGCTGATTGAAATGATAGGCCACAAAGGGTGATAACGCCAAAGTGACAAGAAGATTGGCGGCGATGGCGGTCAACAAAAGGTGCACAAATTTAATCTGGGGAATATGTTTTGCCACATCCTCAAACATGCCCACCAAAATCATCACTGCCATGAATGACAGCTGAAAACTGACCGAGGTAATCCATTCGGGATGAAAAATCAACAAGCCAAAGCCAACAAGCAGGAGGCTGTAAAGCGATACGGTTTTGCGATCAATTAAAACGCCCAACAGAACCAGTGCTATCATCAAAAACGAACGCGTGGCTGGCACTTGATGACCCGACAAGAATAAATAAAAACCTGTGGCAATCAATGCCACAACGGCCGCTATTTTCTTGGTCGGAAAGAGGATGCATAGGGATGGGACGAGTGCCAACAATCCCCGAATTAAAAAGAAAATAAAACCGGCCAGAAGAGCCATGTGAAAGCCGGAAACGGACAGCACATGTGCAATACCCGCCTTGCGATAAAGCGCATATAACTCGGGCGAGACAACCTGTTGTTCCCCCGTCAGCAAGGGAATAGCAATTTCGGCTTGACGCGGAGATAAATGGTGCTGTAAGCGGTGCATAATAGTGTGCCGCATGCCATCCAAAAACGGGGCGGGTGCTGGATGAAAATTCACGATTTTGCTGATGGTTCCTTGCGCCTCAATGCCTTGATAGAAAAAACGCAAAGCCTGATGTGCGCTGGGCGGTGTTAAATGCCCCTGAAAGGAAAGGATATCCCCCGCATGCAATTCGGGTGTTTGTTCCTTAAAAGACAGACGGATAGTTTTTGGCACAAAGACGGCATCTTTAAGAATAATGTTTCTCAAAATAATTTTTTGACCTGTATGGGTGGTATAGGCTTGTGCAACCTGCCCCGTAATTGTTTTATTCCAAAGGGGAACGCGTAAAAATTGGGTGTGAACCAGATGGGTGCGTGCCGATGCAAGTGTGAGGCCTAAGCAAAAAAAGAAAGCCAGTTTCAGGATAAATGAATGTTTCCAAAACATCAGCCCCAGCAAAAATAAATTGCCGCCGAGCAAGATGAAAAACGAGGGCTCCAAGGGTAATCCAAAATAAAG
>JAZLCF010000114.1:0-2345 GCA_045614105.1 Alphaproteobacteria bacterium | reverse complement strand
ACAACCTTACCAATCAAACGATAATCACCTTCGTCATCTTCCAATTTCAACATTTCGCATTCAATAGTGACGGGGTATTCCTCAATGACAGGCGCATCCACAAATTCTGATTTATGCGCATGAAAACCCGCTTTTTCAATTTTGTTAATGCCTTTGCCTGATTCAATGCCAAAGTAATCGGATTCGACCAATGTTTCTTTGGTCGCAAAGGCCACTGTAAACGCTTTTTTAAGTTTCAGGTTATCAGTTGTTTTGTGATTGGATAAAGAAATGATAATTTTATCCATATCACATTGTGTTCCCCAGGCGGCATTCATGGCATTGGGGACGCCCTTTTCATCATAGGTTCCGATAATTAACACAGGCATTGGCGCCATAATTAAATCTTTTTTGATATTTTTTTTCATCTCTTTCTCCTTTTAAATCAATTCAGCTATTTTTATTTCAACATCTTTCATATCAGCAGTCGGTTCAAAGCGTTCAATCACTTCCCCCTGACGATTGACCAAAAACTTGGTAAAGTTCCATTTGATATCCGGCTTTTTATCCCAATCGGGATCGTCCTTCGCCAGCATTTCTGCCAATAAAGCGGATAACTTATGTGCGCCAAATCCCGCAAATCCTTTTTGTGATTTAAGGTAGGTATAAAGCGGCAGTTCATTTTCCCCATTGACATCAGATTTTTTCATCTGAGGGAACTGCGTCTTATAGTGTAATTGACAAAACTGATGCACTTCTTCATCTGTTCCCGGTGTTTGATGTCCAAATTGATTACAAGGAATGTCAACCACTTCCAAGCC
Organism: Alphaproteobacteria bacterium; assembly: GCA_045614105.1. Classification (GTDB taxonomy): domain Bacteria; phylum Pseudomonadota; class Alphaproteobacteria; order CAAHEQ01; family UBA3637; genus UBA3637. The sequence continues at coordinate 1,545 of JAZLCF010000114.1, read as the reverse complement.
TTGCTCATGATACTTTTCATAGATTTTTTCGATTGTCTCATATTGGGGGGTAAAGCCACATCCGGTTGCTGTGTTCACAATCAGTATCACTTTCCCCTTAAATTCCGAAAGGTTTAATTCACTACCATCTGTTTTAGGAACACTATAATCATAAATTGTCATTTTTTTCTCCTTATTTCATTTTAATTGCATTTAACGGACAAACAATGGAACACAACGAACAACCAGCGCAACATTTTTTATCTAATTTAATATGGCCTTTAACCAAAGCTAAACAACCATGCTCAGATTCACCGCATATCTTCACACATTTACCACACTTACAACAAAGCGCGTCATCAATCACCGGATGAACTTTCTTCTTTTTTGGCAATTTTTCATGCGTGGATATTTGGGCAATGGCTTTGTTTTTTAATTCCTTCGGGCTCTTTAATTTTTTTGCTTTTAAGTAATCCAGCAGACCTTTTTTGAGCGCGTCAATAATGCCATAACCATTTATCATCACTTCGGTGCAAATCTGAACCACATCCGATCCAAGGGCAATATATTCGGCGGCATCTTTCCATGTGGAAATACCCCCCATGCCTAAAATGGGTAAGTCGCTCATTTGGCGTATTTGCGCGACACATTTAAGACCAATCGGCTTGACAGCCATCCCTGAACAACCGCCATAGGTGGATTTACCATTCACACTGGGGTATGGTACAAAAGTATCTAAGTTCACACCCATAATGGATTGAACCGTATTGATGGCGGCAATGCCATCGGCACCGGCTTTTTCAACCGCTTTGGCAATTTCCACAATATTGGTAACATTGGGGGATAACTTTACAAACACAGGTTTTTCGGCCACTTCCGCAACCCATTTTGTAATTTGGGCAGAAAGTTTGGGATCTGTTCCAATAGCCATACCAATTCCTTTTTCTGGCACACCATTGGGACAGGAAAAATTGAGTTCAAAAGCATCACAGGGAGATTTATTAAAAGTCTTGACTAATTTTTGCCACTCTTGCTTTTGCCCAGGTGCCATAATACTTGCAATAATTACTTTTGTGGGGTGCTTTTTCTTTAAAAATTGAATCCCTTTCAGCCATTCTTTAACGGACAAATGACTCAACATTTCAATGTTTTCAAAACCGTAAACTTTGTGGCCATCCTTAAAAGCGGCATAAGTGGGGCTTGCCTCGATCATTTTTATGTCACCTGGCGTAATTGTTTTTAAGACCGCGCCACCCCAGCCCAGTTCAAACGCTTGATCAATGCTTTTGATGCTGGCAGTTGGTGGTGCCGAGGATAGTAAAAACGGATTTTCAAACTTAATTCCCAAAACTGATGTTTTTAATGTGGTCATCTTTTTCCCTTTAAAAATTATTTACTTTATTTCCCGTCCGGAAAACTGGTAAATATAGTTGGTTCATATTCAGGTCTATTAATACCGTTTTTCTTGCCAATTTCAATACATTTTAAAAGCCACGCCATATTTTGTCCCAAAGTACGCATGGTTTGCAGACCTTCTTTGTCTTTTTTAACGTCATCGGGCGTATG
>JAZLCF010000113.1:0-2741 GCA_045614105.1 Alphaproteobacteria bacterium | reverse complement strand
GTTTATTAGCCGAGGCAATGAGACGTTCTGTGATAGAAAAAAAGGAATAGAAAATGGAAACACAACGCTTGGACGGCCGCCTGTTGGCCTTACAAATTCAAGAGCAATTAAAATCAGAAATCCCCAACTTACCACATCAACCGCATTTGGCAGTCCTTTTCGTGGGAAGTAATCCTGCCAGCACCTTGTATGTCAATATGAAAAGAAAAGTTGCAGATATGGTTGGCATCCAAACAACAGTTCATAATTTGGACGTACAAATTTCAACAGACAAAATGATAGATTTTATCAAGGCGTTAAACGCAGATCCCTTGGTGGATGGTATTTTGGTTCAACTTCCCTTGCCCGATCATATTGATACCAATGCTGTCATTGAGACTATTTTACCCAACAAAGATGTGGACGGATTAACCAGTAAAAATCAAGGGGGGATGATGACTGGTTATCCCACATTACTACCTTGTACACCATTGGGCTGTCTCCGTTTAATTCATCGAGTACGCCCTGATTTATCTGGCTTAAATGCTGTCGTGGTTGGTCGTTCCAGATTGGTCGGACGCCCTATGGCGCAACTGCTCTTAAACGAAAATTGCACCGTTGCTCAAGCACACAGTTATACTCAGAATCTGATGGAACTTTGCTCTAAAGCAGATATTTTGGTTTCCGCAACAGGTGTTCAAGGGCTGATTAAACGTGACTTTGTAAAAGAAGGAGCGATTGTCGTTGATGTAGGCATTTCCAAAACAGCAGATGGACATATTGCGGGCGATGTAGATGCTGAATCCGTTTTGGGTCAGGCAGGCTGGCTGACCCCTGTACCTGGCGGTGTAGGACCTATGACGGTTGCCATGCTGATGTCCAACATGGTCAACATTGTCAAACACGAGTTTTGACTTAAATTTATTCCTCCCCGATTTTAAGGGCTTCAATAAAGGCGTTTTGTGGAATTTCTACCGACCCAAATTGACGCATACGCTTTTTACCCTCTTTTTGCTTTTCAAGAAGTTTGCGCTTACGCGTAATATCGCCACCATAACATTTAGCCGTCACATCCTTGCGATAAGCAGAAATATCTTCACGAGCAATAATCTTGCCGCCAATACTGGCCTGAATCGGAATCTTAAATTGATGGCGCGGAATCAGATCTTTTAAACGCGCACAAATTTGACGTCCACGACGTTCGGCCTGCGACCGATGGACAAGGAAAGCCAAGGCATCCACTTGTTCGCCATGCACCAAAATGTTCACGCGCACCAAATCACTTTCGCGATAATCATCCACTTCGTAATCAAAACTGGCATACCCACGCGAAATAGATTTTAACCGATCATAAAAATCAAACACTATCTCGTTTAAAGGCAACCGATAAACCGCCATCGCACGATTGCCCACATAAGTCAAATCCAACTGCTCACCTCGACGCTCTGTGCATAGTTGCAAAATGCTACCTAAATACTCATCCGGTGTTAAAATGGTGGCCTTCACCCATGGTTCTTCAATCTTGGAAATTGTGGTCACATCTGGCATATCGGCTGGGTTGTGCATCACCAACATTTCCCCATTTGTCTTATAGACCTTATATGCCACAGAAGGTGCTGTCGTAATCAAATCTAAATTAAATTCACGCGATAAACGCTCTTGAATAATTTCCATGTGAAGCAGGCCCAAAAAACCGCAACGAAAACCCTGACCAAGAGCCATAGATTTATCTGGCGTAAATTGGAAACTGGCGTCATTGAGTTGCAACTTGCCAATCGCTTCTTTCAAGTTTTCATAGTCACTCATATCCACTGGGAACATCGAGCAAAACACCACGCTTTGGCTGGGTTTAAAACCAGGCAACGCCTCTTTACATGGATTTTTCTCATGCGTAATCGTGTCACCTACCTTTGTTTCGCCGATTGTCTTTACACCACAAATCACAAAGCCAAGTTCGCCCGCGGTCAAGCTGTCCGAATCTTGCATTTTCGGTGTAAAGTATCCCAGCCGCTCCACTTTATAAGTTGCCCCTGTGGACATAAATTGAATGGATTCATTTTTCTTTAAAGTCCCATCCACAACACGCACCATGACCACAATACCCAAATAAGCATCATACCAAGAATCCACTAACATGGCTTTCAAGGGCGCATTGACCTCGCCCTTTGGGGCGGGCAGGCGCTTGACAATCACATCCAAAACTTCATCAATACCTATGCCAGTTTTAGCGGAAATAAGAGGTGCTCCCGTTGTATCCAACCCAATCACATCCTCAATCTGTTTTTTCACACGTTCGGGATCAGCGGCTGGCAAATCAATTTTGTTGATTACTGGCACAATTTCGTGGTTGGCATCCAATGCCTTATAAACATTAGCCAGCGTTTGCGCCTCCACACCTTGTGTCGCATCAACAACCAACAACGATCCCTCACATGCATGCAAGGAACGACTAACTTCATAGCCAAAGTCCACATGCCCTGGTGTATCAATTAAATTTAAAATATAATCGCCGTATTTTAGGCGCACTGTTTGCGCTTTAATGGTAATGCCGCGTTCGCGTTCAATATCCATATTGTCCAAAATCTGCGCTTTCATTTCGCGATCAGACACCGCACCACATTTTTGAATCAGCCGATCCGCCAATGTAGATTTGCCGTGATCAATGTGTGCCACTATGGAAAAATTACGAATATGCGATAAATCTGTCATAGGCCAATTATAGCCGATTTTGTGTCAAAAGGCAAGGTTAAAAACTCTGGCGG
>JAZLCF010000112.1:0-2831 GCA_045614105.1 Alphaproteobacteria bacterium | reverse complement strand
CAAAGCCATCCATTTCAACAAGCAGTTGGTTTAGGGTTTGTTCGCGCTCATCATTTCCGCCACCTAATCCAGCCCCACGGTGACGCCCCACTGCGTCAATTTCATCCATAAAAACGATACAAGGACATGTTTTTTTTGCTTGCTCAAACATATCGCGCACTCGGGAAGCACCAACGCCCACGAACATTTCCACAAAATCCGAACCGGAAATAGAATAAAACGGGACGCCTGCCTCACCCGCAATAGCTTTTGCCAATAATGTCTTACCTGTTCCTGGAGGGCCAACCAACAGCACACCCTTTGGAATCTTACCACCTAGACGTTGGAATTTTGTGGGGGATTTTAAAAACTCCACGATTTCTTGCAATTCTTGCTTAGCCTCCTCAATGCCGGCGACATCCTTGAATGTGACGGAATCTTTGCCAGTCAACAGACGTGCTTTTGATTTGCCAAAACTGAGTGCCTTACCATTACTGGCCGCCATTTGACGCATCATGACAATCCAGAAAAACAGGAAAAAAATCATAGGAAGCCATCCGACAAAGGCGCCAAACCAACCATCGGATATATTATCTTCTGGTTCTGCGCTGATGGTGATGTTGTGTTTTTCCAACAAATCAACTACTTGGGCATTATTCGGCATATATGTTTTAAATTTTTGAGTATCTTTATAGGTGCCTAAAACTTGTTGCCCCTGCATTTTCACGGAATATACTTCATCTGATTCTACTTTTTTGACAAACTCGGAATAGGGAATTTCCTCTGATTTTTGTGTTGTCTCAGGCGCATATGTCAATTGGGAAATCCCAAAGGCTATGATGCATAAAACAGCCCAGATCAAAAAACTATTGCCGAATTTTCTTGGTTTTTTCATATATTATCCTTTTGTTTTATTGAACTGCATAATTAAAAAAGGTGTGTTGTCTTTATAGTCCATTTTTACCTTTTTTTCAAGTTCTTTTTCTGAATTGATAAGGACTACCCGCCAATTTTTGGGGATTTTTAAAAAGGTTCTCTGGATTAAAAATGGAATATTTTTTAAGCGTGGGGTGGGGACAGAAGCCTTTGCCTGAAAGGAGTTATTTGTAAAGAATTTGCATCCTCCCCAGATTGTCCACTGATTCTTGATGACGTTTATTGAGGCCAATTTTTGTAATTCTGGAGCAACAAAAATTTTATGATGGGCGATAACCCACTGACAACCTGCTAATGTGGCATATTTAGGCAGGTGTAAGGCGATTTTTTCAATGCTTTCCAGTGAAATGATTTTCTTGTGTCTATTGAATAAATTTAACATATGCAGTAAAGCGCGGATCCGAATTTCCTCAGGCAAATTCGTAAATTCCCTTTCTGATACTGAAATAAAACCCAATGGCGATTGTTCCAGATGGGCGCTTAAGAAATCCTGTGCGTAAAAATCCAGTGCCTCTTTTGCACGTTGAAGCCGGCTGATTGACTTTGTAATCATATTCGTTTCTAGGCCTAATTGTTCCAGTGTGGATTGAGCCTGACGCCACCGGACACGCTCATAGGCAGTATCGTGATTCATCGGGTCTTCAAGCCATTGAAGATGATGCTTTGTTAAAGTATTCAGAATAGTTTTTTTTGAAATAGTTAAAAGTGGACGTATAACTAATAGACCAGAACGTTTGGAAATCGGAGCCATAGCACACAGTCCATCTAAGCCACTGCCGCGTGCCAGACGGCACCAAAAAGTTTCAGCTTGATCTTGTTGATGGTGGGCTAAAAACAAAGCCGCAGCACCATGTTGATGACAAAAATTGGTTAAGAGTTCATATCGTTTTTCACGGGCTTTTTCTTCAATATGTGTTTTAGGTTTTTCTCCTTCCCATGATAAAATCTCGTGCTGAATATGGTGTTTTTTTAACTGCTGATGTACCCATAAGGCCTCAGATGTTGCTTCTGGACGTAAATTATGGTTGACAGTCACTGCCCAAAAAGAGCGTTTTGTTTGTTTTGCCCATTGGTGCAAAAGATAGGTTAGATATAAGCTATCCGCCCCACCTGAAACACCTGTGACAATTGGACCTTTTGGCAAAGAAAGTTGATTTAAAAAAGATTGAATTTCTTTGGGTATTACGAACATTTGAGTTTGTCAATTTCCTCTTTGGCTCGTTTTTTTAAATTTTCATCCGCCTTAGGATATTCATTTGGCAGAGCAATAAAGGCTGTACAGGCTTCATTTGTTTTGTTTAAAGAAACCATTGATAGCCCCATTTTTAACAAGGCATCAGGGGCCTTATTAGATTGCGGATATTTGGTAAAAACGTCTGCAAATTGCCCTACTGCTTGTTCGTATTGACCTTGAACATAGTAAGTTTCTCCTAGCCAGTACAAAACATTTGGCCGTAAATCCGAATTTTCAAAATCTTTTAAAAAAGATAAAAATTGCTCTTCTGCTTGCTTGTAATCATTTTTCATGAGTAAGCCATAGGCGTAGTCATAACGTTCTTTGTCCGATGTTTTATCAATCATGATGCTGGGTTTGTTTTCCAACTCACTCAGACGAAAAGCCAAGTCTTGGTTGGTGCGCTCCATTTTTTCATCAATTTGCTTTTGATGATATTCCAGTTGTTCTAATCTTTCTGTTAAATCCCTTAGTGCCTTTTTTTGTGCTTCTAAGAGGGTATATAAATCGTCCAATGAACCATCTTGGTGTGTTTCAGCATCTTCTGATTGAGGATCATTCAAAACTGGCAGTTCTGGTTGCTCTAAAGGAATTTCTTCAATAATCAATTCTTGAGCATTCACTGTCAGTGCCATTGACAAGCCAAATAAGTATAAAAATTTTTTCATAGGACTCCCTTTTG
>JAZLCF010000111.1:0-2924 GCA_045614105.1 Alphaproteobacteria bacterium | reverse complement strand
ATCAATGGACAGCAACCATCAAAAATTGTTGGTGTTGTGCTTTATATGGCACTGCTTTTCAAGCCATCAATTCATTTGTTTCTGAAGCCGCCGCCACCTGTATCCCCGTTGCAAAATTTGTATTAGGGGCAGGTCTGCTCTTCATTCTGCTCCAACGCATTGGCTCCACGATGATCTTTATGGAGGACAAACAGGTTTTTGCCATATGGAAAGAGTTGTGGATCGTGTTTTTAAAAGCAATCTTTGTCGCCGCTTTGTTGTACAAGGCAGATATATTTTTAAATGTCCTGCGTGATTATGTTATTTATCCTGTTGGAGGATTCTTTGTGATGCTGGCCAATGCCGTTTTAGACGCTGTTCCAGGAGGCAATCAATATTTTCCAGGTGTTGTAGGCATTACACCCAATATGCAAGGCGTGATTGTTTCAACGGAAGGAAGTTCGTTCATCGAAATAAAGGATTCCATTTTTGGAGATTTAGGTATTCAGGTACAATACATTGTGTCACGTATTTTTTCGGCATTAAAATCTGGATTCCCCTTGATTTTACGAATCATCGCAGAAGGAGGCTTTTTTTCATGGATAATAGGTCTTTTCCTATATTATCAATTATTTACGTTAATGGTTCTATTTCCCGTGGCCTTTGTTGATGCCTTTATTATGGTTGGTTTTTATATCGTCTTACTACCAATTCTGGTGGCATTATGGGTTTTGCCTCTTAAATCCACACAATCTTATATCAAAATATTTCTAACTCAACTCATATCTGCTTTCGTAGACATCTTATTCGGCTGTATTTTGGTTATTTTGATCATTACAATGCTTCAAATTTACTCGGATATCAGCTTAAATGGAATTTTACGTGAAACAGCCCAAGCAACAAATGATGCCTTAGCTGGCAGCTTTTCGGCCGGACGCCCTGCCGCTTTAGTATTCCTAGCATTGATTTATGTCACAAAAAAAATGGCGCTTGAAATTGGAGACTTTACGGGATATTTTACACAACGCAACAGCGACCTCACAATCTTTAACGTAATCAAAAAAGGCCAAGAAGCTCTCAAAAAAGCGGCAATGGGAGGAATAAAATTGTTTGCAGCAGGAGCAACAGGCGGTGTGAGCGCCATTGGTTCCGTGATGAAAGAATCAGCCGTAAGCGCCGCAAAAGACGCCAAACAAGACGTTATCAATCGCGCAAAAGGTGGAGGTTCCCCGTGAAAATAAAACAATTTCTCAATCAGCTCATCCTCTCAATCTTGATGCTGGGATGTATGTGGGGACTTTCTCTGCTTCCCATTTCACCATTAAATACAGCCGCCAATTGGCTCTTGATCTGCTGCGTTGTCTTGATCCTTTACTTGGGCTGCTTAACCATCAAGGCCAAATATTTTATTTTCATCGGGATGCTGTTTTTGACAATCTCTTCTTGCTGGGCCATAGAACCCGAGGCCTGTACCGAAGCGTTTGAGGCCTCTTTGGATGAAGGACATTGGTGTATGTACACAACTTTAGCAGAAGAATATGGAGAAGAATTGTGTACGTACATGCAAAACTTTAACCCTACCAAAGCAAAAACAGAAGCGGCCTTTTTAAACTTGCAAGAGCACGTGAATATGGCCGACCGTCTTGTCCAAGCCTATGGAGAACTGAACAGTGCCAGACAGGCAGGCATTGGACGCAATTGTCATATGCTTTCACCAGAAGACAGAAATTCAGGTTTGGGCCGACGTTTAGAAAAATTACAATCCAATGAAGGACCTATCTGTTGCGCTTGGGCTATGCAAGTGCTCAATGAAATTTATAACTCTCAATACTCGGAACGTCAGGTACAAACCGTGCCGATGTTGTTGTCAGAGGCAAAAACACAATGTTGGCCATGTGATGTTATCTATTTATTGATTGTTCTGGTCAACACAATGTCATTCCGCTCTGCCCCTGCTATGGCCGCCGCTGGTATGTTTTTTCTGGGAGTCTTTTTCCTTTTTTGGATTGCGATTAAAGTCGGTATGCTCATGTTAAACTACAGCCCCGGCGGCAAACCATACAGTGGAGCACAATTTTTGCATGAACTGTTTATGCGTATTTTATGTGTTTTTTTGGCCGCGTTAGCACTGAGCAGTACTGCCGCAAAATACTACGCAACATCCACTAATAATACTGCCACTGAAGTCTTTAGTTCACAAACAGATACCATGCTCAACCGTGCCTATAAAGAAGTTGTCAATCCTGTTTTTGAAATGATTACAGCAACAGGCATCATCACGTCTCGTATTCTATTAAATGATCAAATCAGTTTCTACAACGCCGTCACAGCAGCCATCAGGAGCAGAACTTATCAAAACGCTTTGCAAAAAATTAATTATTGCGCTCCAATCACTGGCCTCAGTTCCAATCCCGTTTATCAATATTTAATGCAACAAGAACTAGTCCAACCATCCAACTTGGCCCTGTCTGGGGAAGGTTTTATTGACAAAAAGTTAACCATCAATATGCTGTGTTTATCACAGCTCGCATTTCAGGGATTATCCCCTATCGCTGCAATTGGATCAGTTTTTACTTCGCATGCCATTAAAAATGCAGAACTGATCAGTATATTTCCCGGCAGAATTCCATTAATGCCCCAAATCTTTTATGGTATTATTTTAAATGTTATTTGTTGGATAATTGGGCTAATTGTGGCATTTAGGTTGATTGATATTGTCTTGCGCTTGGCTTTTATAGTCATCTTGAGCCCCATATTTATCGCAACGGCTGCTTTTCCTATCAGCCGGAGTTATGCGGCAAAAGCTGTTAAATTTTTCGTGTCAGCCTTAATGGGAATGATAGAAATTGCTTTAGGTGTTGCTATCATTGTTCCTTTCTTTTACAAAGCCATTGCAGGAGGAAGTGATGACGCTTTAATAAAAGCGATAGCGGCCCCTTCTAGCG
>JAZLCF010000110.1:0-15861 GCA_045614105.1 Alphaproteobacteria bacterium | reverse complement strand
GGTAATATGTTGTGTGGGACTGATTCTCCCCCGATGGAGTGTGATACCTCCTGCGCTCCCATAGATCGATGGCATCAATCCATCGAAATTTGGAGTGGGGATGAGGGACGAACTTTCTTAATTAAGATGCAAAAGCTTTCTAAATTTGTTTGTAATCGCTTACAAAATTTAAAATATAACAATGTGTGTGTGGTGAGCGCTAGCTCTTCTCCATATAGCACGAACTGTGAGAGTGGAACTTTATATTTTGTCCAGACCCCATATGATGAGGTAAATTGTGTAGAATAACGTGGCTAGGTTAATAACTTTTTTGCCAACTGTTGATTTTGCTTTTGATATTTAGAATGTTGTAATAACATTGTAAGCAAGGCTTGTTCGTACTCAAACAGCTTGCCTGTATCAATCATCTGATCTTTATCGGATATCAAGAACATTTCCACTTTAAACCCTGCTTTTTCGCCACCGTTATCCAAAAAATCGTTGATGGCATCTGTATAGTACCATTCTTTTTTCGTTTCGTGAACGCGTTTAATTTTTTCGGGGGCACGTTTGATTAAAAATTGAATCATTTCTTTTGGTAAGACATTAGGATCCCAACCCGAGATATGTGTCAGTGTATGGGTGGGTTTTTCAATAATACGATTATTGACTAAAATGGCATTATCGCTGACATCCTCGCGCCAAATGGCGGTAATGAGGGCTGTTTTTGGATTTTTTAAAAAGGCTGTTAAAAGTCTTTTCATATGTGGGGTTTTGGCATCGTGAGATAACAAAATATCGTCTGGAAAAATCAATACCACATGGCGGTTTTGAATGGCTTTTCTGGCTGCATACAGAACATGTGCTGTTCCCAAAGGTTCTTTTTGAATCACGAATTTCAAATCAACATCAGTTGGCAAAATGGTTTGAGCTACAATCTCAGCTGTCTCTTGTTGCCCTTTATCGCGTAATTTTTGAACTACTGTTTGATCCAAACTTAAAGCCTTCTTAAAGGCATCTACTGCCACTTGATTAGAACACACAAAAGTAATATGACGGCCTCCTATTTTTAAAATATCTTGTAAAACATAATCAATAATGCGTTTGTCCCCCATGGGGAGCAAGGATTTATGGGCGATGGCTCGGGAATGTGGATAGTTGCGTGTGCATTCGCCTGCGGCACAAATGACAAATTCAATATTTTCGTACATGTTTTCCTCCTTACTTTTGTATAATATAGCTGTATTGACGCGCTGGATTTTGGGGATTACGCCGATAACTGTTATAGGCTAAATCTGTATAGGTATCAATGGCAATTATTTCAACGTCCAGAATACCAGCTCGATTCAAACGGTGTTTCAGATAATTTGTAAAATCAAAATAAATCCCTGTACTTGTTTTTTGAAAGAAGGATTGCTCTGTGATGGGGAATAGGGCTTGCATTTCAGGGGCAACTTGAAAGTTTTTTTGCGTCAAATGTGGCCCAATAGCGGCCTTGATGTGTTGAATGTGGGCACCTTGAGAAAGCATGGCGAGAATGGCATTTTCTATCACGCCTTGAAACGCTCCTTTCCAGCCGGCATGCACTGCTGCAACAATTTGATGCTCGGTGTCGGCCAATAAAATGGGAGCACAGTCGGCCGTTTTAATGGTCAGTTGTAGGCCTTTTTCTTTGGTGACAAGGGCGTCACATGTTGGGGCCTTGTTTGGTTTGTCCGTTAAAATCATGACGTCCGCGCTATGAACCTGATTCATCAAAAAAGGTGGCGGATTATGTCGGCTTTCTTCGGCGGTGTAAAAACCAGCCTCTAGTTTAGGTGTGTTCAATAAATTAGGACAAATCATTGGTGCAGTTCCTCCAAATGTTTTTGCAGTTTTGCCAGCCGCCTTTTTTCACGCAAAATGGCATAATTTTTTAAAAATTGCAGCGTCAATTTTTTGCCCAGCCAATAACCTAGTACCATCCATGGCAAACAGCCAATAATCATAGCTAATCCCCAATCTTGGACTAATAATTTAACAAATAAAGCCCACTCCTCGGTGAAGGATAAATCTGACCTAAATGTTTGCTGGATGATGGCCTTCAAGTGACTGTATCCATTGATGGAATCCCAATGTCCCATGAGCATTTGGCCTGTCACATAAAACACATAGTACATAGGCACCATTGTAAAGACATTTGTTAGCCATGTAAAAGCCAGCCCCAAGGGCAGTGAAAAAGTTTTCTTCAATACCTTTTTATAAAACAGCCATGTCATGGACACTAGCCACATTTGAATGCCAACCAACGGGGTCATGGCCCACATGGTGCCAATTGCGACCCCTTCTGCGGTATATTCTGGTGGATGAGGAGAGCGCAAAATCGGTATGACCAAGCGCTTTTTAAATAATCGTTTTAAGTTTTCAAACCAAGAATGTCTTTTGGCCACCTAAACCTCCGGATGATAAATGGTATTTTTTTTGGAAAATAGGATAAAGAATAAGCCCAGCAAAATCATAGGTAAACATAAAATCTGCCCCATGCTGAAATCATGCCAGACAAGGCCTAAATGTGCGTCCGGTTCGCGGGTGTATTCCAAGAAAAAACGCCCCACCCCGTACAATAAAAAGAATAATCCTGTTGTGACGCCACGACGATTGCGGATGGCGGGGACGCTCCACCATATTAAATTTAAAAGAACAAAAAGCAACACACCTTCCACGCCTGCTTCGTACAGTTGGCTGGGGTGGCGTGGTTCAGGCCCCCCTTCAGGAAAAATCATAGCCCATGGCACAGCGTGTGTCACGCGTCCGAACAGTTCTCCATTGACAAAATTGGCTAGGCGTCCTAAAAACAACCCAATGGGGGCAACGCAGGCCAAAATATCGCCCATGGTCAGTATTGAAATTTGTTTTTTATGGGCAAATAAAAGCGTGGCAACAATAATGCCCAACAAACCACCATGGAAAGACATACCGCCCTGCCAAACTTGAAAAATTTGCAGCGGGAATTCCAAATAATATCTGAGGTAATAAAACAGGCAATAGCCCAATCTCCCGCCCACGATAATGCCGATGGTGGCCCAAATCAAAAAGTCATCTATTTTTAAAACGGTAAATGTGCTTTTGGAATAAACAGACATCTTGCGGGCCAACAGCCAAGCACCTAATATGCCAAAAATATAAGCCAGCGAATACCAACGAACGGCAAACCATCCCCATTGAAAAAGTACGGGATTGATTTCAGGAAAAGGAATACCTGTGTACATAAGACCTCCATAATTTCAGTAGAATTTAGCCGAAAGCACCAAAAATGTCAAGGTGGCTTTTACAGAAAAGAGGGAGAGAATTAGACGGAGGAATATTGACATCTGTTTTGGCATAATTTACAATAATCACAAAACGGGAGGTTATCATGTTTAAAAAAATTGTTTTATTATTTTCATTCTGTTTATCGTTGAGTAGTGAGGCAAACGAGCTTCGTTTTTCACCAGAAGATCAGGATTTATATTTAGCCACAAAATTTTTAAAAACTGCTTTTGAAGATAAAAAGGATAATTTTGTGGTTTCTCCGTTGTCCGTTTATGCCGCAACGGCGTTGCTGGCCAATGGGGCCCAAGGGGAAAGTTTAAAAGAAATTGGCAATATCATGGGCGTGTTTAATAGGAATGATGAATTGATCGGTTTGGATGTGCCATCGGTGACACAAGCGTTGCAATCCTATATGAGTCAAAAGAAACAATTTGAAATCAATAATTCCATCTGGGGCAATGATTTTAAACCAGAATATCAAGAAAAAATGAAAAATGAGTTGTTTTCTGAGGCTAAACCCTTGCCCCACAACACCTTGGTCATCAATGAATGGATAAAGGAAAAGACGAAAGGGCGTATTCCCCATTTATTGAATGAAGAAAAGCTTGAAAAAGGTGGACGTCTTTTTTTGGTGAATACAGTCTATTTTAAAGACGAGTGGGAAACGGTTTTTGATGAATATGGTACACGCGTGCATGATTTCCATTCGCTGGATGGACAATTGGATAAAGTGGATATGATGGCAAGGGACGCTATGATTGATTATTATCAGGATGATCAGATGCAATCCGTGCGACTTCCCTATAAAAACGGGGATGTGATGTACATTTTTTTGCCCAAAGAAGGTGTAGATTTTCATGAGTTTATTCAAAATCTAGAGGCGGGGGATTTGTATTTACGGTATTACAACGTTCCTGTGTCTTTGCAACTTCCCAAATTCAATTTGGACTACAAGATTGAAGATGTGCCTAAGTTTTTTGAAAAATGGGGCATTCATAAGGTATTTAATCCTGCAGCGGCTGAATTGGGTGGTTTGAGTGACAAGCCTTATTATGTGGGCAAAATTATTCATCAAGCGAACATTGGTGTGAATGAAAAAGGAACAGAGGCGAGTGCCGCAACAGTGATGGATCTACTCGGGTTTGCTCCTGGACAAGCGCGTGAGCTACATCGTAGGAGTTGGTCTATTCCGTTTATTGCGGATAGGCCATTTATATTTATGATCAACAATGGGGATTTTATTGGCGTTTATACCAAAGGGTCGTCGGAGCTGTATGCCAAACGGTTGGCAGAGGAAGAACAAGCGCGTCAAGAAGCGGAAGAACACGAAATACAAGCCGAGGGAATGCCGAAAAATGAAGAGATAATCGAAGGTGTTTACGATATAGAGGCAGAATAAGTTAGTTTCAGTCTTGACAAATAAAAAGTTTGTGCTATAATATAAAACGTAATCGATCGATTACATTCTTATAAAATTTTCCAAAGGACGAATATGCAATTACAAGATTTGAAAAAGAAATCTCCTGCAGAGTTATTACGCTATGCCGAGGAGTTAAATGTTGAAGATGCGGCCAGTTTGCGCACGCAGGATTTGATGTATGCCATTTTGAAAAAATTATCAGAGTCTGAAAATACGCTGTATGTGGAAGGTGTGTTGGAGGTGATGCAAGATGGTTTCGGATTCTTGCGTTCGCCCGAGGCAAACTATTTGGCGGGACCTGATGATATTTATGTGGCGCCTAATCACATTAAACGCTGGGGTTTACGCACGGGTGATACCATTTCTGGGGAAATTTGTCCACCAAATAACACGGAAAAGTATTTTTCACTCAGTAAATTGAACAAAGTGAATTTTGTGGATCCCGAGGAATTGCGTTATCGTGTCAATTTTGATGATTTGACGCCTTTGTATCCCGAACGCCCCATTAAAATGGAGCATGATAGTCCTGAAAAAGATAAAGATTTAACAGCTCGTATTATTGATTTAATTTGCCCGCAAGGTATGGGACAGCGCAGTCTGATTGTGGCGCCGCCTAGAACAGGTAAAACAGTGATGTTGAAAAACATTGCCCATGCGATTACCGCCAATTATCCTGAAGCGCATTTGATTATGTTGTTGATTGATGAGCGCCCTGAGGAAGTGACGGATATGATCCGTTCGGTAAAAGGTGAGGTGATTTCCTCCACTTTTGATGAACCAGCTGCGCGTCACGTGCAAGTCGCTGAAATGGTGATTGAAAAGGCAAAACGCCTTGTGGAACACAAAAAAGATGTGATTATTTTATTGGATTCTATCACCCGTTTGGCGCGTGCTTACAATACGGTGGTGCCATCAAGCGGTAAAGTTTTGACAGGTGGTGTGGATGCGAATGCGTTGCAACGTCCTAAACGTTTCTTTGGGGCGGCTAGAAACATTGAAGAAGGTGGTTCTTTAACCATTTTCGGTACAGCCTTGATTGATACAGGATCCCGCATGGATGAAGTGATTTTTGAAGAGTTTAAAGGAACGGGGAACAGCGAAATTATCTTGGATCGCAAGGTGTCCGATAAGCGTATTTTCCCAGCCATTGATATTACAAAATCTGGTACACGTAAAGAAGAATTGTTGGTGGGCAAAGACCGTTTGCCTAAAATGTGGATGTTGCGGCGTGTACTGGTGCCGATGGGGGTGACGGATGCGATGGAGTTTTTAATTGAAAAATTAAAGCCTACCAAAAACAACGATGATTTTTTTGATATGATGAATCAATAGGAGTGAGTATGGATAAACACAGTTCATCTGTTTTGTGCAGAGAGGCTCATCCTGAGTTGAAACGGGCAAGACAGCTTTCTAGACAACAGCGGGCAGTTCAACTTTTACGACATATGGTTCAAGATGTTGAAAAAGGAGGCTCTGTGAAAGAGTCGTTGGCATTTGTTTCGAAAAAAAAGCAACGCTTAAAAGCATTGCAGCGTTATCGCAGAATGCAGGCGCGTTTAGATTATGAAGGTGAGGATGCGCTTTGGAGCAGGCGAGATGAGACTCGCTCGCGGAAATGGGCACGGGCTTGTGCTGCGAAAAGACGCGAACATGAAAACCACATTCTTGTCAGAGCAGCCTATCGTGATTGATTGCCTGTGTGCTTTGGAAATGCTGTGGTTAGCGCTGTAGGCGATTGGCCAACAGAACTAACTCGGCATCCATATCGGAAGGCAAACGATCTCCCACTAAGAACTGCTCAAAGTATTCTCCTTGTGCATTGACATCTTGAAGGGCCAGCTTTTTGTCCACGGACATCAGGTCATCAAATTGCTTTTCAGTCATTTTTAGCCCGCGCCATGTCATATCGTTGTAATTGGGCATCCAACCAAGCACAGTTTCTTTGGCACCGACTTTGTTATAAGCTCTGTGCACAATCCATTCAATGACCCGCATATTATCACCAAAGCCTGGCCACATAAAGTGTCCCTTTTTATCCTTGCGGAACCAATTGACACGGAAGAACAAAGGATGCTGTTTAATCTTGCCAAACATATCCAACCAATGTTTCCAATAATCCCCCATGTTGTAGCCACAAAATGGCAGCATAGCAAATGGATCGCGGCGGATTTCACCCATTTTGCCCTCCGCTGCGGCTGTTTTTTCTGAGCCCATTGTGCTGGCCAAGTAAACGCCATGCTGCCAGTTAAAGGCTTGATACACAAGGGGTGTATTTGTGGCTAAACGCCCACCAAAAATGAACGCAGCAATCGGTACGCCAGCGGGGTTTTCCCAATCTTTATCAATGCATGGGCATTGTTTTGCTGGTGCGGTGAAACGAGAGTTTGGATGAGCGGCAGGTGTTGTGGACTTTGGCGTCCAGTCGTTGCCTTGCCAATCAATTAAATGCTTTGGCGGTACTTTTGTCAGGCCTTCCCACCATACATCACCGTCGTCTGTCAAGGCAACGTTTGTGAAAATCGTGTTTGCTTTGCAGGATTCAATTGCGTTTTTGTTGGTTTCTGGATTTGTGCCTGGTGCTACGCCAAAGAAGCCGGCTTCAGGATTGATGGCACGCAACACACCATTTTTATCCGGTTTAATCCATGCAATATCATCACCCACGGTCGTTACTTTCCAATCAGGCATAGCTTTAGGTGGAATCAACATCGCCATATTAGTTTTGCCACAGGCCGATGGGAATGCCGCTGCGACATAGGCTTTGATCCCTTGCTTTTTATTTTCAAATCCAGCAATCAGCATATGCTCGGCAAACCATCCTTCATCTCTGGCCATTGTGCTGGCAATACGCAAGGCCAAACATTTTTTGCCAAGCAAAGCATTGCCGCCATACCCTGATCCGAACGAGATAATTTCGCGTGTTTCAGGAAAGTGTGTAATGTAAGTGTTATCTGGATTGCATGGCCATGCTACATCTTGTTGCCCTTTTTTCAGCGGTGCGCCGACCGAGTGAAAACAACGCACAAAATCTTGGTTGCCCAGTACTGGCCATACCTTTGCCCCCATGCGGGTCATAATGCGCATATTGGCCACGACGTAAGCGCTGTCGGTAATTTCAATGCCGATTTTTGCAATAGGGCTGCCGAGCGGGCCCATTGAAAAAGGAATCACATACATCGTGCGCCCTTTCATACACCCCTTCATCAGCTTTTTCAAAGTGGCTTTCATCTTTTTGGGATCTGCCCAATGATTGGTGGGGCCTGCGTCAATTTCTTTTTGACAACAGATAAACGTTCTGGCTTCTACACGCGCGACGTCTTTTGGATTGGAGCGTGCTAAAAATGAATTCGGACGTTTTTTGGGATTTAACTTTATAAAGGTGCCTTTTTTCACTAAATCGTTGCACAAACGAGCGTATTCTTGGCCTGTGCCATCGCACCAATAAATGTTGTCAGGTTGGCACAAAGTGGCCATTTCTTTAACCCAATCTAATACTTTTTTATTCTTTGTTGGTAATTTTGTCATCAGATTTTCCCCCTATGTTCAAGAAAATAAAAGAAAAAAATCAGAAAATCAAGCGCTTTCTTTTAAAAAAGTACGATTGATGAGCGGGATTCACCCTAGATATTCAAAAAATCGTTAGACTTTTTTTGCTTGTTGTTGCTGTTTCCACTGCTCAAAGGCCAACTGCTTAGCCTTTTGTTTTCTCATAACTTTTTGACGCCAGTTGCAACGGTCTTTTGGCGTTTTAGATGCCGGAATACACTCTTGAATTGCTTGGGTCCAATCGCGATTGGCATAGCCATTTTTAAAGTTTGTCCATGAGGTTAAGGAACCACAATTATAGGCAATATCCACGGGAACTGCGGCCGTTTCTACTTCCAAGGGGTGTGTGTACGATCCAAATAAAACAGAACCATCTGCGAAATTTGTTGGCGCCACGGCTTTTAAGGCGTTTTCTGCATGTTGAATCTTGCTGGCCAAGAAATGATGATAATAATCGGTCAATTTTGCCATATCATCTGGATGAATTGATAAATCGTATTCTGTTTGAAATTTTTTCGCACCCCAGCCATGGTGGTTTTGGCGAACATGCGCAGTTAAAAGATTCAATTGAGCCTTTGTGAATTTGATATATTTTCCCTTGCTTCTTTTTAAAGGATCTGGTTCTATAATTTCTTGAATTTTATCTGAATTTTTAAAACGCAACATACTGAGTAAGGTTGGATGTGCATCCAGATTTAACCCTACGCCTACCGTGGGATGATAAAGGTAATTTGTACTGACAATGCCATTATTTGTGACAACGTTAACAGCACTGTCCCAATATAAAAAGTCAGTGTTTCCTTCGTGTTTAGGAAGAATGGTGAGCATTCTTTTGAATAAATTATATCGTGCACCTTGTTCAAATGTTGTTTGTGCAAAATTAAAGGTATTAGTGGGCTGCTGAAAAGCTTTTCTGACGGCATCAAAATTGAATAAAGTGTTTGTGTCAGCAATAACATGCGAAAGTTCGTTCGTGGGAATTTTTTCCACCATTTGGACAAAATGAAAAAAGTTTGTAGAAGGCATATTCGTTGCACTGCACACATTATTTGTGTCAGTTGATAGGTTTTGCAGAACAGATGTATAAAGCCATAGTTTGTTGGTAGAAGTGCCTCTTGGTACGAATGGTTGCAGTGTGCGATATAATTGATTAGAGACAGAATTTTCTAAAACAGAGTTCGTATTTGCCAAAACAGATGGCGTCTTCGTTTCAGCAGGTGGTAGGTCAATGTGCTGATAATGTTTGGATAAAAGAGCGGGGCCCTGTTGACTTTTGTCTAAGTTTGTTAATGTTGTTGTCAATGAAGTCCCAGATTTTTCAGCCCGAGCTTGTCGGATGCTGGTTCCTCTGATATACCCAGTGATGGCGGATAATGCCAACAAATATGGAACAATGATTGTTTTAGTAATCCCGCGAGAAGACTTTTTTGCCATACAAAAACTCCCTTGTCAATAACCTTATAACCCAGTTGAAATTGTACAATCAAAAGGCTATTTTGTCAAGAAAAATAAAAATTTGATTGACTTTTGATAAAGCGTTGCTTAAACTTTTAACAAAGTTAAAGGGGGATTTTATGGAGCAAGCATTGTTTATTACATTGGCAGGAATGGGCGGTGTTTTTGCCTTTTTGATATTGTTAATTGGTGCCATGAAAATGTTGGCATTGCTTGCACAAGACAGAAATAGTCTGGATAAGATAGCGGTGGCAGTTGCGGTCGCAAGGAGGGGAAAATGAAAACAAAAAAAATCAATGTGATGTGCACGGCTTTTCGCGATGGATTTCAATCCGTGTTCGGTATGCGGGTGCAAAGCAAGGACTATTTGCCCGTGGTGTCTGAGGCGGTTAAAGCAGGCTTGACTTATCTTGAATCTGGTGGTGGTGCCGCTTTTCAATCTGCCTTTTTTTACTTGAACGAAAATGCTTTTGATGTGATGGATGCTTTCCGCAAAGCAGCAGGTCCAAAGGCCAATTTACAAACATTGGCACGAGGTGTAAATGTGGTGGCTTTGGATTCTATGAGTTCTGATTTGATTAAACTTCACGCAGATTTGTTCAAAAAACACGGTGTGACAACGGTACGTAATTTTGATGCGTTGAATGATCCGAATAACTTAAAATACAGTGCTGAATGCATTAAAAAAGCGGGAATGAAGCATCAATTAGCGATTGCAATGATGAGTTTGCCGCCTGCTTTAATAGGGGCACATACAGCTGCTTTTTATACGGACAGATTAAAAGCCTTTATCAAAGCCAAAATTCCATTTGATTCATTGGCTTTTAAAGATGCCAGTGGTACGGGAACCCCTCAAACAGTTTATGAAACGATTAAAGCGGCCCGCAAAATTGTAGGTCCTAGATGCCCGATTAGTTATCATTCACATGAAACGGCTGGCACAGGGCTTGTTTGTTATTTAGCGGCCATTGAGGCGGGGGCTGATACGGTAGATTTATCGTTGGCGCCTGTGTCGGGTGGTACGTGTCAGCCTGATGTGGTGTCCATGTGGCATGCGTTGCGCGGTAAGCCCTATGAGCTTGGTTGCGATATTGATAAAGTGTTGCGTGTGGAGGAAGATTTAAAGGATGCTTTAAGTAAATATTACTTGCCACCGGAGGCGTTGCATGTGGAGCCCAGAATTCCATTTTCACCTATGCCTGGTGGGGCTTTGACAGCGAACACACAGATGCTACGCGACAACAACATTATGGATAAATACAATGCGATTATCAATGCCATGCAAGAAGTGGTGCAAAAGGGTGGTTTTGGCACTTCTGTGACGCCAGTCAGCCAATTTTATTTCCAGCAAGCCTTTAACAATGTAATGTATGGTAAATGGAAAAAAATGGCGGAAGGTTATGGCAAAATGGTGCTAGGGTATTTTGGTAAGACGCCGGTAAAGCCTGATCCAAAAGTGGTGAAAATTGCGGCGGATCAGTTGGGGTTAAAGCCAACCACAGAAACGGTGCTTGCGATCAACGACAAGAATCCGAACAAGTCCAAAGCACATTATGTACAACAGTTAAAAGAGGCGGGTTTGCCGACCACCAATGAAAATATCTTTATTGCGGGCGCTTGTGGACAAAAAGGGATTGACTTCTTGCTTGGTAAAGGCAAAGTGGTGGTGCGGTTAAATGAAGTGAAAACTGCGCCCAAATCGGATGATTCTGTTATTACCATCAATGGCGAAAAGTTTGAAGTAAAATTTGATGGGAATAAAGCCATTGTGAACGGCAAAGAATATACGATTGGCGAAGAAAAAGCCGAAGCCTCTAAAACGGAAATAAAAGCGGCTGTGTCAACGGGTACTGGTGGCGTTATTACTGCGCCGATGCCGGGGACTGTGACACAAGTGCTGGTCAGTGAAGGGCAATCCGTAAACGCGGGAGACACTTTAGTTGTGGTGGAAGTGATGAAAATGGAAACGCCAATTAAAGCCACGGTTGCGGGAATGGTGAAGCGTCTGTTTGTGAAAAAGGGAGATACCATCAAAACGGGCGACAAAGTCGCGGAGGTGTAATATGAATGCAGTAATCAGTAGTTTTGGGTTGATGCATATCACGGCAGGTCAGGGCATGATGATGCTGATTTGCTTTGTATTGCTCTATTTGGGCATTAAGAAACAATTTGAGCCGCTTTTGCTGATTCCGATTGCGGTTGGTGGCATTCTTTCCAATTGCCCTGGTGCGGGGATGACTGAGCCAGGTGGTCTGTTGTATTACATGTATCATGTGGGGATTGAAACGGGCGTTTTCCCGCTCCTCATTTTTATGGGGGTTGGTGCGATGATTGATTTTGGTCCCATGTTAGCAAATCCGAAAACAGCTTTATTAGGTGGTGCTGCGCAATTCGCGATTTTTGGTACATTTTTGGGTGCGTTAGTTTTAAGTGGGCTGTTGCCAGATATGGCCTTGACATTGAAACAGGCTGCTAGTATTGCCATCATTGGTGGGGCAGATGGACCGACGTCTATTTTCTTGGCGGGCAAGCTTGCCCCTGAGTTGTTGGGAGCAATTGCGGTGGCGGCTTATTCATACATGGCCTTAGTGCCAGTAATTCAGCCGCCGATTATGCGCCTTTGCACACCTAAAAAACAACGAGCAATAGAGATGCAACAATTGCGAGAAGTAAGTCGCAAAGAAAAAATTATTTTTCCGATTATGGTGATTGTGTTGACAGCCTTATTTATTCCACTTGCCATTCCACTTATTGGTATGTTGATGTTTGGAAACTTGTTGAAAGAATCCGGTGTGGCGGATCGTTTGGCCAAAGGTGCCAGTAACGAAATGATGAACATTGTTACGATTTTGTTGGGCCTTTCTGTTGGCTCCAAATTATCGGCTGATTTATTTTTACGCGGGCAAACTCTTGTGGTGTTGGCTTTGGGGGTTGTGGCCTTTTGTATCGGCACGGCAAGTGGTGTGTTGATGGCGCGGTTTTTGAACCTGTTCACGAAAGATAAAATCAATCCACTAATTGGCTCTGCAGGTGTGAGTGCTATCCCCATGGCGGCGCGGGTTAGTGAGAAATTGGGACAAGAGGAAAATCCGAATAATCACCTGCTGATGCACGCAATGGGCGCCAATGTGGCAGGCAGTATTGGTTCAGCCATTGCGGCGGGTATTTTGTTGGCTCTTTGTGGGGGGTAAATTTTTTATTGAAATTTTTGTTGATTTAATTAGAATAAAAATATGTATGTAAAAGTTTTAACTTTGTTGCTGGGTTTTGGCGTGTTTGTATCACAAAAGGTGCAAGCGGATGTGGACGCTATTTATTTCCAATTGAATTTAAATGGGGAAGTTGTTGATATGGGGGCAACGGGAACAGATGAATCGGACTTTTCAGATTTGTTGGAGGAGATACAGGACTTAGATGAAACTTTAGAATCAGAGAATGAGGCAGATGATTTTGCTGATGAAGAAGAAATTATTCCTGTCAGTTCTGTTCCAACCAGGGAGCTTGCCGATAATACCTCAAATGAAACAACGGATTGTAATTTTAATAGTTCAGGAGAAACAGATGCAAATTGTGTGTGTCCTGCCGACGGTTCGGATGAGGTGGTATTGCGACAATCGGGTTCGGCATATGTGTGTTGTAATATGACGCAGCATAAGATGTATGTAAATGGCTCATACAGTAAAGTGTTCATGCCCATATGCGGGTGCTTGGATGGGTATAGGGTTTCCTTTACAGATCCTTTTGATCCTTTAGCCGTCCTTTGTTGTCAAAATGGCAACCTTTGGCACAATACCCTTGAACAGGAAGAGCCGACGGGTGTTTATAGCGCTGTTTGTGATTGTAGAGGCAATATTGAACATTGTACGCAAGAAGTATGCGAAGGTCTAGTTGGAGATGGGCGTCACTGGTGTTCTGTCGGTACCTCGGGTGGTTGGTGTACCACAGAGGTCTCTTGTCAGACAGAATGCAGCTCCAAAGGGGGGCAATGGTGTGCGTCTCAAAATAAATGTATGAATGCTTGTGATAAAATATGGGATGAAAGTACTTGTACATGCCAAGAGCGTTGTTCAACAGCTAATCCTGCCGCCTGTGGGGTTGAAGAAGACTGTAAGCGTTATGGAGGCCACTGGTGTTATACCACAACAAGTACAGAGGCGAGTCCTCAGTATGGATGTCGCACAACTGAGTGCTGTTCAGAGGGCAATCAACAGGCGTCAGATGGAAATTGTTATCCCTGCCCAGAGGATGGTTCAATGGCTTTTCTGGGGGAAGAGGGATCAAAACGATATATCTGTTGTAGGTTAGATGCATCTGGCACTGCATATACAAAATATACAAATGCTCAAAGCGGATTTTGGTATGCCGAGTCCCTTTGTGGATGTCCTGCAAATGGGAGTACAGAGACTAAGATGATATCTGGTGTTTGTTGCTCTAATGGCTATTCTTTTGATGGAACCGGTTATAAATCAACAAGTGATTTTGAAATATGTGGTTGCCCTGATGGGGGCGTATTTAAGGAGAAAAAAGGTATTTGCTGCAAGGATCAACGTCCCTTTGTCAAGGGCGCTTATAGCACACAAACTGATTTTGTGTTATGTGGTTGTGCAGATGGTAAAGTGTGGGATGCATCTGCCAAAAAGTGTGTGGAGTGTTTAAGTAATGACGATTGTGACAGTGGATATTATTGTAATATTAACGCCCAGGATTCATCTAAAAATAAGTGTGCAAGCTGTGTGACATTCCAAGATTGTGCAGCAGGAAAGGTTTGTAATGAAGAGCATCAATGTGTTGATTGTCCCACTGGAACAAAGTATTCTGAAGGTCATTGTTATGAATGCTTAAGTCCGAGCGATTGCACTACAGCTAAGCCGTTTTGTGATTTGTCCGCACATACCTGTGGCCAATGTCAAAATGTGAGGAATCAGGAAATTGATGACGGATGTGATGCAAGGAAACCCTATTGTATTCAATCGGGATCAGAACGAATTTGTTCTGAATGTTGGAACAATCAGCAGTGCGAAAGAAAAGATGCGTCAAAACCTTTTTGTAATGTCACGAAAGGCCGTTGTGAAAGCCGTGAATGTGTGGCAGATTGGGCGTGCACAGATCCTGAAAAACCACGGTGCAATCGGCAAACGGGTGAGTGTGTGGCGGCTGCAGCATGTGCGGATGGTTCGTGTGCGTGTTCTTCTGAAAAGCCTGTGTGGAATATTTATGAAACACGGTGTGTCACATGCTATGATTCCATTTCAGCGGACTGGACTGATTTAGGGTGTCCAGATGATGAGCCGACTGCTGCTGATGTGAGTGCCTATAGCGCAAGACGTTTTTTAGGCACAGAACACAGAAGACATATTTGCCTTGTCAATTCTCAATATCCCGAGGGAAGATGTGTTGAATGTTTGGAAAATAGTCACTGTTTTGATGGAGAACAATGTATTGATTATATGTGTAAATGTCCAGATGGGGGGGCATATGATTTTGAATTGAAACAATGTGGATGTCCTCAGAATCAGTGCCGTGAAACAACAAGCACAGGTTTTACGTGTGTGAATATGGCGGATTACGATGATGTGGAAAGAAAAACGGATGGTACATGTAAAAAGAAAGATTTAAGTTCATTGTCTTTTGAAAAAACAGGAACATTTGTGACAAATGCCGGTTGGACAGGAAATGGGACTTATCGGAAACAGTCTTATGGTGGCCCTTGTGACAGGGGATATATGTATGAGTTGCGCATAGGTGAACGCACTTTAAAATTGAAGTATGCACATTCGGCAACATTGACAACAGATTGGGGGGATGATTGTACATTTGGATCAAATCTCTTTAAAACATCAACGAATACAGAGGGTGAAGTCAAGCAGGTTGATTCGGATAGTGGTGCGGCAACTTGTGCATTTTACACGCAAATGTGTGCGAAAACGGGCAACTATTGGAGTTATTGTCAATATGATGAAACCTGCACGTATTCAAGACATCCGGAATATTCGGAAGAGAAGAGACACAGATTTAAAACGACCCAATCCGTTCAGCCGGGTATATATAAAGGTGTGTATGTTTATTTCAGGGATTTGTTTGAATATTTGGCGGGGATGCCTGGGGGAACAGCCAAAATTAAATTCAACGATAAGTCGGAGGCCAAGCGGTCTTAGGAAGACAAATTATTG
>JAZLCF010000109.1:0-7824 GCA_045614105.1 Alphaproteobacteria bacterium | reverse complement strand
ATCCTCTGGATTGATTTGTACATCCACTTCTTGAGCTTCCGGCAACACAGCCACCGTTGCGGCGGAAGTATGCACGCGTCCGCTGGATTCAGTTTCTGGAACACGTTGCACACGGTGGACGCCTGATTCAAACTTCAAGCGACCGAAAGCGCCATCTCCCGTAATTTGGGCCACAGCTTCTTTGTATCCGCCCAATCCCGTTGCGTTTAAAGACAATGTTTCAAAGCGCCAGCCACGCTTCATAGCATAGTGTTCATACATGCGGAACAATTCTTCGGCAAACAAGGCCGCTTCTTCACCGCCAGTTCCAGCGCGCACTTCCAACACCACGTTGCGTTCATCTGTTTCATCTTTGGGAATCAGCAGAATTTGTATTTGCTTTTCTAAATCTGGCAGTTTTTCTTTTAGTTCATAATATTCGTCAGAGGCCATTTGTTTCATCTCGGCATCCAACGAGGGATCATTCATCATTTGTTCATCATCCACCAAGCCTTTACAGGTCGCCAGATATTTTTTGCCCACACGCACCACATCCTCCAAAGATTTTAATTCCTTTGAGAGTTGAATAATTTTTTGCGTGTCCATTTCATTTGTTAGTAATTGTGTCAGTTCTTCTGAACGTGCCAAAATTACTTTCAATTTTTCTTGATAATCCATATAAAAATCCTTTCCTTAAAATAACCGTTTAAGTGAGTTTAAAAAATGAAAAATAAAAAACGCTAGTTTTCTTGCGTGGAGGGGGCAAATTCAGCCAAAGAGCGAGATTTTTCTTCGCCAAAAGTTTTTACTTTTTCACCGTTCATATACAGGCTGATAGCGCGAGCGCGCCCTGTGGAAATTTGTAAAACAGATAAATCAGATTCGGGCATGAACGAGTCATTTTTGCGCATGACTTTGTCCAAAATAACTTTGTTTGTTTCTGTGTTATACAAACGTACCCAAACATCATTTTGAGCAATGAAGGCAACTTTTGCTTCTAACGCTTGAGGATTGAGTTTTTTTTCTTCTTGAACAGGAGTTGGTGCGGGTTCGGGTATAGGTTCCGATTCAAGTGTTTCAACGGGGGAAACAGGGGGGGATAGGACTGTATCCGAAAGGACTGGAACTTCTTCTGGAGTGCCAATTTCCTCTGGTTGTTCAATTGATACCTCGGGCTGTTTGAGTTTTGAAAATAAATCGGTTGAAAGCAAACTGGCCGCTGTGAACCACAAAACGACGGCTAAACCGATAATCAATGCCAAGAACCCTAAAGTCTTTTTAGAGGGTAGGGCCAAATGTTGTTCAATGACAGGCATATCCAATGGAGCATCTTTGATGTTGGACGTTTCAGCGTGAAATTCAGCTACCATCAAATCTGCATCTAACCCTAAAAATTTAGAGTAGGTCCTTAAAAATCCGATTCCATAAACACGACTAGGAAAGGCATAATAATGTCCGTCCTCTAATGCCTTTAAATAAACTGCTTTAATGCGCAGCTTTTGTGCAACATCCTCTAAAGAAAGTTTTTTCTTTTCGCGTTTTATTTGTAATGTTTCACCCAAAGAAACGGTATGTGCAACATTTTTTTGTTCCGTTTGCTTGGACAAAGAATCAATATCGAAATGAACCAATGTTTCCTTTTTTTTCTTTGGCATAGATTCCACCTTTCAAGTTATTCTATTTTGGATTATATCGTTTTTTTTCATGCTTGTCTACCATTATTTTGCATATAAAATAAAAAAACACAACAAGGCTGCTAAACTAAGTGCAGGACCATAGGCTCCACTTCTGCTTTTCGTTAGCAAGCTGTAAATAACAAACAAGAAAAAAGAAATGAAAAAAGTATAGCTGATGCCTTCAATGCCAAGCCAAGCACCCAAAGCAATCAGCATTTTGCTGTCTCCTCCTCCAAAAAGATTGTGTTGCATACGGCTGGTGGTAAAGGTGGCCAGCGTTGTGACAACGTAAGAAAAAAGAGCACCATAAATGCATTGAGAGGGAGAAATCAGATGTATTTGCGTGGCAAACAAAAAGCCACATAAAAGCAAGGGAATGGTCAAACAATCTGGTAAAATGAAAAAGCGGATATCAACGCAAGCGGCAAAAAGAACAATCCAGATGAATAGTGCCGCATAGACAAAAGTGCTACTTGGCAGCCATGAATGTGCCAACACAAACAAACCGCTGGTCATAAGGGCGGAAAATAAAGCGCTGAGTAATAATTGCCTCCATTTTTTATAGAAAAGTTGGGTGCGCAAAGGATTATGAATGTGTGGAAGGTGTGGTATATGGGGCAGGTGATACAAAATTACGCCTGTCGTTGCTGGTAAAATCTTCCCCAATCTTCTGGCCATAAAGGGCATTAGAAAACCTGCGATGAAACCTATCAAAATATACAAAAGAATTTCCTCCTGTTCTTCATTATATAAAATTTTTATTTGAACGCAAGATTTTTCTTTTTATTTCATCAAAAAAAAGGTATAATGTGCACAGTATATTGAAAGGAGAAGTAAAATGCTACGTGATGAAATTAAAAATGCTTTGGTTGAGGCGATGAAAAGTAAAGATCAAGAGCGGGTAAATACCTTGCGTTTGGTTCAAGCGGCCATTAAACAAAAGGATATTGATGCTCGTTTGAAAGGGATAACAGATGGTGTAGATGATGCTTCTTTGTTGTCTTTATTGCAAGGAATGATCAAACAACGCAAGGAAAGTATTGAAATGTACAAGCAGGGAAATCGTGCTGATTTGGTGGCACATGAGCAGGCTGAAATTGATGTGATTCAGGCTTTTTTGCCAAAACAAATGGATGAAGTTGCTATGGCGGAGGCTATTAAAACTGTGATTGCCGAAACAGGGGCTACTTCCATTAAGGATATGGGTAAAGTGATGGGAGCTTTACGTGGCAAATATGCGGGACAAATGGATTTTGGGGCAGCTTCTGGTGTGATTAAATCATTATTGGCGGGGTAAAATGCCTGTCACACTGAGCCCTGCGTTTTTGGATGAGTTGCGGGATAAGGTGCCGCTGTCCGATTTAATCGGACGCAAGGTAAAGTTAACGCATAAAGGCAGAGAGCATACTGGATTGTGCCCGTTTCATAAGGAAAAAACACCTTCCTTTACTGTCAATGATGACAAGGGATTTTATCATTGTTTTGGTTGTGGTGCACATGGAGATCAAATCAGGTATTTGATGGAATCTGAAAAGATGCCGTTTATGGAGGCTGTGGAGTATTTGGCCAATATGGCTGGAGTGAAAATGCCAGAACCTGATCCCAGGGTGGCGGCGAGGCATGAGCGAAACGCTGAATTGTTAAAATTGATGGAATGTGCGTGTCGGTATTTTCAAGGACATTTGTTTGGGGCGGCAGGCGCTGAGGCACGACAGTACTTGATTCGTCGTGGTATGAGTTCGGATTTGGCAAAGCGTTTTCGTCTTGGTTATGCACCCAGCGGTTCTGGGTTGTTGGCTCATCTGACAGCCAATAAGTTTTCTGTAAAAGACATTCAGACTATGGGGCTGATTGCTCAAAACCGTGATGGAAATGGATTCCATGATTATTTTTATGATCGTGTGATGTTCCCTGTTATGAATCGCCGAGGACAAGTCGTTGGTTTTAGTGGACGTATTTTGCATGAAGGCGAACCAAAGTATTTGAATTCCCCTGAAACAGACTTGTTTCATAAAGGGGATTTGCTGTATGGATTGCCTCAGGCCATTGAAACAATACGTAAAAAGAATACAGCTTTGGTGGTGGAAGGCAACGTGGATGTGATTTCATTGCATGGCGCTGGTTTTACTCAAGCATTGGCTCCTTTGGGAACTGCTTTTACGGAAGATCAAATTCGTCTGTTATGGACGATGTGCGATGAGCCTGTGATTTGCTTTGATGGTGATGGAGCAGGGCGTAAAGCGATGGTACGAGCCTTGAACCGTGCTTTGCCTATGTTGCGGGCTGGAAAATCGTTAAAGTTTGCCTATTTACCAGATGGAATGGATCCAGATGATATGATTCGCAAAAAATCTTCTAAAGCCTTGCAGGAGGAAATTGCGGGTGCAAAGACGTTTGTTTGGGCTTTGTGGCAAATGTTGCTGGAGGGGCGAACGTTGGATACGCCAGAGCGTTTGGCTAAATTGGAAAAAGATGCAATGGAAACAGTTGCAAAAATTACAGATGAGCGGGTGCGTGTCTATTATCAAAAAGAAATTCAAAAGCGTGTACAAAATTTAACCAAAAAAGAGAAAAAACAATTTTTGCCTAGCACTTTGATCAGCCCAACCGATTCGCCTCAGTTATTGGCATATCTTATTGTTTATCCTCAGGTGTGCGCCGATTTTTTGGAAGAGATTATGGGCAGTTTTCATTTTTCAAATGAATTATTGCAATCAGCGTTGGAGACTTTATCATCGGAGATTTTGACATCTTCATCCACGGAACAGCAGAATTTATGGGCAACCCTAGATAGTAAACAACAACAGGCGTTAGAAGATGTTGTGCATCATATCAACAAAGCTGCTCCATCAGAGGCAGAGGTGGTGGTTGCCATCAAGAAGTTGTTGCGTGAAATCAAAAAAAACGCTTTGCAACAAGAAATTGTTAAAAAAAATCAAGAATATTTGCTAACTGAGCGTGCTGAATTAAGAACGGAGTTAGATATTTTGAAAAAAGAGATGGATGCTCTGTGCAAAAGTGAATAATTTATTTGACAATTTCGTGAAAATCTTATATAATATTGAAAGTCTTTTTTTTACAGCAGAGGGGTTGTGACAGATGAACTCAGTTTCTAAAAACGAAAAAAATCCAGTTGAAGGTAATGCAGCTGATTTGATGAAAGAGCTGATTGAGCAGGGGCGTGAGCGTGGGTATATCGTGGTGGAAAAATTGCGCCGTTTGTTGCCTGCTGAGTATCAAAGTGAGGATAAATGGGAACAGTTGGTCAATTCTTTCACGGAATTAGGTATTTCGTTGGTAGATAGTTCCGATGATGTGGAGGATTTGACAGAAGAAGTGGTTAAGGCAGCTTCTGAGCCTGAAACCAGAATGGAAGTCGTGGAAACCCCTCAAACGACCGATGCTGTTGGTATCAAGGATCCTGTGCGCTTGTATTTAAAGGAAATGGGGGCTGTGGATTTGTTGTCACGTGAAGGGGAAATTGCCATTGCAAAACGTATTGCTGCTGGATTCAATTTAATGATGAATGGGCTGGCAGAATGTACGCCGACTTATGCCCTGTTATTTAAATGGCACCAGCAAGTTTTAGATAATGAATTTCCTTTGCGCGATTTAATTGATTTGGAAACGGCGATGGACGAAATGCCCAGATTGGAAAGTGGGACTGAATCTGTGCAGGCAGGAGCCTCTGTAGCAACAGAAAAGAAAAAAGAAAAACTCCCCAAAGAGACATTGGAAGATGAAGATGAAGATTCGGCCTCAGAGGAAGACGTTGAAGATGAGGACGATGAGGATGATATTTTGTCTTTGGATGAGATGGAGGAAAATTTGCGGCCGTCTGTATTGGTCATTTTGGATAAAATTGCGACAGAGTATCGTAAGTTTGCTAAATTGCAACAAGTACGCATTCGTCAAATTTTATATCGCGAGAAAATTTCAGAATCGGCCGCAGAAAAATACAAGAAAAGTCAAAATTTTTTGGTGGAGCAAATTAAATGTTTGCATTTGAACCAGAACAGGTTGGCGGAAATTATGGACACAATCAATGATTTGAACCAAAAGTTGATGATGTTGGAAGGTAAATTATTGCGCTTGGCTAGTGCCCATAAAATTGACAGGGATGATTTTTTAAAGGTTTATGCGCTCAGTGAGTTAAATCCGAAATGGCTGGATACGTTGAAAAATAAAAAAGGCAAGAATTGGCAATCCTTTGTGGCGCATGCCTTGCCTGAGGCAAAGGGCATTATGTCCGCTATTAAAGAGGTGTTGGCTGAAACCAAAATGCCTGTGTCGCAGTATCGCCAGCTGGTGAACATCGTGCGCAAAGGGCGTCAGGAGATGAAAAAGGCCAAACAAGAGATGATTGAGGCCAACCTGCGCTTGGTGATTTCTATTTCCAAAAAGTATATGCATCGCAACTTGCAGTTTTTGGATTTGATTCAAGAGGGTAATATTGGCCTGATGAAAGCGGTGGACAAGTTTGAATATAAGCGTGGAAACAAGTTTTCTACGTATGCGACGTGGTGGATTCGCCAATCCATTACCCGTGCCATTGCGGATCAGGCGCGGACGATTCGTATTCCTGTGCATATGATTGAAACAATCAATAAAATGGTGCGCACCAGTCAACAGATGCAGCTGGAAACTGGTCATGAGCCGACGCCAGAGGAATTGGCACCGCGTGTGAATATGACACCTGAAAAAATCAAAAAGGTGTTGAAAATTGCCAAAGATCCGATTTCTTTGGAAACGCCCGTGGGGGATGAGGAGGATAGCCATCTGGGCGACTTTATTGAGGATAAGAATACCTTGCAACCGTTGGAGGCGGCTATTCAAACCAATTTGCGTCAATCCTGCACAGCGGTGTTATCTACTTTATCGCCACGTGAAGAGCGCGTGTTGAGAATGCGCTTTGGAATAGGCATGAACTCCGATCATACGTTAGAGGAGGTGGGCCTACAATTTTCCGTGACGCGTGAGCGTATTCGCCAAATTGAGGCAAAAGCTCTGCGCAAATTAAAACACCCAACCCGTTCCAGAAAGTTGCGTAGCTTCCTGGAAGATGGTTAAAAATTGAAGTTGATTCAAAAAACTCCCCGATAAAAGCGGGGAGTTTGTTTAAAGCGCCCCCTTCCTATTGCTGGCACGTACCATCAGTATCAGAAACACGTTGATGCGCTTGTCCTTCACCCGCCAGATAACATGTGCCATTTAAATAACACCGATTCGCACATTTCTTACAAGATTCTTCATCAATAGCGCCACTGTAGGTATGATCATAGTAATTACACCCTATTAACCATGGACGGTCGGTTACGTAATAATACATGGAAGTCAGACAGTTATGTTTGCTAGATTCTATTGTGGGATGAACTCCTTCTTTTGTACAAGCTTGACAACTCCGTGCTGGTTCGTCCCAGTAGTAATTTTGTGGACAGTTCATAGAACAATCTCCATCATTGATTCGATCGAAACCTGGGTCTGAGTCCGCAAATCGACAAGATTTATCCGTGACCAAATAGCACCTGTTTTGGCATGCTTTGCATGATTTTTCATCCACCGAGGTATAGATATTTAAATCAAAATTACACCCGATTAAAAATGGATTTTCTCCTGGTAAATAGTACATAGAGCCGAGGCAATTATGTTGACTGGATTCAATTGTTTCATGAACCCATTCTGCAGTACAAGATTGGCAACTCAATGCACTTCTGTCCCAATAAGAATGTTCTTGACATTTAGAACAACGACCACCAACGCAATAAGTACTGTTATCATTGTTTTCACAATCGGCATCGTTGGGGGTAAATCCTCTGGTCTTGCTGCATATACCGCATTCGTTGCCATATAGATCGCATAGTACGCCTGCATTCACACAATTGGAACAATCGCTTAAATCATTTTGAAACAGAAAGGTTATTGTTGTGTCAGAGCAATCACTGGGGTTCATTTTAGTCAGATTCCAACCCATATTCACAATCTGTTCACACACGGCTTTTGGCACATTGTTCATGGTCAGCAAAAAGACGTCTGATTCCGAAACATCCACATCGTTAGAAATTTGATATTCCCCATCGTTTCCATCAAATTCATTTAAGGAAACATTTTGTCCCAAAAGACGTTGTGCAGATACGGTCACAGCACGTCGCATCAATCTTTGCACTGTTTG
>JAZLCF010000108.1:0-7347 GCA_045614105.1 Alphaproteobacteria bacterium | reverse complement strand
TCGCATAATTTATATTATGTATCCCAAATAGTTGTACCAAAAGACTTACAAGGCCTGTCAATTTATTCGCTAAAATGATTTTTCAGCGACTTCAACGGTCAATAATATCAACTCATAAAAAAATTTTGGTCTCAGAGAGTTTGCCCTGTGACCAAAATGGATCATTTTGATTTTATATTTAAAGAAAAAGTCGCTCCATCAAAGATTAGATTGAATCCAACTCACCAACTCGGGTTTAGTGCATGCGCCATGATGTTCTGCTGCTTTTTCACCATTTTTAAACAAAATCATGGTTGGAATGGATTGAATTTCGTATTTTTCAGCCGTATTTTCAGCCTCATCTACGTTTAATTTAACAATTTTGACCTGAGCGGCCATTTCCTGCGACAATTCGTCTGCTACCGGCAACATTTGGCGGCAAGGACCACACCAATCTGCAAAAAAATCCACCAAAACTGGCTTATCCGCCTTTAAAACTTCTTGTTCAAAATTTGTATCATTGACTTGTTCCATTTTTTCTCCTTTGTTATATATATATAATATAGTATCTTTATTTTTTTGAATCAAGATCTTCTAGTGGCCATCTGGGCCGCGCCTTGAAATCCAAATCATCCGTCAGGCCAAGCCGCAACCGCTCCAAACCAGCCCACGCAATCATGACGCCATTATCTGTGCAATATTTCATAGGCGGCGCAGAAAACACCATTTTGTGCTTTGCGGCCACCTCTTCCAACATTTGTCGCACAGCGCTATTAGCCGCCACGCCACCACCAACAACCAAATCTTTTGCTTTGGGAAAATCTTTCTTAAAAATCTTTAACGCATGTTCCAAACGATCGCGCATTTGTGCCACCACTGCAGCCTGAAAGCTGGCACACATATCGTTTTTCTGTTCATCTGTCAGAGTTCCCAAACGTTCAATTTGCACACGCACAGCGGTTTTAAGTCCTGAGAATGAAAAATCGCACCCTGCCCGCCCTTTCATTGGAATGGGCAGCTGAAAAGCCTTAGGATTACCTAGTTTTGCTCGTTTTTCCAAATTCGGTCCACCAGGATAACCAATTTCCAACATTTTGGCCACTTTATCAAAGGCTTCACCGGCCGAGTCATCAATCGTGGCACCCAGTTTTTTATACTGACCAACACCCATGACTTCCAAAATCTGACAATGTCCACCAGAAGTCAGCAACAATAAGTACGGAAATTTCACAGGATTACTTAAACGAGCCACCAAGGCATGACCTTCCAAATGATTGACCGCAACAAAAGGCAGGTTATGAGCAAAAGCAATCGCTTTGGCCGTCATCACGCCCACCAAAACACCACCAATCAGCCCAGGACCAGCCGCCACAGCTACTGCTGTTAAATTTTTGAAATCTAGTCCAGCTTCATCCAAGCATTCCCGAATTAAAATGTCACATTTTTCCAAGTGAGCCCGTGCCGCAATTTCCGGTACAACGCCACCAAAGCGACGATGCTCATCATATTGCGACCACACCACGGATGACAAAACTTTGCCTTTTTCATTGACCAAGGCACAAGCCGTTTCATCACATGAAGATTCTATACCCAAAACTATCTGCTTTTTTTCAGCCATATGTCCACCGCTCCTTCATCATTTGTCCATCGCGCCTCACGAATGCAAGACTTGAATGGTTTTGTCTCCAACCAACCAGGAAATTCAGACCGAATAAGCCCCTTCCCCGTGCGCCCCTTTCCTGTAATAATTTGAATCTTTTTAGTGCCAATTTGATAATGTTTGTCAATAAATTTCACAGTTGACTGATAAGCCTGCTCTACGGTCATTTGATGCAAATCCAAGGTATATATCACAGGTTTTAAAGCGGCACGCCGAACTTTCAAACGTGGGGGTAATTCTTGTTCCACCACACCAGTCTCCAACGGTTGCACCGTTTTCTTTAAGTCATTCCACAAATGTATATCCTGCGCTTGCTTCATCTTAATTCTTCGGCAATAAAAGGTAATAACTGCCTGTTTGATTCATATGCCCAGCTGTTTGAAAAGCAGCCTCTCCATACCCCCAAAAAAAGTCAGCACGAATACCCCCTTTGATAGCCGCCCCCGTATCCTGAGCCATCATCAGTTGTTGAATAGGCTCTCCGTTTGGATTAGTTGTTTCCAACCACATCGGTGTGTGCATCGGAATATATTCTGCGTCCACCGCCAAAGATCGTGCCGGCGTTAAAGCGACCCCCGCTGAACCAATGGGCCCCTCACCTGCTAATTCCTTAAAGAAAATATAACGTTCATTTTTTTGCATGAATTCGCGTGCTTTTTTTGGATTTTCCAAACACCAAGAACGAATGCGGGGCATAGAATTTGCGATACTGGGATCAATCCCCTCCTCTTTCAAAATAGCGCCCAATCCTGTAAAGGTACGGCCATTATTACCCGCATATCCAAACTGTAAGACCTTGCCTTCTGGTGTTATCATCCGACCTGAACCTTGCACATGCATGATGAATAAATCCACAGGATTATCCGCCCAAGCCAAAATTTTAGCATCAGTTAACCCATTGTTTTCAATGGATTTTCTGGTCGCATAGGTTTTTCCCTGGCGATATCCTTCAGGGGACGCATAAATCGGCATTTGCGCACCATTTTCGTGATATAAAGTCCCCGTCAATTCTGCCTCATAGTAACCTGTTATTTTGCCAGTTGTACTACCTCGGCTGGTCACTCTATAAGGCTGCAAAGTCCCTTCAATCAAAGTTCTTAAATCTGACTCAGAACGCACAGAATCAATACCCGCACAAAATTTTACATATTCCTTTGGATTTGTGGCACAACTTTTTTTAATCGCTGGCAAGGCCTTAATCAAGTCATCCTCTTGCCACCCTTTCAGGTCTTGAAAAGAAACAGGCGTCAAACGAAAAGACCGCCCTTTTGACAAATAATGAGAGGAAGAACAGGCAACCAAAAAAACAAACACAGCAAGGGCCCATAACTTACGCAAAGTGAGCCTCCATATTCTGAATAGATTGAACCACCCACTTATCCTTGTTCTTTGCCACAAAAGTCCATTTTTCAGTCACAGTCGCTACATATAAAGGATCTCCTTCTATGACATTTCCTTCTTTATCTTTTAATAAATTCACTTGTTCTGTCGTGAAAGAAACCACCTTTTTTTCTGGGTTATCCTCCAAAACTTTCACTTCTTTAAAACCGATCAAAGTAAATTCAGCTTGTTGTTGTTGCTGGGCACGCGTTGCCAACGTCTCTTGAAAAATCGGCAAAACATTATCATCTAAATAGCGCTTCATTTCCCCTAAACGGCCAGCAGCAAAAGATTCAGCCACACATTTAAAAATCGCCTTTGCCGTGATGGTAAAATCAGATAGCAACTCTTTATTGATGAAGTCAGATATTTGATTGGCCTGAATCTCTAAAACTTGCCCAGTTGCTTTAGAAATAAGCCTGACTTTATCCGCTTTCTGAGTCTTTTCACGAATGGCTGCCCACAGATGGACACAAAAAAATAAAACTAAAATAGTTATAAGAATATTGCTCCAAATCATTTTTTGCCTTTACTTTTCTTTTTTTTTGATTAAAATAACATATATCAGTTAAACAAATTTTTTAATTTTTTTCAAGAGGATTTTATAAAATGACAGAAAATACACCCAAACAAAATGATGTTCAAGCAATTGAAATGCAAATAAATGCTCAATATATCAAAGACTTATCCTTTGAATCCCCCGCCATGCCACAAGCGTTGTTTTCCTTAAAACAAGCACCAGATATCAAGATTTCAGTGGATGTCAAAGCAGCAAAAGCTGATGACAAAGATCATTATACCGTTGATTTAGAGCTTAAAATTCAAGCTGATACTGCGGAAGACAAAAAAACATTATTTTTGTGTGAATTAGTCTATGGTGGTCTTGTGACATTAAAAGCGCCCCAAGAACATATGGAACCTCTTTTATTGGTTGAAATTCCACATTTACTGTTCCCTTATGCACGAGCAATTGTGGGCAATTTAGTACGCGAGGCTGGCTTCCCCTCTTTACAAATCAATCCAATAGATTTTCTTGCGCTGTATAGAGCACGTCAAGAAAAACAACACCAAGAACAACCTAAAACAGGAGAATAACATGTCACTTGCATTGATGCTTGGTTTCGTCGCTGGATTAGTCCTGATTGTTTATAGGGGACTTTATAACGGTCCTTGGTCCGCGGCCCTTTATACAATGGGTTCTTCGTTGGGAATTGCCGTTGCTATCTATATCATTTTAACAATTTTAGGGCAACTTGGCAGCTTTGTTATCAAACTTTTTCTCATTCTTGCCATATGTGTTATCGTGCTATTTTTCGGCAGTACTTTGTGGAATCTTTTGAATCCAGACAATCCCATTACCATTCCTTTTATTTCATATTTAACAAATCTTTTTTAAATCAGTGGTGACAAATGGAATGGCAAATCACATCAGAAAAAGAGCTTTTGGACATTGCTAAACAATTGGCTCCCCATCTTCAAAAGGGCGATATTGTCTTTTTAAATGGAACGTTAGGGGTTGGGAAAACAACCTTTGTACGTGCTTTGGTCCGATATTTATTAAAAGCTGATGTAGAGGTTCCTAGCCCTACTTTTACCCTTTTACAAACCTATGAGGTCCCTCAATTTACCCTGTACCATTTTGATTTTTATCGTTTAAGAGATCCAACGGAAGCCTATGAGATTGGCATTGAAGATGCCTTTGCTGATGGCGTGTCATTGATTGAGTGGCCTGATAAAATTGCCTCTTTAGTGCCTCAGGCACATAAAACTATTTCCTTTCAAATATTAGACAATGGGGATAGACTCATTAGCGCGGAGGGATTTTAAATGAAAACACGCGATTTTTACTTAAATAACTTTATCAAAAAACATCATTTGAATCATATCACTTGGCTTTCTCAAGATGCCTCAACACGCCGTTATGCACGCGTTCAAAAGAAGGGGAAAACACTTATTTTAATGGATTCTCCTCTAACTGAAAAACCAAAAGAATTTATCATGGTAGACCGTTTATTGCGCAAGCATCATCTAGGGGCTCCTAAAATTTATGCTAAAGATTTAAGGCATGGTTTTATGTTGTTGGAAGATTTTGGAAACTGCTCTTTGTCGCAAGCAATTCAAGATAAAGCCAAAACAGACGAGCTATATATTCTGGCGCTGGATACTTTAATTCAAGTGCAAAAAAATGTGAAAGAATATAAAAAATTACCGCCTGCACTGCCCTATTGGCAACAACAAACAAATTTATTTATTGAATACTATGTTCCAAAAATTATGGGTATTACTTTGTCCGATAAGGCTCAACATGAATTTAAGCAAATTTGGCGTCACCTCTTTGAAGGCTTGCGAATTGTCCCTCAATCTTTGGTCCTACATGATTATCATCTGGATAATTTGATGTTAAAAAGCAATCATACTTTAGGCTTGTTGGATTTTCAAGATGCTTTATGTGGTCCCGTGTTTTATGATGTTGTTTCTTTGATAGAAGACGAACGCCGCCCTCTTCCTTTATCCAAGCGAAAGAAACTGTTGCGACATTACTTACAACTAAGGCCTGTTTTAGCAGAAAATAAATATGCGCAATGGATTCCTGTTTTGGCGGCTCATCGCCATACTCGTGTCATGGGAACATTTGCCAGATTGGCCACCGATTATCACAAGCCTAACTATTTGAAATATATAAAAAATGATTGGAGCTTTTTAAAAGAGAATTTACGATCCCCCTTACTCAAAGACTATGCACAATGGATTAAAAAATATTTAAAAATCAATAAAGGGTTATGATGATTTACGGCGTATCGCTCTCTGATAATTTGGTGGACATATTGGCTTCAGATTTGTTGCAGCGATACCAATCCAATCCTTTTCAAATGGCCAAAACACTGGTTATATTACCTACAAAACGAGCATGTTTAGAACTGAAGCACAAGTTTTTAGCGCTAACCAAACAACAAAATTTTCTGTTGCCGAAACTAATGTCGTTGTATGATTTAGACTTACCTGTTGTGGATTTGCCTCCTGCTGTTTCATCTGTGGAAAGAATTTTATTATTGGCAAAATTATGTTCAGCAAAACCCAATATTCTGGATTATAGTCAAGCCTTAAAAATGGCCATCAGTTTATGTGAGCTATTAGATTTATCCTATCAATTTGATTTGGATTTATCAAAAATTCAAACCTTAGTGACCTCAGATCAATTTGCCATACACTGGCAAGATACCATTCACTTTTTAGATATTTTATATACTCACTGGCCCAAAATTTTAGCAGAACAAAACAAAATAGATTCAATGGATCGTTCCATTCGATTGATTCGTGCCTTGACACAACAGTTGCAAACAGACACCACTACCCCTGTCATTTTAGCAGGCATCAGTGCTCATTTTCCAGCGATACAAGAATTATTCACCGTGCTTGAAAAACGAGACAATACGATCCTTTTTAAGGAAAATTTTTTCAATCAAGACACTCATTTACCTTTTTATACGCAAAGCCATCAGCCTCAGGAAAAAGCAGTCATTGAAGCATTGAGTCAGGATTTTTGGCAGAAATCTTCTTTCTCATCAGATAGTTTTAGCAGTGTTCGCCTTATCAACGCAAACACAACCTCTGAGGAGGCTTTGACTATTGCTTTGATTTTACGAGAAGTTTTGGAAACACCCCAACAAACAGCCGCGCTTGTGACCACTGATCGTACATTAGCACGTCAGGTGATTACTCAAATGCAACGTTGGCATATTCAGCTTGATGATTCAGCTGGCACCCCTTTAAACCATACAGAAATTGGTACTTTTTTTCAGTTGATAGCGGATTTGGGAACCGATCCTTCAGAAACAAATTATCTAGCGCTCCTAAAACATCCTTTGTCCGCAGATGGAATGATGCCGGCTCAACTACGCCATAAAGTGCAAGATCAAGAATTTGAAACACGCAAAAATAATTTGTCTTGGCAAATAAACTTGAATACTTCCCTTGCTGCTTGGCTCAATTTATTTAAAAGTAATGTGCAGATACCTTTCCAAAAAATTTTGCAACAACACATCTCTTTGGCTGAAAGTTTGGCCAAAAGTGCAGACCAAAGTGCTTCGGAACGTCTGTGGCAAACAAACAGTGGGCAGCAACTGCAGGAATTACTGACAGAGTTATTAAACCCAACAACACAACTAGATGTAATTGATCCCAACACCTATCCAAATGTGTTAAAATTATTGATGCAACAAATAAGTGTCCGACCTAAATATGGCATGCATCCAAGATTAGAAATTCTAGGTCCTATTGAGGCACGTTTTCACCATCCAGATGTCTGTATTATCGGAGGACTCAATGAT
>JAZLCF010000107.1:0-7488 GCA_045614105.1 Alphaproteobacteria bacterium | reverse complement strand
TCTTCCTAAGACCGCTTGGCCTCCGACTTACTGCAACAGACAATGGTACGTATCAATTGACCATCACATTTAATGTCGGCGTGGATGTAGATATTGCTCAAGTCAAAGTGGAAAATCGTTTGGAACAAGTCAAGCCTTTGTTGCCCAGTGTTGTCACACAAGAAGGATTATCTGTCCGTTCTCAATCCGCTAACTTGTTGGCCTTTTTAGTCTTAGATTCACCCAATTCAACCTACTCCACATTGGATTTAAGTGATTTTGCTTACACCAATATACAAAATCCTTTAAAGCGCATTCCTGGCGTCAGTGATGTCAACATTTTTGGTCCTCAAAAAAGTATGCGTATTTGGCTGAATCCACGGGCTTTGTCGGCCATGAATTTATCAGCAGATACAGTCATTCAAGCCATTCAAGCACAAAATGCCCAAAGTGCTATTGGTTCGGTGGGTACAGCCCCTAATCCTCAAAAAGATACGCTAGTCTTGGCTCTAACCACCACAGGTCTTTTAACCTCAGTTCAAGAGTTTGAAAATATTGTCGTAGCCTCGGGTTCAAATGGGGCCATTGTACGACTGAAAGATGTCGCACGCGTGGAAGAAGGCGCAGATTCATATCAGTTAGGCGCTTTATATAATGGACATGGGGCAGTTGTGATGGAAGTCAATCAAACACCTGATTCCAATGCTTTAACCATTATGAAAAAACTACGTCATGAAATGGAAACACTTGAAAAATCTTTTCCCCCTGACATGGTATTCCGAGTAGCCTATGATTCAACAACTTTTGTCAAAGCATCCATTGAAAACATTATTGAAACACTACTGATTACCTTTTTATTGGTGATTTTTGTGGTCTATTTATTTTTGCAAAATTGGCGCACAACTTTGATTCCTACCATTACAATTCCTGTGTCGTTAATTTCCACATTTGCCTTTATTTATTTGATTGGATTTGATTTAAATATTTTGACATTGTTTGCCATGATTTTAGCCATTGGTCTTGTGGTAGACGATGCGATTGTGGTTGTAGAAAGGGTTTCCTATTTGATGGAATTTAAAAAAATGAATGCACCAGAAGCAAGTATTCAGGCTATGAAAGATATCAGCTCCTCCGTTATCGCCACCACATTGGTTTTACTGTCAATTTTTGTCCCAGTGGCCATGATGGCGGGCATCACTGGTAAAATTTATCAACAATTTGCCATTACCATTGCCACCTCAGTTGTTTTTTCTTCAGTCAATGCTTTGACACTCAGCCCAGCTCTATGTGCTATTTTACTCAATAATCAAACACTTAAAGAACAGACTTTTTTTACTTGGTTTAATAAAGGATTGGCATGGACGCAAAAGCATTATTTAAGTGCCGTTCAATTTTTAATCAACAGGTTGCGCTTAACACTGAGCCTGTGTCTTCTGATCACATTAGGACTGATTTTTTATTTTTATCGGCTTCCGACATCCTTTATTCCGCAAGAGGATCAAGGCTTTATCTTGGCCAATGTACAATTACCTGATACCGCCTCAATCAACCAAACAGACGCCGTGTTAAATCAAATGTCACAATTTGTAACGGCAACACAAGGCGTTGAATATATGATTGGTATTGCAGGCACCAGTATGCTAAGCGCAGGGGGTGAAAATATCGGTATGGCAGCCATTGGATTAAAAGCATGGGATCAACGAACCACAAAGAATTTATCCCTAAACGCCATAACAAACAAACTGGCCACACACTTTCAAAACGATCAAAAAGCCAACATTGAATTTTTTGCAATGCCTGCGATTCCAGGTGTTGGCACCAGTGGAGGTTTGACCTTTCAGATGAACGCTCTGGATAATAACACAACCCCAAAACAATTATACGATGCACAACAAAAATTACTTGGATTGATGCACCAAGATGGAGCTTTTAAATACGCATTTGGCACATTTACAGCCGAAACGCCACATATTTATTTAGACCTAGATCGTATTAAATTAGAATCCAATGGCATTTCTGTGGCCTCTTTATTTCAAGTGCTACAGAACAATCTAGGTTCCAGATATGTGAATAATATTACCGTTGAAGGCCAAACACGCAAAGTGATTGTTGAAGCAGATACGCCCTATCGTCAAACACAAAAGGATATAGGGGCTTTGTATGTCTTAAATCAACAAAACAAACCAGTCCAAATTAAAGAATTTATTGATTTAAAAACCACACTTTCCCCAAAAATCATCTATCGATTTAACCAGTATCTCAGCAGTGCAATCACCGCCGAAGCCGCTCCACACGTCAGTAGTGGTACCGCCATTAAACGCGTGCTTGAACTGGCAAAACAGCTGGGCAACCACTATGCAATTGCTTGGACAGGATTAAGTTTGCAAGAGGTTGAAACAGAAGGTCTCATCTACATTTTAATGACTTTGGCCGTGATTTTTACTTATCTCTTTTTGGTGACGTTATACGAAAGTTGGTGCATTCCTATATCGGTCATGTTGACAAATATTTTTGCTGTTTTGGGGGCTTTAATCGGCCTAGATTTAATGGGGCAAAGTTTAAGCATTTACGCCCAACTGGGAATCATTCTACTCATCGGATTAGCCAGCAAAAACGCTATTTTGATTGTGCAATTTATCTTGGACGCCATCCAAACTGGGCAAACAACCAAAGAGGCGGCCTTATTAGGCGCGAAAGAACGCTATCGTGCCGTTTTAATGACAGCCTTGACATTTATCTTGGGGGTCTTTCCAATGGTCATTGCCACAGGGGCAGGAGCCGCCAGCCAAATTTCTATGGGCACAGCTGTCTTTTTCGGTATGATTGCTGCCACCTTTGTAGGTGTGGTCTTTGTTCCTGCGCTGTTTTTAATGTTTGACTTTCAAAAAGGAAAATCTCATGAAGCCTCTTAAAATAAAACCTTTATTTGTCACTTTTTTACTGCTTTCTGCCTGTCGTCTTGGC
Organism: Alphaproteobacteria bacterium; assembly: GCA_045614105.1. Lineage (GTDB taxonomy): Bacteria > Pseudomonadota > Alphaproteobacteria > CAAHEQ01 > UBA3637 > UBA3637. The sequence continues at coordinate 4,545 of JAZLCF010000107.1, read as the reverse complement.
CCCGATTACGAGCGTCCTCAATTTTACGACAATCAAGTCCTTTCGGAAACCTTAGAACTAAAAACTCCCACTGTGCCAACTCTTCCTTTTGAACCAAAAGATCTAAATGAACCTGATTTAAACAAACTGATTCAGATGGCATTGGAAAATGCACCCGACATTAAAACAGCCAGAGCACATGTAGAGGCTGCGCGCAATATGCGTCTTTCATCCATAGCAGGCCTGTTGCCTCAAACAGATGCTACGGTCAGTTATACCTATCAAAAATTAGGCGAAAATATGGAACAACCAACATTGACGGATTTTTATAAAAAAGGAATTAATATCTCGTGGGAACTTGATTTATTCGGTCAACAACAAAACAAAATTGCCGCCGCCAGCGCCCAAGAACAACAAATGCGTTTTGCATTAGAAAATATCAATGTGCTCTTAGTTTCTGAGGTCAGTTTAGCCTATATCAACCTGCGCACCTCACAGCAATTATTGGAACAAACAAAAGAAAATTTAAAAATTCAACAAGCGCTAACAAAACTCACACGAGAAAAATATCGCTCAGGGCTCTCCGATGCCATTGCTGTCAATCAAGCCGAGTACCAGCTGGCGACCACCAAAGCCAATATTCCAAAATTAGAAATAGAAATTGAACAATATCAAAACACTTTGGCGATTTTGGTGGGTCAACCTGCGGGCAGTCTTCACAAAATTCTTAGCAACAAAACACCCAACCTCATTACACAAAAATTTAATTATCCGCTGGACAAACTGTACACAATTCCCGTGGAAGTTTTACGACTTCGTCCTGATGTCCAAGGAATGGAAGCCAGTTTAAAAGAACAAAATGCTGAGGTAGGTTTAGCAACCTCTAATTTATTTCCAACAATCAGTCTGTCCGCTTTTTTTGGATTTCAATCAGTGCACTCTCATAATCTGTTTCACAACAAAAGTTATAGCCACTCCTATCAGCCAACCATCAGCACGACACTCTTTAACTTTGGGGCATTATGGCATCAACTCAAGGCACAAGAAGCCACCATGCAGGCGTTAACTGCACAATATGAAAAAACACTTTTAAATGCCACAAAAGAAGTACGTGATCTTTTGGTTGGCTTTCAAAAAATGAAAATACGCCACCAAGATTTACTCATGGCTTGGGAAAAAATGGATAAAGCGGCCCAATTAGCGCGAGATAAATATAAAAGTGGGCTGATTGATTATTCTTATGTGTTAGATTCAGAAGAGCGCAGAATCAATGCGCAAAGTGCTGTCACCAGCTCAAACAGTCTACTCTATCAAAATATTATCAACTTTTACAAAGCCGTTGGTGGCCAATTTGCTTTTGAGCAATTGCAAGAAAAAAACAGCCAATAACAATCTATTTTTCATCCGTCTTTTTGTGATACAACCTATCCACCAGCGTTTGAACCAAAATATACAATAAGGGTGTAAAAACAAGACCACAAATCGTTCCAACCAACATCCCCCAAAACACAGGTGTCCCCAAGGATCTACGCGAACCAGAAGCTGCTCCCGTTGCCCACAACATCGGCAATACGCCCAAAATAAATGTAAAAGCGGTCATCAAAACAGCACGAAAACGTTGCACCAATCCCTGAACACCTGATTCAACAATCGGTGTCCCATTTTTATGTTCATCTTTTGAAAATTCTACCATCAAAATCGCATTCTTACTGGCCAAACCAATCAATAACACCAGTCCCAACTGTGCATAAATTGACATCGGCAAACCAAACGCGATCAAGCCCAACAAACCACCTGCAATCGCGAAAATGACCGACATCAACACTGGGATTGGTACCACCCAACTTTCATACTGAGCCACCAAAAATAAATAAGCAAAAATCGTGGCTAATAACACAAGATATCCCACTTGCCCCTCTGCTTTCTTTTCCTGATAACTCATACCAGACCACTCATACGCATAAGTTTTGGGCAATACTTGCTCCGCCAAAATTTCAATTGAATCCATTGCAGCACCAGAGCTAATACGTGCATTGGGACGAATATTCAGCTGTGCTGCAGGATATTGGTTATAGCGCGTAATTTGCCGTGGCGCTAAAGTCTGTTTTATATTCAGTAAAGATTTTAATGGCACCATTTGCCCCGTTGTATTGGGTACATATAATTTATCCAAACTTTGTAAGTTCCTACGATATTTCCAATCAGATTGCACAATCACTTTGTTCACCTGAGTCCCAAAATTCACATCATTCACATAACCTGAGCCTAAATAATTTTCAAGTGCCGAAAAAATATTTGCCATTGGGACACCCATACTTTCAGCTTTATCTCGATCAATTTCCAGATATACATTCGGCGTTTTTGCAGTAAAAGACGAAAAACCATATTGAAAATCAGAATGCGCTGTAATCGCTTCAGCAAACTGACCAATATTATTATCCAAAGCAATATAATTTAAATCTGATAAATCCTGCACATACAAATTCAAATCCCCCGTCATTCCCAACCCCGGAATAGCCGGCATTTCAAACAACTGAAATTCAGCCTCTGGAATTTTTTGTAGTTCTGCATACAACCGTGCTAAAATTTGCGTAGAAGAATCATCTCGTGGCTTGGATACAAATGGCAACGCATACCATAATCGCTTTAAAAGACCATACGTCCGTTGATCCCATGGCTTCAATCCAATAATACCTGAAGCGACATTTTCACCAGCACCCATTGTCAAAGACATTCCTTCAATCACCACAAAATTTTTCACACCAGGCTCTTTCATAACAATCGGCATAATTTTATGCATCACGTCATCCGTTCGCCCCAACGTTGCCCCTTCTGGCAAATTTGTGCTGATAATCACCATTCCTTGATCCTCATTAGGCAAAAAAGACGTATTCATTGTTTTAAACATAACCAATGCTGTCAGGCAAGCTACCCCGAAAATAAGACCTATCATCAACAACTTGCGCGCAAATAACAAAACACATTTCTTGGTCATATTGGTTGATTTTTGTATAGCCCTATTAAACCACTCAAGAACCTTAAAATGCGTCGGCTCTGACTTGATAAAAAAGTGGGAAGCAATAGCAGGTGCCAAAGTTAAAGCACAAAATGTTGAAAAGCATACTGCAACACAAATTGTCACGGAAAATTGCTGATAAATTTTACCCGTAATACCCCTCATAAACGCAATCGGCACAAAAATAGCCAGCAACACCAATGTCGTTGCAATTAAGGCTCCCGAAATTTCTCGCATTGTTTGAGCCGTTGCCTCCATCGCCGACATCTCTTCCTTGTGAATTAAAAAATCAACACGTTCGGTCACACAAATAGCATCATCCACCACAACCCCAATTGCCAACAACAAACCAAACAAAGTAAACATATTGATGGAATAACCCAACACGGACATGACCGCAAAAGTCGCCAACAAAGAGACTGGAATTGTCAAAGTTGGCACCAAGGTTGTCCGCCAATCTTGCAAAAATAAATACACAACGAAAATCACTAACAAGAATGTAGAAATCAATGTCCACGCCACTTCTTTCACAGAAGCACTGATATAATCTGTGGAAGCTACATTGATATTATAAGACAAATTTTTTGGGAAAAAACGAGACAACCGCTGCAATTCCTCATTGACCCCTTTCATCGCAGACAAAGCATTAGCTCCTGAAGACAAATTCAACAACATAACCACCGCGGGATGTTGATTATAATATGAAGCGTGTGAATAATCCTCTGAACCAATTTCAATACGAGCAATATCCGATAGGCGCAATAATCCCCCTTCTTCATTCGTCCTGACAATAATATCTTCAAACTCTTTTTGTGTGGACAATCGTCCCGTTGTTTGCAATGCATAAACCAAACTTTCACTATCATCATTCGGACGCGCCCCCAATTTACCCAATGAGGGCTGATAATTTTGACTTTGAATGGCATTTTTAATTTTGTCTGCCGATAATTTCAGCGAAGCAATTTTATCCGCATCCAACCACACGCGCATACTTTTTTTGGCACCAAAAATCTGAACTTCACCCACACCATCAACCTTGGCTAATGGTTTCACAACATTGCTTTGTAAATAATCCTCAATGTCTTGTGCGCTCATACTGTCATCAGGAGAATAAAAACTTAAAAAAGCCAAAATGCTAGATGAAGCCTTCACCACCTTCACCCCATAGCGTTGCACCTCTGCAGGCAACAAATTTTGAATTTGTTGCAATCTGTTTTGAACCTTTACATTCGCCATATCAGGATCTGTATCAGGCGCAAAAGTAATCGTCAAAGTATAGCTCCCATCAGCACTGGTAGAACTCATATAAATCATATCATCAATGCCATTCATACCATCTTCCAACGGGATACCAATCGTTTTGGCAATCGTATCTGCACTGGCACCAGGATAAGAAGCACGCAAGCGGATTTCTGGTGGCGTGACAGTCGGATATAAATCCACTGGCAATTTAAACAAACAAATCATCCCAGCCAATGCCAAGATAATAGAAATAACGATCGCAAAGCGAGGACGTTTAATAAAAAATAACGAAAACATTATTTAGACTC
>JAZLCF010000106.1:0-3796 GCA_045614105.1 Alphaproteobacteria bacterium | reverse complement strand
GATTCGGGCCCCACTGCGGCGGATTTAATCAAAGCTTTGCCAGAGGGTGAATTGGCAAACATCCTGTATCGGTATGGCGAGGAGCGTCAAAGCCGCAAAATTGCCCATGCACTCAAGGAGCATTTGCCCCAAACAACGGGTGAGATGACGGAAATTATCCATCATATTATGCCACGCCCTAAAGATGGTTCGGACAGCGCGACTCGGTCTTTTCAAGCGCTCAGAATTGCCGTCAATGATGAACTGGGGGAATTGGAGCGGGCGTTGCAATCTGCGCCTAAATTGTTAAAACCAAACGGACGCTTGGTTGTCGTTTCTTTTCATTCGTTGGAAGACAGAATCGTTAAAGAATTTTTTGCCGCACATGCCATGAAACCAACCCATCGCAATAAATATGCTCTATCTGAACAAGTTGAGGGTGTTTTGCGTCTTTTAACCAAGAAACCCGTGATGGCAGGAGGCGAGGAATTGGCACGAAATTCACGAGCACACAGTGCGAAACTTCGGGCGGCAGAACGGACTGAGGTTAGTGCATGAAACGGTGGATATTGAATTTTTTTTTATTAGCATTGGCGATCAGTATTGGTATTGCTCTTTTTTTGATGAAACAGCGTGTTGTGGAATATGAAAAAGAACTAAAAAATTTAAACAATCGTATTTTGGCAGATAAGCGTGAAATTCATACGTTGAAAGCGGATTGGGCTGTGTTGACAGAGCCATCACGGTTGCGACGATTGCTGTCGGAAAGCGAATTAAAGCAAATCAAAGTGCAACAAATTGTGTCTCCTGTTGAGGTGGCCTTAAAGCCAGTGCCTGTTCCGCCCAAAAAACCTGTTTTTGAACCAGAGGAGATAAAATGAAGTGGTTTTCAAAAGCGCCTGCGCCATTTTATCAGCCTTGTCATGAAATTCCTACCCCTAAACGGGAAAAGGATCGCTATGTGGATACCACAACGCAACGGCAATTAAAAGAGGCAGCCAAACGGATTTGTTTTGCTTGTGGTTTTTTCTTGATATTGTTGAGTATTGTGTTGGGGCGGTTGTTTTATTTAACCGTTTTGGATTATAAACCAACGAACAGGACTCAAGACCCATTAGAATTGGAGGAAAAATGGCCCCGCTATAATATTGTAGACAGAAATGGGACAGTATTGGCAACCACATTGACCTCTTGGGATATTTCGGTGAATCCTACTAAAGTTAAAAATCCCGAAGAAGTGGCGCACGCGTTGGTTCAAAAACTGGATGGTGTGCAAGAAAAAGACATTTTAGAAAAATTAAAATCTGATAGTAATTTTAAATATATCAAGCGAGGCGCAACACCGAATGAATTGGAAGCCGTGAATTGGCTTGGATATCATTTTTTAACCTATGAGGCGGTGGACAAGCGTGCCTATCCGCAAGGGCCACTGTTTTCGCATATTTTGGGCGGCGTCAACATTGATAATGTGGGCATTGCGGGGATTGAAAAGTCTTTTGACAATGAATTGAAAGAGCACGAAATTCAGCTGTCATTAGATGTGTCGGTGCAAGAAATGGTGAGGACCAATTTGCAAAAAGGCATTGAAAAGTATAAGGCCGAAGGGGGCTTAGGCATGGTAATGGATATCAATACCGGTGAAATGTTAGCCAGCGTTTCTTTGCCTGACTATGATCCCGAAGTGCCAGCGGGAAAGGAAACATCTGAACGCTTCAATATGTCGACTTTAGGGGTGTATGAATTTGGCTCTGTGTTTAAGTTGTTTAATACAGCGATGGCGCTGGAAAACAAAGTGGTGAAGGTGACAGACGTGGTGGATGCCTCGCATCCATTGAAAATAGGCAAGAAAGTAATGGAGGATTTTCACGGACAAAATCGTCCACTGACGGTGACGGAGGTATTGATGCATTCGTCCAACATTGGCTCGGCAAAGATTGCCTTGGATGCTGGATATGAAAAACAACGCGATTTTTTGCGTAGGTTTAATTTGTTTGAAAAAATGCCGATTCCGTTGCCTGAACGCGGTGCACCTTTGTATAATACGAAAGACAAATGGGCGGATATTGAAACGGCGAATGTGGCGTTTGGATATGGGATTGCAGTGACCCCATTGCATTTGATTGCGGGGGTGGCTGCGTTGACAAATGGGGGATTTTACAATGTACCCACCTTTATCAAGGATGGGAATAAGGATAAGGCGACGACCCAGGTGTTAGACAGCAAGATTTCCGAGCATTTGCGTCAAATGATGTGGGCTGTCATCAATTGGGATCCGTGGACAAAAAATCCCGCCAAACATTATGCGGTGGGCGGTAAAACGGGAACGGCCAACATGAAGGACGGCCATTCCTATAATATCAATAAAGTGCGTACCAGCTTTGTGGGTGTGTTTCCTGTGACGGATCCAAAATATATTGTACAGGTGACACTTTTGAATCCAAAAGGGATCAAGGAAACACATATGTTTAATAACGCAGGATGGAATGCCAAAACAGTGGGACTGAATCTCATCAATGAAATTGCGCCATATTTGAATGTGGCCCCTGTGGTGGATTATCAGCCGCCAGAATTTGTACAAAAATCCATTGATATTTCTCTCATTAGGAACGGAAGGAAGAAAAAAGAATGAAGTTAGGCGATGTTTTAGTTGGTGTGAAGGCAGATATTGAAGTCACGGGTATTACGGAAAAAGCAACCGAGGTGCAAGCGGGTTTTGTGTTTTGTGCCATCAAAGGAACGAAAGTAAATGGTGCGGATTTTATTCCTGAGGCTGTGGCAAAAGGGGCTGTAGCGATTATCACTGACCAAGAGGTGACAGCGGGTGTACCTGTGATTAAAGTGGAAAATCCGCGGATGACATTGGCCGAAATTGCGGCACAGCTGTTCCCATCTAAAAATGTGCAAAAAGTGGCGGTGACGGGTACAAATGGCAAAACTTCCACCGTTTATTATGTGGCTGAAATTATGAATAAATTGGGCGTGCTGACCGCCAGTATGGGTACCATTGGGGTGGCCTCGCCCGTGGTGAATATTGAAGGCTCTATGACCACGCCGGACGCGCTTTTGTTGAATCAACGGCTTCATTTTTTGCAAGAAAAGGGAATTCAAGCGGTGGCGATGGAGGCTTCCAGTCATGGTTTAGATCAGGGGCGCTTGGCCGGTAATCCCTTGTTGGCGGGGGCGTTTACAAACCTCACGCGTGATCATTTGGATTATCATGGGACAATGGAAAATTATTTGGCGGCAAAAGCTAAATTGTTTTCCGATTGTGTGCAAGAGGGGGGCACGGCTGTGCTGAATGCCGACATTCCCGAGTATGATTTTTTAAAGGATATTTGTTTCAAGCGCAACTTGAAAATTATTTCCTATGGCAAAAAGGGAAACACTTTGAAATTGATTAGTCAAACACCAACCGAAAATGGGCAAGATTTGGTTGTTCAAGTGGAGGGTAAAGATTACGCCATTGCCACCAAAATTTATGGTGATTTTCAAGCGTATAACATCTTGACCGCGGTTGGACTCTGTATGGGGCTTGGGAAAACTTGGGCGGAAATTTTGCCTGTTTTGGGTGAGCTGACGCCGCCTGCGGGGCGCTTGGAAAATGTTGGGCAAACACCGAATGGGGCGCAGGTTTTTGTGGACTATGCGCATACGCCAGATGCGTTGGAGCGCGTGCTGGTTTCCCTGCGTCCGCATACGAAAGGGAAATTATGTTGCCTGTTTGGTTGTGGCGGCAATCGCGATACAGGTAAGCGTGCTCAAATGGGTGAAATCGCAAACCGCTTGGCGGACAAAGTGTATATCACCGACGATAACC
>JAZLCF010000105.1:0-11000 GCA_045614105.1 Alphaproteobacteria bacterium | reverse complement strand
GTAACTTTGTTTTGGCCACCTCTGGATCCACTGCAGCGTCAAATTGAATTGGCCCATCAAAGGCAAAGTCCACATTTTTTTCTTTTGTTAAACGAATGGCTTCTTTGACAAGGTCCACGGATGGGCCCTTGCTGGATTCGCCTGTTGCATAAGAGAGGAAAGCCACCTTTGGATCTAGGTCAAATAAACGAGCTGTTTCGGCTGTTGTGACGGCAATTTCGGAAAGTTGTTCAGAGGTTGGATTGGGGGTGACGGCGCAATCAGCAAAGACTTGCAACTGTCCATTATAGCACATTAAAAAAGCGCCAGATACCATGGTTGCACCTGGTTTTGTTTTAATAAATTGCAGGGCGGGGCGAATGGTGTTGGCAGTTGTATGTTCTGCGCCAGAAACCATGCCGTCTGCCACACCTTTATAGACCATCATGGTACCATAGTAAGCACCGTCTTTCATCATCTCCCGCGCTTCCTCTAAGGTCAAACCTTTGGCTTTGCGAAGTTCTGCCAAAGTGTTTGCATAATCTTCAAACTCGGGCGCATTTAGGTAATCCACTATTGTAGCTTTGGATAAATCTAATCCCAGTTCAGTGGCTTTTGCTTGAATTGTACTGGGATTTCCAAGAATAATAATGTCGGCAATATCTTGCTTTAATGCCTCTGTGGCGGCTTTGAGTACACGGTCACATTCGCCTTCAGGTAAGACAATGCGTTGTTTGTTTGATTTTGCTTTGTTGATTAAATTTGTTTCAAATTCAGGAATTGATACCATTTTGTGTCCTTTCAAAATTTTGGCTGAAGTATAGCAAAATTTTTTTTTGAACGCAAGGGAATTTTTTTATAGACAAGGTGTGAGGGATATACTATAATAAAAAGGAGAAGAAAGCAGAAAAATAAGGAGTAAAGATGAATTTTTTGACTGATGCCACGATCCCATCATTTGCTGTGTCTAATCGTTATTGGACGAATATGGAGGCTTATATTGCCGAAAATATAGGCAGGGTTGAAGATTATATAACCTTGCGTGACAACTATGGGAACAATGTGACATTACATTTTGACACCAAGGGTCATCTTGAAAGAATAGGGCTTTCCGATGAAAATACACAACATGCCACAGTTGTTTTTCAAAAAACGCCAGAGGGTGGTTTGCGTTTTTTTAGACAATATCATTTCCTTTCCAAAGGTGGTGAAGGTATGGAAGATGTTATATTTTCTGCATCTGGGAAAAAAGTTTCTGAGCATATCATGGATCGGTTGGGGAGTCGACGGTATGAATATGGCCCAGCCGAAGATCATGCTTTGCCGATTTTTGAAAGTGAATATAAAACATATCCATTTTTGCTCAAGGAAGTCAGGCGTACGCCAAAAGGAGATCTCATTTCATCGTTGCATAGATATATTGATGATAATGGTATAGAGCATCAAGAGAGAGTATTTTCTGATAAAAAGGGGAAATTTTTTAGGAGACATGATTTTTATCAAGATGGAAAATTTTTGCGGACTCAAATGTTTGATGGTGATCGGCCTTCTAAAAGTCGTTTGTTGTGGCACTGTATTCAAACTGAGCAAGGCGATATGCTGTTTTATGATAAAAATAATGTTTTAACAGATGTTGTCACATTTGGACTAGATAAAAAAAGGCATAGATTTGCGTTAAACAAGTCCATGACTGCTCCTGCTGATATTTTATCTCATAAAAATGCTGGTTCAGCAAGAAGATAATGATTGCAGACGCCTCGTTTATGGGGCGTTTTTATTTCTGTGGATTTTATTTGTTTTACTTTTACGTAAAAATAATTTTTCATTGACAGTGCAAGAAAAATTGCATACTCTTTAGGCAGTATCAAGGAAAGGATTTATATGCCAAAGATATCTGTGATTGTGCCTGTGTATAATACTGAACAGTATTTGATTGGGTGTTTGGATTCTGTTTTAAAGCAGACATTTCAAGATGTTGAAATCATTTGTGTGAATGATGGTAGCACGGATGATTCGACCACTCTTTTGGCACACTATCAAGCGCAGGACAAACGTTTCAAGGTGGTGACTCAAGCAAATCAAGGGCTTGCTGCAGCACGGAATGCGGGACTTGATGTAGCAAAAGGAAAGTGGATTTGTTTTTTGGATTCGGATGATGCGTTGCCACCAAATGCGTTGAAGACTTTAGCTACGGTGGCTGAGAAAACAGGCTATCCGATTGTAGCCAGCCGCAAACGCTTGACGATGGATGAATATAATCAAGCACAAAATGCAGTGGAGGGTGAACCGAAGTTCCAGTATTGTGAGGGAGCTGGCCTCAAAGATTTTGTGCGGGATAACAAAATTTTTTCTTCCTCCTGCAACAAATTGTTTGCCGCCTCTTTGTTTCGCAAACAACGTTTTACAAAAGGAATGTTGTTTGAAGATTGGCCTGTGATGACAATTTTGTTCGGACAGGTGGAAAAGTATGCGACAACAGAAATCCCTTGTTATGTGTATCGTCAGGATAATCAAAGCATTACACGTAGTTCTTTTTCCGAAAAAAAAGTGCAAGGCTATGTTCAGGGCATTCGTATGGTGTATGATGCGTATAAAAACACCGATAAATTGGGGCTGGCTCGTCGGCGTATGGCGGTGGCGGTCAAAATGCTGGTCAATAAAGTCTATCGTGCCCAGGACAAAACGCTGAATGCAATCTTATTGAATGAAATGCAAAGCCTTTTTGACGAGAAAATCATTTCCAAAAAAGATTTATTTTTCAAAACGCGTTGGCGGCTGTGGCGTTTGAAACATAAATAGATGTTTTTTCCATTTGTGTTGAATAATTTTATTTTTTTCTTGACATAGTGGTGTGTTTTTCATAAACTGAAAGACGGATGAATGGGAAACCGTTTGTCCAAAGTGCCTGAATAAGGTGCGGATGAGCCTCGTAAGCTCAAATACAGAGGGGTAGATTTGAACACCCTACCCGAAATGGTGTGTTTCTTTTTTCAAAAGCAAATGCCCATTTCAAACACCTCCTTTGACTTCGGTCGGGGAGCCTGTGGTATATGTTCAGGGGTTGTACCCCCTTTGGGGGGTATAACTTCAAAGGCCATGGGGATCATTACTCTGTATTTTGATTTACGAACTCTCCGACCACCTGAGTCTCAGGTGGTTTTAAAATTTTAACAAAGGAGTAAAAAATGACAATGCAAACCATATTAGCAAATAGAGCTGTGGAAAACTTGCGTAAAGAGTCAGATCATAGATTGGAAAATGACATGGGATCGGTGGTTTTTGGTAAAGAAAAATATGGTCCAAATAGAGATTGCCCATATATAACTGTGATGGATAATACAGATGGTTATGGAACAGAATACACTTTTCATAAATCAGCCCCTGGATTATGGGATGTTGTTAAAAGTTCCAGAAATGGGCAAACAGAATCGGAAATTTTATTGGATGATATGAAGGATGGTGTGGATTCATTGACAAAATTAGGTTTAAACTGTGGCCCCTTGATGAAACGGGCTATTTGTGCCATTGCAATTCAGCATGATTGTGCGGTTAGAATAGGAGAAAGTTTGATGGATACGGCTATGAGACGTGCAAATTTATCTGTTTCTAAAGATGGCAAGATATCAGATAAAAAAACAAATGCTCAACAAAATGTAAGATAGACATTTGGTTTGAAACAAAAATCGCCCCATGAGTGGGGCGTTTTAATTATTCAATTTTTTCTTATTTCACTTCGCCGACATAGATGCCAAGCGCTCTGGCGGTTTTGATGATTTCGCCTTTTGGATTGACGCCCGTTGTACCAAGCTTGATGCTTTCACGCAGGGAAATATCCGTCACAGAGCCAGCCTGATGCACGACCACACGGTTTGTCTTGCCTTTTGCCAATAATTCTGTCGCACGAACGCCGAAGGCAGAGGCCAATAATCTGTCAGCTGCCACGGGATTTCCGGAGCGTTGGATATGCCCTAAAATGTTGGCGCGTACTTCAAAACCATCTGCTTTAAGTTTTTGTTCAAAATATTGAGATACTCCATTGAAATTTAAGCCATTATTGACCATAGAAAATTCTCCATCCGGCTTTTTAATGCCTTCGGCAATCACCACCAAGGCGTGGCCGCGTCCTTGCTTTTGGATCTTACGCAAATGCTTGACAAGATTGGTGTAAGAGTAGGGGATTTCGGGGATTAAAACCGCGTCTGCAAAACCCGTGATAGCAGATTGCAACGCCAAATGGCCAGCGGTGCGTCCCATGACTTCCACCAACATTACGCGGTGATGGCTGGCGGCCGTTGTATCTAACTTATCCATGGCGTCTGTAACAACTTCTCTGGCGGTTGAAAAACCGATGGATAAATCTGTGCCTGGGGCGTCGTTGTCAATCGTTTTCGGAATACCAATCATAGCGATTTTAGCGTGTTTGCATAAATCAGCAATGATTGGCATAGAACCATCGCCACCAATAACAATGAGTGCATCCAGTTTTAACTGTTGTACACCATCTTTAAAACGTTCTTTGACAACTTTGTCCTCAATTTTTTCGCGGCGTCCATTGTCATGTGCCATAATATTGCTGTTGTTTGTTCCAAGCATTGTACCGCCCATTGTGGCAAAAGGGAATTCAAAACTAGCCAACGTCAAACGCTCATACTCCATGGGACGCACAATCAGTCCATTTGTCCCATTGTGGATGCCATAGACTTCCCAACCTTTTGCAATTGCCGCAAATGTAATGGCGCGAATAGCAGCATTTAAGCCCGAACAATCTCCCCCACTTGTGATGACGCCAATTCGTTTAATATTTTTCTTCATTTTCCTCCCCCTTTTTTTATAATGAAAAATCTTCTCCCAGATATGTTTTACGCACTTTTTCGTCTTTAATAATCTCGCTCGGTGTGCCGTGTTTCAAAACTATCCCATCGTGCAAAATATAAGCCCGATCAATAATGCTGAGTGTTTCGCGTACATTGTGATCGGTAATCAATACGCCAATGCCGCGATGCTTGAGTTGCCCCACCAGTGCTTTGATATCGGCCACGGCAATAGGATCAATACCCGCCAAAGGCTCATCTAGCAAAATAAATGAAGGACGGCTGGCCAAAGCGCGGGCAATTTCCAAACGTCGGCGTTCTCCGCCAGATAGGGCACGAGAAGGTGAAAAACGCAAATGTTCAATGGCAAATTCTTTGAGTAAGTTATCCAGTTCTTGTTCGCGTTTATCTTTATCGGGCTCCACCAATTCTAAAACTGCGCGAATGTTATCTTCTACATCTAACCCGCGGAAAATAGAGGCCTCCTGTGGCAAATAGCCAATGCCCATGCGCGCCCGCTGATAAACGGGGAATTTTGTGATATTTGTGCCGTTTAAACTGATAGAACCGTGTGTAGGGGCTATCAACCCTGTGACGCAATAAAAGCAGGTTGTTTTGCCCGCTCCATTGGGACCCAGTAAGCCCACAGCCTCTCCGCGTCTTACATTCAACGATACATCACGTAAAACAGCGCGTTTTTTGTAGCTTTTGCTTAAATTTGTGATCACTAATCCAGTTGTTTCTTGAGTCATTTTCTATCCTGTCTTTTTAAATCGTTGGGGGATAAGGTGCCTTTGACGCGTCCCTGTTGTTCAGAATTCCATAAACGACTTTCCCCTGTTTGCATATTGAGCGTAGCCTTTTGCCCTGTCACAAAACTGCTGCCTTGATAAAGTCGTACATTTCCAGTCATTTCCATTTCCTCCGTCAAAGGGTTATATTCCCCATAATCTCCCGCTATTTTGTTCTGCCCATTATCCAAAACAACATTACCTTTTGCTTGAATTTTACGAATTCTGTTGTTTTTGTCTTCCGTATAATAAAGAATAACAGTATCTGCTGTCAAGAGATTTTTCTCATGGTACACATGAACGTCCTGTTTGCCTGTGACAGTTCTGTTGGTGCGATTTATATGCAACCCATTTGTCGTGGTGACCGTCATTATGCTTTCTTTTAGTTTAATTTGACTGTTGGTCTTGCCCTTAAAAAGGATAGTATTTCCTTTGTCTTGAAGATGTACTCCTTGGGCTTCTAGTTCGCCTGCAGGCCCCGAAATCTGAACGGAGGTGTTGGAGTCTATCACGCCCTCATAAGTGGCTTTTACGTTCTGACTGTGCGCTGTATAGCCAGATTTGCTGGTTGTTGTAATTGGTTGAGAAAAGAAAAAGTATTTCTCTTGCTGAAAAACAAGTCCATCGCGCGTGGTGCTTGTTAAACTATCCCCATCTGTCATCTTGTATGTACCAACAGGTTTTTCCATGCGTGCCACTTGTTTTTTTGCATCTATCTCTTTGACGGTTTCTGCTTTCACGGACATTGTCTGATTTTTATTATCTTGGGCAAAAAAACGCACATTTTCCATATCCATAGAGGGGAGTTTTGTGTTTGATTTTTGAATTGGCAAATCAAACCGTTCTTTTTCAGGTGCTAAAAGTGGCCAGACGATAATCAGTCCTGCTAATAAAAAAGCAAAAATGGGAAGAGCATGTTTAAAAATCAAAACGCGTCTAGCATGCCTTTTTAAGAACAAAGAACGTTTGGTGAACATTTTTAGGCGACTCCAGCTTGTAATAGATGATGCATATGAATGAGACCAATTGGTTTTTGTTCAGTATCTACAACAAAGATATTCGTAATTTTTTTTGTGTTCATAATATTTAGGGCTTCTGATCCCAACATTTCTTCGGAAATAGTGGTCGGATTTGGATGCATAACCTCGGTGACAGATTTTATCATTAAATCAGCACTCATATGACGACGCAAATCTCCGTCAGTAATCATGCCAATCAGTTGGCCATTTGTATTGATAATGCCGAGGCAGCCCAACATTTTTTGAGACATGACCATCAAGGCCTCTGTCATATTCAGTGTGTTTGCAACCACAGGTAATGCATCGCCCTTAGCCATGATGTCTTTGATTTTTACCAAAACGTTGCCTAACTTACCACCTGGATGACGATCATGGTAGAGTTCTTTTGTAAAGCCTCGCATATTCATCAGGGCAACAGTCAGGGCATCACCCATGGCCAAAGTAGCCACCATTGAGGTTGTTGGCGCCATATTAAAAGGACAGGCTTCGGGCGCTTCTTGTTTGTTGGGAATTTGTAAAACATAGTCAGCGGCTTTGCCCAATGTGCTGTGAGGAGCACTGGTAACGGCCACTAAAGGAATAGAGAATCGCTTGCAATAGTTCACAATGTCAAACAGTTCTTTACTTTCTCCAGAGTTTGATAGAGCCAAAACAAGGTCGTTTTTTGTCACCATGCCCAAGTCGCCATGACTGGCCTCAGCTGGGTGAACAAAAAAGGCAGGGGTGCCTGTGCTGGCCAAAGAGGCGGCGATTTTTTTGCCAATATGTCCAGGTTTGCCCATGCCTGTTACAATGACGCGGCCAACAAGATGCAAAATCTTGTCTGCGACAGTGACAAAAGTGTCATCTATGCGTGTGCCCATAATCTCTAAGGCATTTTTTTCACATTCAAAAGTTTTTTTGGCAGAATTTTTAATTTCTTCTGGTGTCATTTTGCATCCTTTCTTAATGATGAAATAGATCAGGCTCTTCATAGCCCAAAATATCCAGCTCAGCGCGAGCATTTAAAAACTGGAAGCAGGCGACGGCCAAACTTTCCAGTTTTTTCTTTTTAAGTTCTTTGTCTAAAATGGCTTTCAAGGCGTGTAAATACATGACGTCATTGGCAGCATAACGAACCTGGTCTTCGGATAGGTGTTTTTGAGTCCAATCGGAGCATTGTTGCTCTTTATCCAAAGTAATGCCGAGCATATCCTGACATAGGTTTTTAAGCGAGTGGGGTTTGTTCGGCCAAACCAATTTGTGGGCAATTTTTGTGCAATAAACGGGCGCTACATCTATGCCGAAAGCTACTTTCAATTTAGCCACATCAAAGCGGGCAAAATGGAAAATCTTTAAAATCTTTGGGTTGGTGAGCAGTTTTTTTAGGTGAGGGGCCTTGTCGCCTTTTTTGATTTGAACCAACCACGCGTTGCCTTTGCCATCCCCAATTTGTACCAAGCAGAGGCGATCTTTGACCACATCTAATCCCGTTGTTTCCGTGTCAATAGCCACCATTTTGGGCCACTTTATATTCGCCGGTATGTCCCCCTGATACACTTGAATAGATTGCATATTTGCTCCTTTTAAGGGATAGTCTATACCAAACCTAGCCAAAAATCAAGCAGAATTTTGGGTCATACCCCATTATTTTTTTGTGAATGGAACGAGGGCGCGCAAAAGTTCTGTCAACCCCTGATGGGCAACACCAGAAATCACAAACACATCCTTTTTCGTGGCTTTTTTCAAGGCTTTGACTTTATCAGCCATTTCTTCTGGCAATATTGCATCCGCTTTGTTTAAGACCACCAATTCCGGCTTGGCGGCCAAGAAATCGCTGTAATTTTCCAATTCATGCCGAATGGTTTTATAGGGGGCAACCACGTCTTTGGCAGTCGCGTCAATTAAATGAATCAAGGCGCCGCAACGTTCCACATGTTTCAAGAATTTATCGCCTAAACCAGCCCCCTCGCTGGCCCCTTCAATCAAACCAGGGATGTCGGCAATTAAGATTTCTTTGCCGTCAATACTGGCAACCCCTAGGTTAGGGTGAAGCGTTGTAAATGGGTAATCTGCAATTTTGGGG
The DNA here is from genome assembly GCA_045614105.1 of Alphaproteobacteria bacterium. Lineage (GTDB taxonomy): Bacteria > Pseudomonadota > Alphaproteobacteria > CAAHEQ01 > UBA3637 > UBA3637. The sequence goes on along the minus strand of JAZLCF010000105.1, from coordinate 2,335 downwards.
CGTGCGCGCGTGACTGCTGTCAGAAAAGTGGACTTTCCCGCATTGGGTAAGCCGACCAAGCCAATGTCTGCAATCAATTTTAGACGCAACCAGACCCATAATTCCTCGCCCGGTTGGCCTTCCTCGGCGAATTCGGGGGCCTGATTCGTGGAGGTTTTGAAAAACTCGTTGCCGCGGCCGCCTTGGCCACCTTTTGCTGCCACAAAGCGCTGCCCTTCCTCAGTCATGTCACACAAAACAGTTTGCCCATCGTCCATCACGATTTCAGTCCCCACAGGGACATTGATGATTAGGTCTTTTCCGCTGGCGCCCGTACAGTTGCGTCCCATACCGTTTTGACCGCGTTGTGCCTTAAAATGTTGTTGATAGCGAAAATCAATCAGGGTGTTCAGATTATTTTGAGCCACAAAGACAATATCAGCCCCTTTGCCGCCACAGCCGCCATCAGGACCACCAAACTCAATAAACTTTTCATGGCGGAAAGAACAAGCACCATTTCCACCATCGCCAGCTTTCAAATAAATTTTCGCTTCATCCAAAAATTTCATATGCTGTATTTTAAGCCATCTTGGCCCAAAAGTCAATAAAAATGTGGAGCAGATAAACATACTCCACATTTTAAAAGGTTTTGTTTGCGTTAGTTATTTTGCAGGAACAACATTCACAGTTGTGCGATCTTTTGCACCGTGTGTGAACTCTACTGTGCCGTCAACTGTTGCAAAAATGGTATGGTCTGTACCCATGCCCACGTTTTTGCCAGGATAATACACTGTACCGCGTTGACGCACGATAATGTTGCCAGCCAAAACAGCTTGCCCACCAGATTTCTTTAAACCCAACCGACGACCAGCAGAGTCTTGCTTATTACTAACGGAACCGCCCGCTTTTTTATGTGCCATCTGTTACTCCTTATGCTTTAATATCAACAATCTTGACCAAGGTCAAATCTTGTTTATGACCATTCTTGCGTTTATAGCCATGGCGACGTCTTTTCTTGAATACAATGACCTTTTCACCACGAGCTTGTTTCACGATTTCAGCGGCCACAGAAGCGCCCTTTACGGTCGGGGTGCCGATTTTGTCGCCCACAGCCAACACTTCGTCAAAAGAAATTTTTGCGCCGTCTTTGCCTTCAATTTTTTCAACCAAGAGGATATCATCCTTCTTGACACGGTATTGTTTTCCGCCGGTTTTAATAATTGCAAACATCTTTTTTCCCTTTGTTAAAATTAAAAGTGACAATATTTATACACTATTTTGAATTGAATGTCAAGTGGAAAATTGGAAATTCAAGATATTTTTTCGTGTTTTTCTTTTAGAGGAGAAAAGTCCTTATGATATATTTTGTTGCATTTTATTTTTATTTATGTAAAATGGCTTATAGAGGAGGCATTCATGGTACACGAAAAGAAAAAACACACATTAAAGACTTATTTCTTTACGGGGATTTTGGTGACGGCCCCTGTGGCAATTACCTTTTATTTGGCCATAGAGCTGTTTAAATGGGTCGATTCATCCGTTGTGCGGTTTATTCCCGCCAAATATAATCCAGAGACATACTTACCTTACGGCTTACCAGGGCTGGGCGTGTTGGTGTTGGTGCTGGCTTTGATTTTGATTGGCATGTTGGCCGTCAATATTTTTGGGCGTTGGCTGATTGGGATTGGCCGTAAAATTATTGAACGCATTCCTGTCATTTCGGGCATTTATTCCGCACTCAAAAAATTGTTTGAGACTTTGCTGGGGCAGGGAGGAACAACTGCTTTTCGTAAGGCTGTATTGCTAGAATATCCACGAAAGGGTGTTTGGACTGTGGCTTTTATAACGGCACCAGTTTATGATGGTTTTAAGAAATTGTTGCCTAACGATTTGGTGACGGTGTATGTGCCGACAACGCCAAACCCAACCTCAGGCTTTATGCTTTATGTGCCTAAAAAGGAAATAAAAGAGTTAGATATGCGAGTGGATGATGCGTTTAAGTTGGTTGTTTCTACAGGGATTGTGACGCCCGTAAAAAAGACAAAAAAGAAATAATATCGTCCAAATTGCGATTATTCAAGGTTTGCTTGTAAGTTTTTGATACAGGGGTACCATGAAATAAGCCCATCAGGTGCGGTAAAATCACATTGAGATATTGTTGATTTTTCTGTAAATAAGGAATCATTTGCTCTAAAATCTCAATACGAGAGGGGAGGGGGCGTTTGTCCCCATAAAAGCGTGCATCAATATCCTTCATTAGATACGGATTGCCATACGCTACACGACCTATCATCACGCCATCCACATGTTGCAGATGATTTTCGGCTTCATCTAATGTCAGAATATTGCCGTTGAT
>JAZLCF010000104.1:0-3817 GCA_045614105.1 Alphaproteobacteria bacterium | reverse complement strand
GAAGCATTTAGAACACAAGAGAACCCTGCCATATGTGAGAACTATAAGTTTTCCGAGAAATATGCGGCCATATATTCAGACCTTGACCGTTTAAGCCCAGGAATTATGCTGATGTGTGGTGACATAGGTCGCTCTGGCGATTGTGCAGCAGTAAAACTTTTCCGTGAAACAAGATGGATACAAGCACAAATGAATCGTAAAGATTTCCTCGCAGAGTCCGTCAATAGAAATGACGTGAAAAAAGTAGTTGCGGCAAGAATGGGCGCTGCTCGGGAATAAATTAGAATTGGAAGGAATAAATTATGAGTAGTATTTATGGGAAGTTGTCTTCTGCAAGAAAAGGTGAATATGATCGCCGAATGAAAAATATCAAACCCAGCAAGGAAAAGGATATGGCTATAGGACGTCGTGTTATGTTGGGTATTGGTATGCAGTCAATTAGTGCTTTATGGAATACAGAGTTGCATTATGATGCTATGATGCCTTCTCTTGGACCTACATCTATCCAATTGGGAGCGGTGCCTCGTTCTGTATCAAAGATGGCGTCAGAGACAATGCAGCATGCCGCATTTTTGGGAGATACAAAAACTTGTAAATATTTGCACGAGGAGTTACATGGTGAGATTGATCAAACCAGTGTGTTTATGGCTTTAAAGCGTAAACGTTTGGGAACGGCAGGCTATTTATGGGAACATTCATCAAAGAACTTTCAGACCGAACTGGTTCAATGGGCTTGCATGGATGGTTGTCTGCCGGCCTTAAACATGTTTAAATATCATAAAGTAGATTTTAATTTTCCTTACAGATATGAATATAAGCCGCATTGGTTTTCCAGACCAGAAGAAAGGGAAATATATCCTTTGGAAACTGCATGTATGTTTGGACATTCAAAGGCTATTCGTTTCTTATGTGAAAATGGGGCAAAGATTGGTTTGGCCCATGAGGGTAAGACTATTCGTGCGATGATTTATCAAAAAGATTCTCCTTTGGATGCAGAAACAAAACAGTTTTTAATTCAAACAATGAATAAAGAAGGAACGCCACCAACTGTTCTCGCCAGAGGTCCTTCAGGCAGATAAGAGCAAAGAGATAACGAAAGGATGATAAAATGTTAAATATGGAAAATTTATCTTCTCAAAGGCAAGCAGAATATGAACGCCGTCTTAACAATATAAAACGAAATAAGACGAATAGTATATCTGCGAACCGTCGTGCTAGATTTTGCGCTGGTATGGCGGGAATTAATGTTGCATTAAAGTCACATGCAAATGACGCAACGAAAGCGAGCATGCTTATGGCCCCTGTATCAGAGCAACCTCTTGCGATTAGGGGGAGTATTCCAAACTATGCTTCGGACATGGCTTCAGATGTGTTGGAACATGCGGCATTTTTGGGAGATACAAAAACTTGTAAATATTTGCACGAAGTTTTGCATGGAAAAATTAGTGAAAACGCTTATCTTCAAGCTTTAGAAAGAAAACGCTTGGGAACAGCAGGTTACTTATGGCAGCATTTGTCCGCCACCCAAAGGACACAAGCGGTTGTTCTTGCTTGTATGGAAGGATGTATGCCAGCTTTAAACATGTTCAAATATCATCAGGTGGATTTCAACGAACCCTATGAAGAGGAAGAACGGCTACATTGGTACTCTAAACCTCTAAAAAGAAAAATATATCCTTTGGAGGGGGCATGTTCGCAAGGACAATCAAAGGCAATTTATTTCTTAATTGAAAATGGTGCAAAAGTTAATGCTTGCAATGGTGGAGAACATATTCGTGCAATGGTGTTTGCTACAAAGTCCATTTTGGATGAAGAAACAAAACAGTTTTTAATTCAAGCAATGAATAAAGAGGGTATCCCATCAGCGACCAGAGCCAGAGGTCCTTCGGGCAGATAAAAGGAATTTATAGGCAAAAACAAAACAAATTTTTAACAAAGGAGGAAAAAATGATTCAAGATAATACTTTAGTACCAACCGTGATTGAGACAACGGGACGTGGTGAGCGTGCGTTTGATATTTATTCGCGTTTGTTAAAGGAACGCATTGTGTTTTTGACGGGCGAGGTCAATGACGAGGTGGCCAGCTTGATTTGTGCCCAATTGTTGTTTTTAGAGGCTGAAAATCCCGAAAAGGAAATCAGCTTTTACATCAATTCCCCAGGCGGCGTTGTGACGGCTGGTTTGGCAATTTTGGATACCATGAAGTATATCAAATGCCCTGTGTCCACCGTGTGTATGGGGCAGGCTTGCAGCATGGGTTCGTTGCTTTTAACCTGTGGGGCAAAAGGCCGGCGTTTTGCTTTACCCAATGCGCGAGTGATGATTCATCAACCCAGCGGCGGTTTTCAAGGTCAAGCCACAGATATGGAAATTCATGTCAAGGAAATTTTGGCCATTAAAAAGCGTTTGAACCAAATCTATGTGGAGCAAACTGGCCAAGATTTAAAGACCATTGAGGCCGCTATGGAACGCGATAATTTTATGACAGCGGAGGAGGCTAAGAAATTTGGCTTGATTGACGCTGTGGTGACAAAAAAAGAGTAAATGTTGCGTTTTTCAGCTTTTAACAGGTACATTTTTGTGCCTGTTTTTTGTCTTATAAATGAATGTATTGCTTATTGACATTGTATTTTGTTTGTGCTACAGTGCCAAGAAAAAGGGGGAAAATTAGATGAAACCTGTTGTGAAGATAATGATCAGCCTGCTAGGGGTTGTTTTGGTGGTTGTAGGCAGTTTTTTGTGGGGTAAAAAAAGTGGTGCCGAATTGGTTATGCGTCAAATGCAGGCGCGTGCGGTGACGCCTTATGTGCAAACAGGAAAACCTACTGTGCAGCAAAAAGAAGATGACTCTCGTTTTATTGCCCTTGTCAAGCCTTTGAATGCGGTGGATGTGAAAACACAGGTTGCAGGCACAATCCAAGAGGTATCTTTTGAAGATGGTCAGTTTGTGCGTGCTGGGGATGTTTTATTTACTATTGAGCCAGATCGTTATCAAGCGAATGTATCCGCGGCGAAGGCGAATGTGACAAAAACTGAGGCAGATTTAAAACAGATAAAAAGTGATTATGCACGTCAGAAAGAATTACATCGGACCAAAGATATTTCAACGGCTGAGTTGGAAAAAGCTGAAAGTCGTATGGCACAGGCAGAGGCTGCTTTGGAGCAAGCAAAGGCGGCCTTGGAGTTGGCGGAAATTGATTTACAACATACGACCGTGATTGCCCCCATTGATGGGCGTATAGGACAAGTGTTGATTACAAAAGGAAATTATGTGGATTTAGCAAGCCCTGCTTTGGCACGTATTGTGCAAACAACGCCTGTTAAAATTACCTTTGCTCTGAGTGATAAAGAGCATTTAGCCATGCAAAAAATGTTGCGTGAAAAGGGGGAATTGGGGGCATTACCTGATTTACAAATTGAGTTGAGCGATAAGACGGTTTTGCCTGTTTCTACGGACAAAATTTTTCTGGATAATGAAATGGATCCTTTAACGGCAACGATTACACTGTATGCAGAATACGATAATGAAGACGAGTTGTTGGTGCCCAATAATCATGTGACTATTTTGTGGAATGCTCAACAGAGTAAATCTGGTTTGTTTGTGCCTCAAACAGCTGTATATATTGACGCTAATGGTGTTTATGTCATGCGTGTCAATTCAGATGAAACTGTTGTGCAACAATATGTGACAACGGGCAAAACGGTGGGGAATCAGATTGAAATAGAAAGTGGCCTCAACGCAAATGATATGATTGTTTTAACTGGAGGACAAAAATTACGGAGTGGTCAAACTGTTCATATTGTTTCAACGGAGTCT
>JAZLCF010000103.1:0-2344 GCA_045614105.1 Alphaproteobacteria bacterium | reverse complement strand
GGCTGCGGAGATGGCGCCCTTGCCGATGCCGCTTCGCAGGGCGGCTTCCTGCACCACCTTCTGTTCGTTCAGGCGGCTGTACAACTCGGGCTGCATCACGAATGCCCACTTCTCGGTGCCTTTCTCAAAGGCCACGTTTCTTTCGATTGCTTTGATTTTGATTGACATTTTTGTTAAAGTTTAGAGTTAATGGTTTAAAGTTTAGGGTTTTCGACAGAAGAACAAAAGAACATATTTTGAGTTTGGCCGGTACTCTTATGAAACTTATGTACTTGTGTCTGGTCTCTTTTGTTTTACTTTGGCTTTTGGCTGTTAGCTGTTGGCTATTGGTTGTTAGCTGTTTGCTATTGGCCGTTAGTCGTCTGGAAGACGGGGAGTTAAATAGCCGCGGGTTTTCAAACCCGTGGAATACGAGTCGGTTCAACACCAAGGCCGTCTGCAAAGACGGGGATTTCAATACCGATGGACTTACAAGTCCTCGGCCACGTTGCCGTTCCGCGTCTTTACAGACGCCATTTTATTCATCCCTTTATTCCCACGGACTTAAAAGTCCGCGGCTATTCGCCTTTGGCTTCGCGTCTTGTCAGACGCCTTGTCTTTGTGTGTCATATTTGACGGTTGGGCGGATTTGATCTGTGCATTGTGTTTAATGTTTTGTTTTTGGTTTGTGTTTTGCTGCTTCGCCAATGGCCAATGGCTAACAGCTAATGGTTGTTGTTTTGTTGTCCGGAACAACACTGCAAAGATACACCTTTATTTTGTAATAACAAAATAAAAACGGGAATATTTTTGCTTATTTTGTAAAATTTTATTGGAACGTGCTTGTTTGTCAGGAATTGCCGTGTTTTTTTTGCGTGGCGAGAGAAAATTTACTACCACGCCATGCCGAAAAATTTTCCATGCCATGCGCCTGTAGGGGTGTAAAGATTTTTGATGTGGGCTGTGCTTTCCAAGGGGAGGATGCATGAGCATTCAGCTCATTTTTTGCAAATGCAAATGCAAATGCAAATTTTTAGTGAATGTGTAGGGTGGGGCGGAGCGGTTATATAATATTATTAATATAATTAATAATATTATATAAATATATATATTATATTATATCCCCTCTTTTTGGGAGCCACCACTACGTGACACAAAAGCTCTTTTTTTGCAATTGCAATTGCAAATGCAAATTTTTAGTGCATGGCATAGTGGTTCTGTTGTAGCGCGGAAGTCATTGTGGAAGTGGATTGAAGAACGATTGCAATGTATTGGTAATCAGTATTCTATACAATAGTGAGATAGAGGGTTTGAGTGTGGTTTTCCATGTTTTCTACCTGAATATGATGCCGTTTTCCATGCCCGGAAAATTGCAAAAATGGATTGTCCTTTTCTCCTGTTTCACCCAATTTTGGGCGTGTAACGAGGCCTCATACCCCCCATTTCTCTGCCCTCTACACCCCAAAACTCCACCTCTGCACCCTTGTTCCGTTGCCCGGAACCCCGTTTTCTCATACCCCAAACCACCATTTGGGATGTCCCATTTTGCCATTTGGGGTATTTTAAGGCGTGTTTATGCCCCCATATTGGCGCCGTTTTACCCTCTCTTTGCGCTGATTTTTCCCACTTTAGGGGCAAAAATGGTCGACAAAACGTATGTTTAAGCCCGCAGTTGAGCGGAAATCAGACAACAAGAAGTTTGCTCCAATGTCCTCATGCCGGGTGACAACAAGTGGTTTAATGTCTTCTATTCGCCACAAATCTCTTCAACAAGAAAGTCAAGAAGTATGGGAAGGTATAGAACTTACCGTTGAAACCGATATTCTTATATCCCAACTTGATGCCGTATTTTACATCAGGAAATTTATCTTCTTTCAGCAAATTATTCAAAGATGCAGTTGCATTGTCATTGGCTTTCACCTCTACAGGAATAAGGGAGTCGGCATCGCGTACAAAGAAATCCATTTCAAGAGAAGGCCTGTCACTGCTATAATAATAGAGATTGTAGCCTTGCTTTACAAGCATATCTCCGACTATGTTCTCGTATATGGCTCCTTTATAAGTGCCCAGATTCTTATTGGCTCTCAAATCCTCCTGTGCTTCTTCGTCAAGCGATGCAATCAAGATCCCAGTATCTTTATAATAAATCTTATATAGTTTAGGATCATAGTTCCCCTTCAAGGGAAGTTCCGGGTGATTCAGACAATAGCAGACGTTTATCACGCCAGCATCAGCAAGCCATTCCACACAACCAACATAATCTCTGTTACGAGCATTCTTACCAATCTTGGTTATTTGGAAACGCTTGTTTTCTTTGGCCAAGAATGTAGAGATATGGTTATAAACAGCTTTTACCTTTGCTTTA
>JAZLCF010000102.1:0-10049 GCA_045614105.1 Alphaproteobacteria bacterium | reverse complement strand
TACATATGTCCATAAGTCAGGTTGGCCATCTTTTGAAGAATGATGCACTTTTTTATTATTTTTCAATGGGATAGTATCGATTTTTCCATCGTTAAAATGGACTTGTAATTTGGGCTGATTTTGCGCCTCCAAGGCGCTCGTAATGACTTGTTTTCCACTCGTAATAAGAGCAAAACCACGACTTAAAATCGCCTGATACGAGTAAGATTGCAATAATCTAGCGGTTGTTTGGATTTTATCAGAAAGACGTGCCAGGTGATTTTTGATACCAAGGTGCAATCTTTCGGATTTATCGTCTAATTTTTGAATAAATAATTGAATTATTTCATTTAAATTTGGAAAGCGTCCTGTCATCCTTTGGAGTTTTAAACGAGATTCAATGACGGAACGATTCAAGGCAGATTTTAGCATATTTTCCTTTGAATTCAAAGTGTTGTAAATTTCAATACGCACAGGAACGGCTTTCTCTGCCGCACCTGTTGGGGTAGGAGCCCGTAAATCGGACACGAAATCGATGAGAGTTGTGTCTGTTTCATGACCGACTGCCGAGATGACTGGAATTTCTGAGTCGTAAACCGCTCGCACCACACACTCTTCGTTGAATCCCCAAAGGTCCTCCAACGATCCCCCTCCCCGTGCGACAATCAAAACATCGGGTTTAGGGATTTTCCCATTTTCGGGCAAAGAGTTAAAGCCACGCACGGCGGACGCCACTTGTTCGGCACATTCTTCTCCCTGTACCGCCACGGGCCAGACAATAATATGCCGTGGAAAACGATCCGACACACGGTGAATAATATCGCGAATCACAGCGCCAGTTGGGCTGGTCACAACACCAATTACCTCAGGCAAAAAAGGAATAGGCTTTTTATGATCGGGATCAAACAGTCCCTCTTTTTCCAATTTTTCTTTTCTGTCTTTTAAAAGTTTAAGCAAGGCCCCGACCCCAGCCGGTTCAGCCGCTTCCACAATCATCTGATAGTTGGAACGTCCAGGATAGGTGGACAGTTTTCCTGTACAAATGATTTCCAGGCCTTCTTGAATATGTGCGGCGCATTGCCGACTGCTGCCTTTCCAACAAATGGCGGACAGGACTGAATCTTTGTCTTTAAGTGAGAAATAAATGTGGCCAGAGCTGGCACGTTTAACGTCCGATACTTCGCCGCGTACTTTGATGTGGCTGAATACCTGTTCTACACAACTTTTTAAGGATAATGATAGCTCTGTGACGGACAAAATGGGTTGTTCGGTCATTTGCGCTTCCTTTTAAAAAATTGAGTCATCAGGGCGCCACATTCTAAATTTTGCCATTTTTCAACTTTTAATTTATGATGGGTTTGAGCGTGAGAAAAAACTTTTGTCCCCTGCTCTATGGCTCCCGTTTTTGGGTCGGATGCGCCATAGTAAAGTCCATCCAGCCTTGCCCAAGCAATCGCGCCGGCACACATAACGCAAGGTTCCAAAGTGACAAACATGGAATACCCTCCTAAAAATTTGTCATTTATTTTTTTGAGTGCTTTTGAAAGAGCTTGCCCCTCGGCGTGTTTCAGCGGATTTTTTGCTTTTTCTACCAAATTGTGGGCTTTGGCGATGATTTCACCTGTCTGCGAGTTGAAAACGACAGCTCCCACAGGCACTTCGTCCAAATCAAAGGCTTTGTGGGCTTCGTTTAATGCGGCCAAGATAATCTTTTTCTTTTGATTTTCTTGCATAACTGATATAATATCATAACTATGACAGAAAAGAAAGAACGAATTGCAAAAAAGATGGCCGAGGCCGGTTTGTGTTCTAGGCGTGAAGCAGAACGATGGATCATGGCTGGACGGGTTCAAGTCAATGGTAAAAAGTTGGAAACACCCGCTTGTGTAGTGGGCGATGAGGATGTTGTGTTGGTTGATAATAACCCATTAAAAATAAAAGAAAAAACACGTGTTTGGCTGTATTATAAACCTGTGGGATTCGTGACGACTGCGCGAGATCCTCAGGGGCGGCCAACTGTATTTGAAAAATTACCAAAATCTTTACCGCGTGTGATTTCTGTGGGGCGATTAGATTTGAATTCGGAGGGGCTTTTGCTATTGACCAATGACGGCGAGTGGGCACGAAAGATGGAGCTCCCCTCCTCGCATTTAGAAAGAACTTACCGCGTGAAGGTGCATGGTAATTTGACTGGTGAAGTGTTATCTCGGCTTTCAAAAGGCGTGAAAATTGACGGCATTCAATATGCCCCTGCCCGTGTTCAAATAGAGAAAAAACAGGGGACGAATACTTGGGTTCAAATGACACTGACTGAAGGAAAAAATAGGGAAATTAGGCGCTTGATGGCGTTCTTTGGGTTGGAAGTTGCCAAGCTTATTCGTATTTCGTATGGCCCGTATGAGCTGGGCGATTTAAAAGCGGGAGAGGTAAAGGAGGTATCATGCGTGTTATTTCAGGAATAGCCAGGGGTAAAAAACTTTTATCTCCCACAACCGAGGCCACTCAGCCCACGATGGATCGGGCTAAAGAAACACTTTTTAATATGTTGGAATCGTGGCGATTAAAAGAGGGTAAAGGCTGGGGACAGTTGAGCTTTTTAGATGTGTTTGCAGGATCTGGTTCCATAGGAATTGAGGCTTGGTCGCGAGGCGTTAAAGCCCCCTACTTTATGGAAAATAATGTGGATGCCTTAAAAATCTTAAATCAAAATTTAGCTCTTGTGAAATTGCCGAAAGTAGATACCACGGACGCCTTGAATCCGTCCCCTGCCCCACGTGCCATGGGTATTGTGTTTATGGATGCGCCGTATGGCAAGGAATTGTGGGCGGTTGCGTTGCCGAAATTAGTTGAAGCGGGTTGGATTGACAAAGAAACGCTGATTGTGGTAGAAACAGATAAAAAGGCACCTGAAATTATTCCAGATGGTTTTTATCAAATCAAGGAACGAGCGGCAGGGCGCAATCTATTTTTATTTATAAAACAAGGAGTTAAAGATGAAACAGGACTTTAAAAAAATGGCAACAGCGGTGCGTGTTTTGGCTGCCGATATGGTGGAGCAAGCGAAATCGGGACACCCTGGTGCCCCCTTGGGCAAGGCGGATATTGCCACCGTTTTGTATGCTAAGTTTTTGAGGTTTAACCCAAAACAGCCCTGTTGGTTTAATCGCGATCGGATTGTGTTTTCCAATGGACATGCCTCCGCGTTGGTGTACAGTTTATTGCATTTAACGGGGTATTCCAAAATGACGCTTGACGAGCTGAAACACTTTCGGCAGTTGGGTTCGCTGACCCCAGGACATCCTGAAATCACCACGGATGGTGTAGATTTTGCCACAGGCCCGTTGGGGCAGGGGCTGGCTGGCGCGGTTGGTATGGCGCTTGCAGAACGCGTGATGAATGCGGAATTTGGTGATGAATTGGTGAATCATAAAACCTATTGCTTTGTTGGTGATGGGTGCTTGATGGAGGGTATTTCCGAAGAAGCGATTAGTTTGGCGGGCGTATTGAACCTTAAAAATCTGATTGTTTTATGGGACGATAATACGATTACGATTGATGGACACACAGATATTGCCACCAAAACAAACATGAAAAAGCGTTTTGAAGCAAATGGTTGGCAAGTTTTAAAGTGTGACGGACACAATTATCAATCTATTGAAAAGGCTCTGACAAAGGCGCAGAAGGCCAAAAAGCCAACCCTGATTGATTGCAAAACGACGATTGGTTTTGGGGCAGGGGAGTGGGCGAATACGCCCAAAGTGCACGGAACGCCGCTGGGCGAAAAAATGGCGGAATTTAAACAAAATATGAAATGGACTTTGCCGCCGTTTGAAGTGCCTGATGGAATTTATGATATGTGGTATCAATGCGCCGAAAAAGGTAAAGACGAATTTGAAAAGTGGCAAGAAAAAGCCAGCCAACATAAGGCTTTTATGCAACGCCTAAAAAATCCTGTTCCAAACGATTTATCAAATGTTTTCAATCAGTTGAAAGAAAAATTTTTGACGGAAAAGCCCGAAATGGCGACGCGCAAGTCTGGTCAAATTGTCTTGCAGGCGATTTTGGAAAATATGCCGGCTTTTGTGGGGGGATCCGCCGATTTGGGCGCAAGTAATTTAACCAAAACAGTGGCCTCCAAGCCGATTTCAGCCCAAAATTATGCGGGCAATTATATCAACTTTGGGATTCGTGAGCATGCCATGGGCGCAATTTGCAACGGTATAGCGGCGCATGGTGGATTTGTTCCATATTCTAGTACATTTTTTGTGTTCTCTGATTATATGCGGCCGGCTTTGCGTATGGCGGCGCTGATGAATTTAAAGGAATTGTTTATTTTTACACATGATTCTATTGGGGTAGGCGAAGATGGCCCGACGCATCAACCTGTGGAGCATTTGGCCGCACTGCATGCCATGCCGAATATGCGGGTGTTTAGGCCGGCTGGGGCGGTGGAAACGGTGGAAAGTTATGAGACGGCTTTGAAATTAGAAGGACCCTCTTGTATCGTTTTATCTCGCCAAAATTTGCCGACTGTGCGGCGTGAGATGACGGATAATTTGGTTCAAAAAGGCGCCTATGTAGTGCGTAAGCCCTTAAAAAAACGCCAGCTGACATTGGTGGCTAGTGGTTCCGAAGTGGCTTTGGCATTGCAGGTGTTTTCCACCTTGTCAGAGCAGGGGATAGAGGTGGCGGTTGTATCTGTGCCGTGTTGGGAATTATTTATGGAACAATCTGAAGCTGAACGTGAAAAAGTACTGGGTACTGCGCCGCGGTTGTTTATTGAGGCGGGCAGCAGCCTGTCTTGGTATCCTCTAAAACGCCCGCAAGACGCGATTTTGGGTTTGGACACATTTGGTGAAAGCGCGCCTGCCAAGGATAATTTTACGCATTTTGGTTTCACAAAAGAAAATGTGTTAGAAATGGTAAAAAAATTGATGCAGTATTCTTAATTAAAAAAGGGGGAGGCATGTTTTATTTAAAAAAAATAGGCATATATTCTATGTTGATAATTAGTTTATTTATGGGAATGGAGATATATGCTGATTCCAATATTTCCACGGAGGTTAAGTGTAAGGATGGGGAATTTTTGGTGGATGGAAAATGTAAGTCTTGTTCAAAAGATGAGTATTTAACTTATAAAGATTGTTCTGATAAAACACCAATATGTACGCCATGTCCTGAAAATGCTCATTGTAATGGAAAAACGGGATATTGTGATATTGGATATAATACAAGATTTAGAACGAAATATAAAGATGATTGTTCTGGAATATTTTCTTGTCAAAAAGATACGTGTCCCGAATGTAATGGAAGTCTTTATTATCATCCCCAAAATAGTTGTGAGTGTTTAGATTGTCCTGAGAATGCAGAATGTGATGGAGTGTCGGTTACGTATTGTAGTTCTGGTTATAGAATGGTTACGATTGGGGGGCGTATCCAGTGTGTGGATACTTTTGCACCGGAAGCATCTGCTAAAAAAAGGTGTGCAGAAAATGAATATTACAGCCCTGAATACACAAGCAACAAATGTATGGCTTGTCCAAGACATGGTATTTGTAATGGAACAGAGGTTGTCAGATGTGAAAAAGGGTATGAGAAAATGTCTTGCGATGAGGCAGTTGGGTGTATTGGTCATCATGAAAAGTGTTTACCCAATGAGTTTTTAAAATGTGGTCATATTTGTTGGCCCTGTCCAGAACATGCGACATGTGATGGAGTTTATGCACACTGTAATTCAGGTTATATGAATATTGTTCGATCTCCCTATGGAGGTATTTGTGTAGAAGATCCAGATGCACAACAACCACAACAAGTGGAAAAACAACAGTATAGAAACAAACAAATGAAAAGTCAAAGATCTTATCCTTATGGAAAATATCGTAATCGTGGACTGAAAAGAAAAACACTTTAGCTTTTTTAAAAAATTGTTTTTTTGTAATAAATACAATAAACAAGCCTGTGATTTTTGTTTGAACGTCATACGCAAGGGAAAAGTCGTGATTGAGGTGTAAAATATTCTTGCATTTTTCCTTTTTTTTGAATAGAATAAAACCACCATTAGATAAAAAGGAAAGGATGAAAAAATGGCATTAGTTTCTTTAAGACAACTTTTAGATGATGCGGCGGAACACAGTTATGGTATCCCCGCTTTTAACGTGAACAATATGGAACAGGTGTTGGCTATTTTGGCAGCGGCCAATGAAGTGAACGCTCCAGTGATTATTCAAATGAGTAAAGGGGCGCGTCAATACGCGAATGACGCTGTCTTGAAACACTTGATGATGGCGGGTGTGGAAATGTATCCGCATTTGCCGATTTGTGTGCACCAAGATCATGGTTCAAGTCCAGAGGTTTGCTATTCCGCTATGGCTTCAGGATTTACATCCGTGATGATGGATGGTTCTTTGGATCCAGAAGGCAAGCCGGCCACATATGAATACAACGCTCAAGTGACAGGTGAAGTGTCGGGGCGTGCTCATGCCAAGGGCGTGTCTGTGGAAGGCGAATTGGGCTGCATTGGCTCCTTGGAATCTGGCAAGGGAGAAAAAGAGGACGGTCATGGCTTTGAAGGCGCGATTGATAAATCTAAATTACTCACAGATCCAGATCAAGCGGTGGATTTTGTGCGTCAAACAAAGGTGGATGCTTTGGCGGTTGCCATTGGAACATCCCATGGTGCGTACAAATTTACACGCAAACCGGATGGTGCAATTTTGTCCATTGACACAGTGAAGAAAATTCACGAAAAATTACCATACACACACTTGGTGATGCATGGTTCTTCCTCTGTGCCACAAGATTTGCAAGATATTATCAATGCTCATGGTGGACAAATGCCACAAACCTATGGCGTGCCTGTGGAAGAAATTCAAGAAGCCATCAAACATGGTGTACGTAAAGTCAATGTGGATACAGACTTGCGTATGGCTATGACGGGTGCAATTCGTACAGTCTTTACGGAAAAGCCAGCCGAATTTGATCCGCGCAAATACTTGAAACCCGCGATGGCCGCTATGACTAAAGTGTGCAAAGAACGATATGAACAATTTGGTGCCGCAGGGCAGGCAAGCCACATCACCCCAATTTCATTGGAAGAAATGGCCAAGCGTTATGCCAGCGGTGAGTTAGATCCAAAGATCGTGGGGTAAGATGGTTCTAGTTGCGCCCAGCATTTTATCGGCAGATTTTGCCAAACTGGGTTCTGAGGTGAAAGCCTTGGACAAAGCTGGGGCAGACTGGATTCATGTAGATGTGATGGACGGATGTTTTGTGCCGAATTTAACCATGGGACCCATGGTGGTGCAAAGCATTCGCCCTTTTACTAAAAAGCCATTGGATGTGC
This sequence comes from Alphaproteobacteria bacterium, assembly GCA_045614105.1. Lineage (GTDB taxonomy): Bacteria > Pseudomonadota > Alphaproteobacteria > CAAHEQ01 > UBA3637 > UBA3637. The sequence continues at coordinate 2,728 of JAZLCF010000102.1, read as the reverse complement.
ATTTGATGGTGAAAAAACCAAGTGTGCTGATTCCTGCATTTGCTGGGGCTGGCTCTGATATAATAACCGTGCATTTGGAATGTGGGGAAAAGGTGGAAAATCTGATTTCCCTCATTAAAAAATTCCACAAAAAAGTGGGTATTTCCATTAAACCAAAAACGAAAGTGGCGGATGTTATTCCTTATTTACCGATGGTTGATTTGGTGTTGGTGATGAGTGTGGAGCCTGGCTTTGGGGGGCAAGCATTTATGCCTGAGGCCTTGAAAAAAATAGCCGAACTGAAAGAACTCATTGGACGCAAAAAAGTGCTGGTGGAAGTAGATGGTGGCATCAATGATATCACGGCGCCAGCGTGTCGTTTGGCAGGGGCTGATGTTTTAGTAGCTGGTAATTATGTGTTGAAAAACAAATCTAAATCAGGAGCAATCAAAAAGCTGAAAGGAAAGTCATGACAAAAGTATTGATTGTGGAAGACGAAGCCGGTTTGGTGACTCTCCTGAAATACAACTTGGAAAAACATGGCTATGAAACCGCCGAAGTGATGGATGGTAAGTTGGTCATGCAATCCGTATTATCCGAGAAACCTGATTTGATTTTAATGGATTGGATGTTGCCCAACGTATCGGGCGTTGATTTGTGTCGCGAGATTCGTCAGCATCCTGAAGTGAAATTGACACCCATTATTATGGTGACGGCACGCGCGGATGAAGCCGATAAAGTGCGTGGGCTTTCGTATGGCGCGGATGATTATATGACGAAGCCTTTTTCCGTGCCAGAATTGATTGCACGTATTCAGGCATTGCTGCGACGCGTGGTGGTCAAGCCTAAAACAAAGGTACTGAAGGCGGGTGTTTTGTCGCTTGATTTTGATAAAAAGTTGGTTTTAAAAGAAGGGGAAGCCATGCATATGGGACCAACAGAGTTTCGTTTGTTGGCCATTTTAATGGAGCAGCCTGGGCGTGTTTTTTCGCGTGAGGAGTTGTTAAAATTAATTTGGGGAGATAGTGTATTTGTTGAACCCAGAACGGTGGATGTGCATATCCGTCGGCTACGTCGTAATCTGCAAGATGATGACTCAGAGCTGATTCGGACGGTGCGTTCTTCGGGCTATTCTGTGAAAGTGTAAAAAAATGAGCAATGCGTTTATAAATTCCAATGAAAAAAGATATAAAAAAACAACTAATGCTAATAAAGACGTGGTTTTGACGCTTCGAACTTTAGAGGATGGTACAACTAAAGAGGTACATTTCCTGAATTTTCGGGAAAACCCAGATAAACCCTCTAAAAGGCGTGACAGATTTTTTGTCAAACAGTTGGCTAAAGACAAGGAGCTTGATAGAATTTTATTACCAAATGATTTAGAACGGGCCAAAACGGAAGGTGTATTGCCGGCCCCATATGTGGTGGATTATAAAATTCCGTTGGATTTGGGTGGATCGGGCAACACAAGTAATATGTATGTTGTGGACAGAGATGTGGCTAAGCTTATGGAACATCTTTATTGGAAACAAATCCGCACGGAGATTCGGGCTTTGCGGATGCGGCCGATACAACAAAGAAAACAATCCAGAATTGGTGTGTCTTTTGCGCCTATACCACACGTTTTTACTGAACAGGCTTTTTTGCAGTATATTCAACAGCATGAACGCAAAGAGTTGCAAAAATATTTAGCTAAAAAGAAACAGGCGGATACGCCAACGCCTCAAAAAGTGATTTTTCAGAATTTGCCGAATGGAGAGTTGCTGCTGCAACCGATTGCCAGTGGGCCTGTGCCAAAGGGATTCGAAATGGCTATTGTGAGGGTATTTCCTCGCGAATGGAATGATCGGACGCGTTTGCGTGGAGAATATACTCAGCTGCGTACGCAAATAGCCTTGGATTCTTTGAAACGTGGCGATTTTGATGCTTGGCCAGAGGGGATGCGTAAGAAAATTGCCAGCTCGGGTGGGCATGTACCATCTGTAGCGCAGGTCACTTGTCATCATATTTTACCGCTTTTATTGGGTGGAGACAATAAAATGAAAAATATTTGTTGGTTGAATGAGCATGTCCACAATTTGATCCACAGTAAATTTATTGCGCCTTTGGAAAGTTGTTTGTTCAGTTTGTCTGAAAATATTTCCCACTTGTTCTTTGAAATGCCGATTCCGGAAGGGACTGCTTTGCAAACTTATAAGTTAGATAAAGGGGAATTGGTGCCAAATCCGATGCCCGAGGCGACCCAGTTGCGCAAGACTTTGCAGATACTGTCGTCCTCCCCTACCACTCAGGTGCGGAAACATAAACGTCTGAAAAAGAAGAAACCTAAGAAGCCTCGGAAAAATCCAGGTCAGCTGGTTTTGGACTAGATATTTTACGAGCAAGCGTTGTGTTGCGGGGAGAAATTCCTTGACTTTTTGGGGAATCTTTGATAGAATGCGCCTTATACTACTTGGAGCGTTGGCAGAGTGGTAATGCAGCGGATTGCTAATCCGTCATCCTGTTAAAGGGATGCAGAGGTTCAAATCCTCTACGCTCCGCCATATTGGAGGTAAATATTATCTTGGAGGAGATTGCTTATGATATCCATTATCATTCCCATCTATGGTGTTGAAAGATATTTACCCGCCTGCTTAGATTCCGTTCTTGCTCAGACTTTTCAAGATTGGGAAGCCATTTGTGTCAATGATGGAAGCCCCGATAAATGTGGTCAGATACTAGCAGACTATGCCCAAAAAGACAAGCGTAT
>JAZLCF010000101.1:0-1596 GCA_045614105.1 Alphaproteobacteria bacterium | reverse complement strand
TATAATCCACCCAGGCACCGCCAAAAATATCCATGGGTTTTTCGGCACCTAAACACAAGTGAAGATCTCCAATAGCATATAACGCCATTTTATCACCTTATGATTGATTTATATAGTTGTAGAGTTTATCCTCAGCAATTCCAGTGGCATCACAGATTGTCGAAGTGTTGCGCATAGGCGTATTCTCAGCAAGGATTACTGTTAATTCACTCTCACCGGTCTTGGCACGATAATCCTGCAAGCCACTGTAGCACAGTGCGGTTTTGGAATCAATGATATAGGAATTAGACCGAAATACACTATTAATGGTATTCTTTGCGCGATCCTTGCCTGCTACAGAACAAAACAATCCGTCATTTAATAAATGCAAATCACATTCCGCAACGGCATAGGCTTTTTTTTGAAGACAAGCATCAAAAAACCGCTTAGCTTCATCACAACCAACTGTTGCATGAATCAGTCGTTCCAGGCCGAGTTGTTGCTCCTCGGAAAGAGACAACGTATTAAGAACGCCGCGATTGATGAAGTCCCACATATTTCCGCCGTCATCACAGGAGCAGATGATTTTTTTAATAGGCAACCCCATTGCACGGCTGTACCAGGCAGCTATTGGGGTCAGGAACGCATCATTTGGCAATGAAACATCAAATGTCTGGCCTGGTTTCAGCATATCTCCCTTTAAAAGATCACTGTAAATACCAAACAAGGTGCCAATACGAATGACAATGCGCGCCCAATTTTGAATCGCATTATCTGAAATTCCTTCGGTAATTTTTTTGTATAAGGTCTGTTCCAAACTGGAAAAACTACCGTCTAAATTATGCCAAAGCTCAGCAACCACAATCCGGTGATTCATTGCTACAGTGCGGATTACATTTCTTCCAATACAAAAATCGACATCCCAGCCTTCAATGCGTGATGAAAAAAACATTTTTAAAATATCCGCGATAATCTGACCAAAACTCTGATTCTTAAGTTGCAAAATCTCTTCAGTTGAATAAGTGGGCAGTCGAAAAGGAACAAATCTACCGCCTTTATCTGAAGAGTCTTTTGTCATTGCGTTGAACGCAGTATAAAGGGTAGCCTTGTCTCGTGTTGTTATATACAGCATCGTTTCATCACTCCAATCGCATTATTCCAAAAAATGTTATAGAGGATCTCTTCAGTAAGTCCGCGGTCAATCAATTTTTGTGCAAGACCCGGATAGCTTTCAACACCGTCAAAACCTGTGACGAGGCGATCACAGCCGTCCAAATCACCACCGAGGGCGATATGTGTTCCGTCCGGATCTAAGTCTAGAAAATGGAATATATGGTCACAGACAGTATTTAAATCAGGATGTTCCCCTACAAAACCGGCATAAAGGTTAATACCGGCTATACCATCCGTTGCGCAAATGGCCTTAAACATTTCATCCGTAAGATTTCTGGAGGCGTTATATACACTTCGACTATTTGAGTGTGATGCAATTATCGGCGCTTGTGTCATTGTAATAATATCCCGAAAACCTTCATCACTAATGTGACTGGTATCAATGATCATACCCAAACGCTGCGCTTCTCGTACATAGGCTTTGCCTTTTTCTGTCAGTCCCCC
>JAZLCF010000100.1:0-8133 GCA_045614105.1 Alphaproteobacteria bacterium | reverse complement strand
GTGTTAATTGTAATACCGCGTTGCTTTTCTTCTGGAGCACCGTCGATTTGGTCATAGGCTTTAAATTCAGCCTTACCAGCTTCGGACAAAACTTTTGTAATAGCGGCTGTCAAGGTTGTTTTACCGTGGTCAACGTGACCAATCGTACCGATATTGCAGTGCGGTTTTGTTCTTTGGAATGTTTCTTTTGTCATTTTTTCTTTCTTTCATTAACTGATCAGTTAGTAAAATGAGGCTTTGACACCTCGGTTCATTTGATTTTAAAGTGTTATCTCACTTGATAAACCAACAACTGGAAATTGCCGTTTATCGTTTGGAGCGAGTGATGGGAATCGGACCCACGTATTCAGCTTGGAAGGCTGCTGCACTACCATTGTGCTACACTCGCACCCGCCCTTTTGGTTTGCCCACAGGACAAATCAAAAAACTGGTGGAAAGGGCTGGATTCGAACCAGCGAACTCAAAAGAGGACAGATTTACAGTCTGTTGGCTTTAACCACTCACCCACCTTTCCACAAGGTGTACTTCGTTTTTAAAACAAAGCAGCAATATTATGCCGTTTTTTTGTTGCTTTGTCAAGCCTTTTTTTATATAATAGATTACATGAAAAACGTAAAAGCTCTTTTTATCGATTGTGATGGTGTCTTATACGATGATATCGGTGGGTCTGATAATATTGAAGGCATTTATAAGACCTTAGATCAATATGGTATCTCACAAGAAGAATTTCATCAAACGCGAGCTGAACTCAAAAAAAATGAAGTTCGTGGAGTGTTTAATTCGGTGCGTGAACTATGTAAAAAATATCATACTGAGTTCAACGAATTTGCTGCTCATACAGTGGCTAACACTGATTACTCTTATATATCACCAGATCCAGAGATGTTGAATCTTTTGAAAAATTTGGCGACAGTTATGCCTATTTATATTGTGACAAATAATACGCGTCCTCATTTGAATAAAATCTTTGATTGTTTGCGAGGCAATTCTTCCTCAACAGATTTATCCGAAGAATTAGGGATTCGTGTTATAACGATTGAAGACACATTGGAATATAATTCAAACTTTGGACATAAAGTTTTTCATCCTAAACAAATGCATAACCAATTTATAAAACTGTGTGATAAAATTAAACAGCCTCCTGCATGTGTTGCCCTCATAGATGATACAGAACGCATTCGTCATAAAGCTGAAAAGCAAGGGTTGGTGCCAATTGCCACAACAGGTCCAAAAGAAACAAAACAAAATTTATTTACTTTGTATGAAATTATACAAAAGGAGAGAACCGATGAAAGAGCAAAAGCGAAAAGACCTATATCTTTACGGAAAGCACGTGGTCGCGCTGGCCATTAAAAATCTACAGCGCAAGATTTTAGACCTTTATGTCACCAAAGAAACTGTGGCCGAAATGAATTTGCCAAAAAATGTGGGTGTACGGATCGTGGACAGGAAATTTTTGGATTCATTGGTGGGGCAAAATGCGGTTCATCAAGGCATTGTTGCTAAATGTGAACCTTTGTCCCCCGTTGATTTCAAGGCTTTTGTGCAAAGCGTGAAAGATAAAGAAAAAGCATTAGTGATTATTTTGGATCAAGTGACGGATCCTCACAACATCGGTGCGATTATGCGTTCTGCTGTGGCTTTTAATGCGTCGGCTGTCATTATGCCCGAGGTGGGTGCGCCCAGTGAGTCTGGTACATTGGCTAAATCGGCCAGCGGGGCGACGGAGCTGATTCCGCTGATTCGTGTGTCCAATTTAGCGCACGCGATGGACGCCCTTAAAAAAGCCGAGTTTTGGTGTGTGGGTTTGGATGGTTATGCTAAAGATTGCATTACTGACCATAAATTGCCACGAAAATGTGCACTTGTTTTAGGATCGGAAGATGGGATGCGTCGCTTGACGATGGAAAATTGTGACATGGTGGTCAAATTGCCCATGAATGCGGCAATAGAATCATTAAATGTTTCTAATGCTGCTGCTATCGCTATGTATGAATGGAATCGCTAAGACAAAGGCCAAAACCCCATTTGTCAGTTCTCGGGTTTTAAATGTAGAACAGAAATCTCACTAGGGGCGAAAAAACGCATTTGTGGTCCCCATTGACCGCTGCCACGGGATACATAAATGCGTTGAGTTGGATAAAAGCCTGCTAACAAATGATGATTGCCTAGCCAACTTAAAAAATGAAACGGCAAGATTTGCCCTCCATGTGTATGGCCAGAGACTTGTAAATCATAAGACAAATCCAAAGGTGTGGGGGAATGGGATACAAAAAGGGTGTATGCCGATGAAGGAATATCAGAGAAGACTTTTGAGGCCAAGGAAATGCCCCCAAAACGCTTGGTTGAAGGTATGTCTGAAACGCCAGCTAAATAAAAGGCGGGGGAAAGAGCAACTTTTTTGTTTTCAAGAGAGGTAAGACCAACTTTTTCCAGCTCTTTCAGGGCGTTGTGATAGCCAATATAAAATTCGTGATTGCCGCTAACAAAATAAATGCCTTGCTTGGCCTTTAGATTGGACAGTAAGACCGTTGTGGGGTGAATGATGTCAATATCGTCATCTATAATGTCACCGGCCAATAAAATTAAATCAGGGATAAGGGCGTTTGTTTTTTCCATAATGCCTTTGATTTTTTGTGGATTCGTGGTGCGGCTGATATGCAAATCTGATAAGACAACCACTGTTTTTTCTTGAGTTATTTTTGGGCTTGTCAGTATCAAATGTTTTTCGGTGGGTATTTTGAGCCCTTCATGTAAACTCCATCCTGTGCAAATTAAAACAAATAGAATGGTTGCCAGATTGACCCTTGTGAAAAGCGCGGGATTAAAAGGGCTTGGCAAAATTTTGAACCAATGTAAAATTTGCCACAGAATGTCACGCATGAAAGTGATGGCAAACAAAATAACCGCAAAAATATAAATAAAATAAAGAACGTGTTCTATGATGGAAAAATATCGGCCGTATAGATTTGCCCAATGGCGTGACGCAAAAATGGGCAAGATAGCCACCAGACAGCATAACAAAAATCCACCTATTTTAAGCCAGACAGGAAAATGAGCATAAGCAAAATAGCGTACAAAAATCGGTATTGTGACGAACAAACCCAAAACAGAAACAATGATGGCTATTTGTAGATGCATACTCAATCCTTCCCATAGTTATAATAACAAATAATTTGCTTTTCGCAATAGTTTTTCTTAGAATAGAGATGTATGAAGTTCATAAAAAGGAGAAAATATGAAATTATATCATTACGTGACAAAGGGTAATAATGTGATGAAGGAAGGTCTTCTTTCCATTAGTCAAAATCCTCATACAGATGTCAGTTATTATCTGAAACGCTCGGGGGCTAAGACACATAAAGGTGTATGTGCATGGATGGAAAGGTGTTTTAAAGGTCGGTCACGTGCGATTCGTTTTTTTACAACGCCGCTTGAATGGACACCACAAAGTTTACGGATTAAAGAATTGGTGGATGCTTGTGATTTGTTTGAGCTTGATTTAACACGTTTGGCAAAAGATGGTCTTGTGGAGGCGGTATACGTTAAACCATCTATTTTTGATGGACACTATTTTTCGGTGAAGGATAGAGAAAAGCATGGCCGTGCTGGTGCGGATGAGCCCTTGATTAAATTAAAATCGGTGGAAGATATTGATTATAAATACCATCAGACATGGGATATATGTGATGATAGTAGAGGAATTCGTATGGCCTGTTTGCAATACTATGTGCTGGTGATTAAAGAGGGCATTGTTCCGCCCAAATACTTAAAAAAAGTTGGATAAAGTTTATCCCTCATTCTGTGGCTGTAGTGGGGCAAGCATTTTGATTTGTGTTTTTCCTTTACGCCAATGGCAATCGATGATGTTTTTGAGGAAAAATCCACCCTTTTTTTAAAAAGATTGCTATATTTTTTTAGTTGAGTTATGCTATCTCTTTATAAGAGGGAGTGTTGATGTTTAAAAAACACGAGCGATATTGGAACAAGAAAGATGACAAAGCCAAACGGTATAGGCCTGTGCGGGCAAAGTCGTCTTTTGTTCGAAAGATACTGGATAAATATAACCAAAAAACTGTGCGCGTTTTTGTGGCGGGAGGGTCGCGCCCAGGGCATAATCCAGATTACACAAGTGCTGCTTTTCATCTGGGACAAGTGATTGCCAAAAGGAATTATCAGTTGGCGTTTGGACTTTCTTCCCGTGGTATTATGGGGGCAGTGGCTCAAGGTGTTTTAGAAACATGGAAGCACAAAGATAAAGCCTGCGCCTATTTTTCAAAGCCGATTCAGGGTGTGACAACTGAGCATTATCAAAAGTTATATCCAGATGATGGTTTGTTGACGGAAATGATGGATGTTATAGTTTCTCATACTTTGGAGGAACGTAAGCAAAATTTATTGAGTGCTGATTTTGTGGTGTTTGCTCCTGGGGGATTAGGGACATTGGATGAGTTGGTTTATGATTGTATTGCTATGCAGGATGGATTATTGGAAATTAAACCATTTATTTTATTCAATGTGGGGGGATTTTTCCATCATTTACTGGAGTATTTGAAAGATATTCAGTTAAAAGGATTTTCAGACAGAATGCCTTTTATTGTGGTGGATAATGTTTTTGAATTAGAAGTTGCCTTTTCTATGATCGCTTTTTATCGACCCAAAATGAAAAATAAAAAAGGAGCTGCCCACATTGTGGATAAAATCATTCACGAATTACCCTATGTCATTGAGCAACTTCAGACACATCAAAAATCCAGTGTTCATCAAGTCTTACAGGAAAAACAGGCTGTTTTTAGAAAGGGCGTATTTGAAGAAAAACGAGCCCTTGCTGAGGCAATTGAAACGGCTTATTTGAGCAAAGAAATCGCGCGGATGAATGAGCGGCTTGTGTCCACCAGCCGCGACACAGCACTGGTCAGCCGTAAATTGGATGGATTGAAACAAAGAATGCAAAAAACGAGAGGTATCAATGGATTTTATTAATATTCCTATTTTATTGACGGGACTTTTGTTGACAATCAGTATTATGACAAGCCTTATTTCATCGCGTGTTGGCGTGCCTTTGATTTTGGTATTTTTATGCATTGGCTTGGCGGCAGGCGCTGGGAATTTTGAGGTGTTAAATGCTTTACAGCATCCGCGAATCGTCTTTTTTGTGGGATCTGTGGCATTGGCGATGATTTTGTTTGACAGCGGTTTCCATACGCCCATGCAAAATTATCGTGAGGATGCTAAACCTTCGTTGATCTTATCTACCATTGGGGTGATGTTGACGGCTTTAATGTTAGTGCCGTGTGTCAAGTGGATATTAGGTGGGGAGTGGTTGCATGCGTTTTTATTGGTTTCTATCATCAGCTCTACCGATTCGGCAGCGGTATTCTTCTTACTGCGTTCTCGGGGACTTTTATTGCGTGAGAAAGTGAAATCTACTTTAGAAATCGAATCGGGAACAAATGATCCGATGGCTATTTTTTTAACGCTGACATTTGCGACGTTAATCCAGCAACAGATGTTGGGAAATCCAGTGGTCGTGGGGAAAATTGCTATGTCTTTTGCCAGCCAAGCGCTTGTTGGGGCTGGTGTGGGCTTTTTATTGAGTTATATGATGCGTTTTTTAATCAATAAATTTCATTTGGAAACAGCTCTTTATCCTATTTTTATCTTGGGCTTAGCCCTGTTTGGTTTTGGCGTATCAAACCTTTTGGGGGGAAGTGGCTTTTTAACCCTTTATATCGCGGGACTTTATGTGGGCAATAGCCGAATTCAGGCCTATACACAGATTTCTAAATTTCAACAAACCTTTACATGGCTCAGTCAGATCAGTATGTTTGTGGTTTTGGGATTATTAGTGACATTTTCTGGAATGTTCAAGGTTTTTTGGCCTGCGTTGGCGATTTCTGTGGTTTTGATGTTTGTTGTGCGTCCAGCAATGGTTTTCTTGTTGCTTTGGCCCTTTAAGTCCTATAATTTAGGCGAAAAAATATTTATTTCATTCGTGGGTCTTAGGGGGGCCACCAGTATTTTGTTGGCTTTGATTCCAATGGTGTTTGGTTTGCCCTATGCCTCCGAGATTTTTAATATCATTTTTGTGATGGTTTTAATCAGTTTAGGGATTCAAGGATTTGCTATTCCGATTGTGGGGCGTTGGTGTGGCGTGACGTTGCCAATGTTAGAAAAAGATCCAGTGAAGACGGAAATAGACTTACCTGGTTTGACGGATAGTTCTTTAGTTATGTATGAAATGACGGATACAACGCCTGCGGTGCAAGGGGAAAAGATACCTAAATGGGCCAAGCCTACATTGGTTATACGAAATGGTGTGTCTTATCCAGCGGCTGCCAGATTGCGTCAATTAAAAAAAGGCGATAAAGTATATGTGTTTGTGTCATCTGAGCTACAAAGGCCCGTCTTGGATCGTTTGTTTGGCGGTGGTCATAGTGTGGATAGTGGGGCTTATGGTGATTTTCCGATTTCCCCTACAACAACCTTTGGTGAATTGGAATGGATGTATGGTTTAATGGTGGATAAAGGTATTCGGGATTATTCAATTGCAGAGTTGTTTGAACAAGAGTTTGCCGATATTGAAGTTGGAGACAGATTGAGTTTGGACTCGGTGGAGTTGGTTGTTCATGGCTTGGAAAACGGTCTTTTGACGGAAGTTGGCATAGATATTGATCCCACTTTTCATCATAAAAAAACATTTTTTTCTAAATTTAAAAAACAAAAAGCACAAAAATAAAAAAAATGCAAAAAATGTCTTGCGTATTCAAAAAAAAACGTGTAAAATGAAAAATGAGTTTAACTTGGGGAAAGGATTCTTTATGAAAAAAATTTTATTGTTTGCCTCTGCCTTAACGGGTTTTGCCTTTGTGGCACAGGCCGAAGAAGCTACGACAATTAAGACGACGACGGTGCAATATTCTGTACCAACCTGCACAAATTGTCGCACAACGACTGAGGTGCGTACGGTTTATCCAGAGCCAGAACCTGTCTGTACCACTTGTGGAACGCCTGTGGCTGAGCCCGTTGTCATGGTAAAAGATACACAAAAAGAAGTTGCTGTTCCTTGTGCAAGCAATCATGAGTTGGGTATTCGGAATCCTTTATTTGTTTTAAAGGAAGGTCAGACGATGGGGTATTTGATTGGTAGTTTATTTAAAAATCCAAAAGGCCGTACCCCCTTGAAAGATGATGTGGTGACACCAGGGGAACCCAAGTTTGAAAATAGGGGAAGTATTATTTCTGCACGTTTAAACTATGGTTTGACGGATCGGTGGACTGTCAGCGCATGGGGTGCCAAGGGATATGCAACGCCCAAAAAGAAAAGCGTGTCTGAGGACAGATGGCGTGACGAGGGGTGGCATGAGTCAGATTATGAAGCACATTTGTTGACGGAATATCAGTTGCTAGATGCTTGTCATTTTGATTTGTTCGCAGGACTTGAAGGATATTGGCATCAAACTAGACAGGAGTATAGAAATGGGGCGAAGGATGTTCGTCTAAATGGCTATGGTTGGGGACCGACGGTCAAGGCTGGTTTCCCTGTCGGATGGTTTACGCCGTATATTCAGGCTTCTTATTTGTGGAGTCAACAACAGCGCCCGAAGTTGGAATCTGGGGCGACGGAGGCTAAAAAGAGTTGGCGCCATTCAAATGGGTATTATGTCAATCCAGGTTTGTATTTTCAACCGAGTAAGTGGGTAGGTTTTGATCTCAATTATCAAAAGTGGGAAAAAGCAACATCCAAACCACAGTGGAATGCTCGTGTGGATTTTTATCCTTACAAGAATGTTTCGGTCAGTTTACAAGCCAGTGCGCGTGAACCAACCAAGCATCCTATGCAGATGTATGAAGGAACACTTGATTTTGCTATTGTGTTCTAACGTATTAAAAAGAAAGACCGCTCTTAAGGAGGGCGGTTTTTTCTTATGGGCTTCAAATTGATCCGAGGACAACAAAAATGCTGAAATCCGATGAGGGATAAGCAACCTTTTTATTTCTTTATCTTTTGACAGGTTGCCAGAAAAAAACCATCCGTTCCTGTTTTGGCGGGAGTCCATTGTTGATGGTGAATTAAACGAAAGTCTTTGTGTCTTTTTAAAAAAGCATTGATTTGTTCTTGATTTTCTTTTT
>JAZLCF010000099.1:0-6698 GCA_045614105.1 Alphaproteobacteria bacterium | reverse complement strand
CATGGCTACGATCCGACTTTGATAATTATTAGTGAGCGCCACCGAATAAAACTCACCCACAGCATTGTCGCCCTTTAAAATACAGCCAGGATATTTCCAAGTAATCGCCGAGCCTGTTTCCACCTGCGTCCACGAAAGCTTGGCATCATTCATCACTAGCCCTCGCTTGGTCACTAAATTATACACACCGCCCTTGCCATTTTTATCACCAGGGTACCAGTTTTGAACAGTGGAATATTTCACATTTGCCCTGTCCTTCACAATGATTTCCACGATAGCTGCATGCAGTTGATTTTCATCGCGTTGCGGAGCTGTACATCCCTCCAAATAACTAACCGAAGATTCTTCGTCCGCAATAATCAGTGTTCGTTCAAATTGCCCCGCCCGACGTGCATTGATACGAAAATAACTGGATAATTCCATCGGACATTCAACACCCTTTGGAATATAGACAAATGAACCATCCGAAAATACAGCACTGTTTAAACACGCAAAAAAATTATCTGTATACGGGACCACAGCCCCCAGATATTCTTTCACTAATTCGGGATATTCGTGCACCGCCTCATTAAAAGAGCAAAATAAAATCCCACGTTTTTTCAACTCTTCCTTATATGTTGTCCCAATGGAGGTACTGTCAAAAATAGCATCCACAGCAACACCCGCCAGTGCCTTTTGCTCTTTCAAAGGGATACCTAATTTCTCATAAGTTTTTAACACCTCTGGATCCACTTCCTCCAACGACTTTGGCGCTTTTTTGTGGGGTGCACTGTAATAATAAATATCTTGATAATTAATGGGATCATAGTGCCCATGGAACCAATGAGGCTCGGTCATCGTTTGCCAATGACGAAAAGCTTTCAAACGAAAATCCAAAAGCCAATCAGGTTCATCTTTTTTAGTGGAAATAAAACGGATAACATCTTCATTCAATCCCTTGGGGGCATATTCAGTTGCCACATCTGTTTCAAAGCCCTCTTTATAAGGGCTATTTACAACATTTAGCAAATCCGATTTTTGCTTTTTCATACATCATAATATGCCAAATTTTAGAAAAAAAGTCAAGAAAAAGCATTTTTTACTTGCAAGAAAAATCAAAACACGCTAAACTGCCATCAAGGAGGTATGATTATGCTGATCACTTTTCACTTACAATGGTTGCTGTTGGGCATATACATTTGTCTTATTTTGTTGGGATTTTTTTTATGGGCTAATCTGAAAATTCGCCAGTTGCGCATTAGGCTAAACAAACTGTTGGCTGAAAAAGCAGAACTGATAGAAGAGATAGACAATTACGAAGCACAAGTCAAAAAACCTTTGGGATTTTTATTTGAACAAGATACGAAACCTTATATTCTTTCCTTTGATAAAAATGGCAAAATCCTGAAAGCCAATGATTTTTTGTTGGATAAATTTGGCTATACAAAAAGACAACTTATTGGTAAAAAAGCAGTAGGAACTATTCTTCCCCAACCAAAGCAAGAAGCAGATAATATAGTTTATCGGTTATTCAAAAATCCCAATCTATTTATTGACACAGAAACAGAAACAATAACTAAAACCGGACAAAAACTTTGGATTTCGTGGACGAATAAAATCATTTATGATGACAAGGGAAAAGCGGTAGCCGCTGATGCTGTGGGTTTTGATATTTCTAAGCGAAAAGAATTAGAGGCCGAGTTACGCTATCTTTCTTCAATTGATCCACAAACAGGTGCATTAAATCGCCCCGCATTATTACAAACGGCCACCACAGAACTTAGACGTGCTCAACGTTATAAAAGGGGGCTATCCATTGTTATTTTCCAATTGCAAAGTCAAAGCAAGGCATCTTCTCTGTCAGATACACAATTAAAAGAAGTGACGCATTTGACCACTAAAAATATACGTGCTGTGGATTACCTTGGCCGCATTGGTGATGCAGAATTTGCTCTTGTTCTGCCGGAAACATCTAACGACAAAATACCCATTCTCATGCAAAGAATTACAGGACATTTGAATGATTATAATAAGAAAAACAAAACTGATCTTATTTTGAATTATGCATTTTCTTCAGTGACAAAGAACACAAAAACGATTGATGAGTTGTTGAATCGTGCCCTACAAGAGCTGAACAGGAAGATCTTTAAAGGGACACACTGATGTATATTAAGAATCAGGACATTCAAATATGCATTGATCCCAACTGTGGGGGCGCTCTAAAGCAATTTACTTTTGATGGCAAAGATGTCTTACGTCCTGCTCCAGTAAGTGCTAGCGCCCCACAGGAACAATCTCTTTTTTTGATGATTCCTTATTGCAGTCTGATTAAAGATGGTCATTTTAACTATTTTGGCATCAGTCGCCATGTTCCTGCTAATCAACCTGGCACCCCTCATCCAATCCACGGAGATATATGGCAAGCTAAGTGTCAAATCAACAGTCAATCTGAAACAAGCGTTACCCTTGAGTATCAGCATTATAAAACGGAAGGTTTTCCTTTTGATTATGACGCAAAAATAACTTATGAATTAAAGGAAAACTCCCTCAATATCACCCTTTCTATTCATAATTCATCTGATTTACCAATGCCCTGCGGAATGGGCATTCATCCCTATTTTTTGCACAAGAAAACAGCACAAATACAATTTCTTTCTTCGCACATTTGGCACCATCAACAAGATCCTATTTTTGATCGCCCTTATCCTACTCCTGAACAATGGAATTTTGACAAAGGACAACCTATCAAAGAAGCTTTTGACACAGCTTTTGGTGGCTGGGACGGCGTGGCATACATTACCTATCCAGATGAAAAATTAAAGATAGATTTGGTTGCGCAAGATATATTTCATCACTTGATTTTGTACGCATCAAGAAAAGCAGATTTTTTTTGTTTAGAGCCTGCCAGCAATACGCCTGATGCTTTTAATTTGGCCGCCTATGGTGTGATTGGCACAGGCATTCAAAGTATTGGCGCAAAACAAACGCTTACGAAAACAATCAGTATAACCTGTCATAATATATAAAAAAATGCTTGCGTTTTGTGATAAATTTTCGTATAATTGCCCCAGTGACCCTATCATCTAACGGTTAGGATACGGCCCTCTCAAGGCCGGTACACGGGTTCAAATCCCGTTAGGGTCGCCAATTAGAAAGCTCCCCACTGTGGGAGATTTTTAATTGGGAATTTCTGACAGGAAATGAAACCGTCGGGTTCGGCCAAAGGCAACGCCGTAGGCGGTAAATCCGTTAGGGTCGCCATCATATGTAAAACGCCATTTGTTGGCGTGTTTTCTTTTATTTTCAGCATGTTATAAGGGTTCGCAAATTCACTTTACAAAAGTGACTGTTTTTCACCATTTACGAACCAATTTCAAGAAAAATCCTTTAAAATCAATACAGGCTCTCTGGGAGAATCAAATTCCAATCCCAAGAAAAAGGACTTGATTTAAGCATGATTTTATGTTCCAATAAATTCAAATAAGAAAGGTCAAAAACAATGGAAATTACAACCTTATCTTAATATCCCGACAAATCAAACAAAGAATAGAAAATAAATAATAAAAACAGAACAGTATAAAAATTTTTTTGCTAAATAATTTAGGCCACCATATACGAAGGAATTGATGTGAAACAAAAGCACAGGTTAAAACAACAAGGCAAAGTACAAACCACCCAATAGTGTCTGCGGATATTAAATCTTCAACAGTCAAATAGTCATCTCTAACATAAGTCAGGACATTAGAGACATTAGAGATGCCACCATAACAATTAAGTAAAGATCTTAAAAAACAAATTGGTGCCAATATGCAAATCAGAATTTTATATAGCCTGCTGGCAATTCGATAGAACAAACCATCTTTATTCATAATTTTCTCCTTTTTAAAATCAGCATACTATATTCAAAGTATATTGTCAATCATCTCACTTAGTTCGCATATTGCACACCAAGCTTCGCTTTATTTACCTGATGGGTCCCAACAACATCTTTGGAATAACGATTTCAGGGTGCGCACGTTGCATATACTGCACATACTTGCGATCCACATAGTGAAACAAATCTGCCATTTGTTGAACTTTATTCATCTGACAAATCTGCTGATTTTGTTGTTGATAAGAGTGAATCAAAAACTGACTCATCTGAGGATCCGATCTGCTGATAAATCGCCCCAAATCAGCATGTCTATCCGAGACTGTCACAAAGGCAAAATCAATGATGCCTGCTACTTTTTTGTCTTTACCAATTAAGATATTTCCAGGATGAAAATCACCATGAGCCAAGCATAACGCCTCCGCTTCTTGTTCTGTTTTTTCCCATAAAGTATGGCGATTAAAATCATAGTTTCCCTGATGAACAGCCGCCAAATCCACCAAAAACTGATTCAAACTTTTTTTCATTATCTTGGGTGCAGTGGCCACTGGTATTTTTTGCAGCTCCGTCAAAAATAAGGCTAACTCACTAGCAATAGTTTGTTTTTCCTGTACAGATAACTCAGATACAACTTTATCCAGTGGTGTTCCATTGATTTTGAGATGCATAGAATAAGGGCGATTTTTATCCATCAGTAATTTCATCTCGGGGACAGGCGTTGAGACTCGCCCCTTCAAAAACTGACACGCTACACAATCTTTCACCATAGCTTGTGCAAAGAAAAGATTTCTAGGAAAACGAAAAATATATTCATTCTTTTTCCCCTGCACATTCATTGTGATATTCGTCCATCCTGTTTGCAAAACGTCAGCCTTAACAATCGACTCTTTTTGTTGCGCAAGAGTCCGACAAATCAAAGCATTCAATTCTTTTAAATCAGGTTTAAAAAATTGATACATCAAACTTGTCCTTTCAATAATCGCACCCAATTTTTCTTTGATTTTAATAAAGCGGATGCATTTTTAATACGCCGATTCTGTCGACTTTTCATCAAAACAGCCGACACAGAAGGGTTGAAAAAACTCGTCCTTTTGATGGGATAAGGATGATAATGTGTCCAAAGCAAAAGCGTATCCTTACGATCAAAAAAAGGCCTGCCGATTAAACTTTTCAAAGCCGGAGCCAGTGCATTAAAGAAATAATTGGCCGACTTTGTACTGACATAACGCCGTGTTTGTTGATAACGTCTCCGAATAAAATAATCAGACACTTTTTTGGGCACACATAAAACATGCAATTGTATTTGATAGCCATTTTGCTTGGCCAAACCCATCAAATAATGCTCTATCTCTGGCTCTAACAATGTCATATCGAATAAAATGTTAGTCTTATGTTCCACACAATACTTATAAAATAAAATCAAGACGCGCAACGCAAGACCATTTGTTTTTTCGCGCACTAAATCAGCGTTTTCTTGTTGCCATTTTTGATAGTTTGGATGAAAAGGCGCAAAAGTCCCCACATTGATTTTCACATAACTTTGTTCCTTCAACAAATCCTCTAATGCCGGAATCAATTGAGTTGATTTCCCTGAACCAGATTGCCCTGCCACACGAATCAAAAAGGGCTTTTCTTGTGTTTTGATTTGGCCTTGTTTTGACTGCACAATATCCTCAATTGGGATATTTTCTAAAAGTTCCTTCTCACACGGGAAAATGCGCTGAACATCCTCAAGTGCCCGCTGTTCTAACTCCACCATTGATATTTTTTGAAAAACCAATCACATTTCCTTTTTTAAAGTTAAAAATCCGAATCAAAGGTATATTTTTTAATAAATCGTGTACCGTGCCCCAAAGCACTAATTACCTCATAACCAATGGTGCCCTCATCACGCCCGAAATCGTCCGCAGTATAACTATCATTTATTAAAATAACATATTGATTTTGATTCAAAATATCATCAGAAATATGGCTAACATCACAAATTAAATTATCCATGGAAACACGCCCCGCCAAAGGTGCAGAAATGAACTTGTCATTTGCTTGAAACCACACTTTTCCATTTGGGAAGAAACTGCGGAAAACACCGTCCGCATAACCAATAGAGACAATGGCAATTTTACCCTTTTTCTTGACAACATAATCTGCACCATAGCCCACACAATCGCCAGGATTCACATCGGCAATTTGAATAATGGGCGCCGTCACTTTTATGACATTTTTACTGATAACAGCGGGATTCGGCACAGGGTTCAGCCCATACAAAACCGCCCCCAAACGCACCACATCAAATTGATATTCCACTCCCAGCAAAAAACCATCAGATGCCGCTAAAGAAAATTTTGCCTTTGGAAAATAGGATTTTAACTGATTAAAATTTTGCAGTTGTTGTTGATTTTTGGGATGTTCCGGCTCGTCCGCACAAGCCAAATGCGATAAGACCAGTCCAAATTGATCTCGCTCCTCTTGGCTTAAATCAGCAATTTCTTGTGGCCGCAATCCCAACCGATTTAAACCTGTTTCAATTTGCAAAGCTGGCTTTTGTTTATTCGGTCGTTCCTTGAACCAAAATTTCAGCTGAGGCATAGAGGCTATCACAGGAATTAAATTATCTTTTTTAAAACAATCCAAATCCTCCCCACCGGGGCCTTGTAGCACATAAATATCTGCCTTAGGCGCCACAGCACGAACACGGCTACCCTCAAAGCCATGCGCCACAAAAAAGGTACGACATCCCCCCTGCTCATATAAAATCTGAGCGACTTCTTGATCCCCCAAACCATAGGCATTATCTTTTACAACCGCCGCCATATAAGTCGGATCGTAGCCATGTCGTTCTGTGAGCCAA
>JAZLCF010000098.1:0-2546 GCA_045614105.1 Alphaproteobacteria bacterium | reverse complement strand
GGTTCCTTGTTTGGTATGTGGGGACGTGGCGCCTTTAAGACGGGGAATAGCAAAACCTCTTATGTTGGGGCGGGAGTGACATTAAATTTGACGGATGCAATCACGTTGGAGGGGATGTACTATGTTGGTTCCACCAAGGTGAGTCAGGCTAATTCTTTGATTCAGATGTCCAATGTGAAAAGTGACAGCTTTGCGGTGACAGCCTCTTGGCAAATGGATGAGTCTCGGACAATGGGGGTGCATTTTGCTTCGCCCTTACGTGTCAATCGTGGAACTGCTCGTGTGACATTGCCTGTGGCGCGAGATACATACCAAGATATCATTTATCAAGAAACAGTTCAGACCACTTTAAGGCCCTCTGCCCGAGAATATGATTTAGGGTTTTATTATACAGATGCCTTGCGTGAAGACGTTTTGCTGAAAAGTGAATTCGGTGTCAGGTTGAATCCCGATCATATGGCAGGTTCTGCTCCAGATTGGCGTGCGTTGATAGGGATGCACTGGGGACTTTAAAAAAAATGCTTTTTTTGTGTTTTTTTACTTGTGTTGCATGCCGTTGTGTGATAGCATTGTTCTGATGAAGTATGTTTAAAAGGGGCAACTGTTTGAGAATTTTGAACAAAATAAAATGGGAACTTTTTTTTGCGGGTGTGTTTGCCATCTCAAGCGCGCTGGCTCAGTATATGGATACTTCCGTGCGGGATAGGATTTATACAGCCGCCTCTTATGGAGATATAACCGAGCTCAAGCGTTTGGAAAGTTTGGGTTTTTCGTTGGAAATGACAGACGAGAATGGCAATACCCCTTATTGTCAAGCGGTTTGGGCACAAAACAGAATGGCTGTTTCCACATTGATTTCGGCAGGTGTCAATGTGAAACCATCGTGTTTGAATCGTATTCCTTATGTGACAGAGTCACGGATTTATGCGGCGGCCCATGCAGAAGATTTAGATCAGCTGGTGGCATGGAAGAAAGAAGGATTGAATATAGATGTTGTGAATCCAAAAACGGGCAATTCTGCTTTGTGTGAAGCGGTTTACAATTATGATTGTCCCGCCATTCAAACGCTGTTGCGGACAGGTTCACAACAAGCGCAACCTTGTATGCGGCGGATTCCTCAAGAAGTACGGAATAATTTACAATGTCGCCCATTGAAAATTGATTGGAGCATCATCGGATATAGTGTATTGGGTGCTGGTATGGCTGGTGCTTTGGTGGCGGTGTTGGCCAATGGTGGTAGCAGTGGTAATCCGACTTGTACCCCTGCTCAACGATGGGTTGGCGATCGGTGTATGGATTGTGATACGTGTTGGATCGGGACAACCTGTATTTCCAAAGAAATGATGGAGGATAAAGATCATCCTTATTATCCTGAAGAAGTGACGAAAGAGTGTTGGCAGGTTTCTCCGCCACCTGTGGAAATGACACCTGCAGAGTTGAATGAACAAGTCCAAAGTATTCAAAATTGGAAAAATGCAACGGGAATCAAACCATATCAGAAAGGTGGCTATTTGTCGCTTATTAATGCTGCGGCTGCCTATGCGCGCGGATATACCGGATATATGGTGGAACGCACCAGTCCATATGGGCGTTTAGTCAATCCGACGGTTGGGGCAGGGGAGGCTCCTATTGTGAGTTCAAAACGGCCGACCGTTGCTGTGTATTCCAGTGGTATGACCATTGGGCAAGGTGGAAAGATGACAGTGACTACGAACACAACCACCACCTCAACCACCGCCACCACAACAACAGACGATAATACCTCGTCGAAAACTGAGACGGCTGTTTGGGATTGGAATAATGTAAATAGGGCTTTTTATGATGACTCTAGTTTGTTGTCGGGGACGGTTTCTTATACGGCCAATTCTGGTTCTTCGGGCACAAATGCTGTGACAAACAACCACACAACATGTACGGGGACATCTTGTTCGGGAACAAAAGTTGGGGTAGTTGGGGAAGTGCATAGCAATTTCGCCTTGAATAGTGCTGGCACGCCTTATGGATATAATTTTGATTATGGTCATTGTACAGACAAGAGGACGACGAACTGTTATGGTTCAACGGAAGTCGTTATTGGAGATAACAGGTATGTCCTAGCTGTTTTGTATGGTGAGACGGCCTCTTCTTATAAGTTTGTGACAAAAGATCAGAATACACAGATCATCAATGGTTATACTACAGATCAACCGACGGCCACAACGATAGCGTCATACGTTGATTACACCAATGGTAGTGGGACGGGCTTGTATGATGCTTATTTTAAACCTTTGCTATATGATAGTGACTATGTGTTTGATCAAAATAATCCAACGCCACATTATACCTATAACAGCGACGTTTCTGAGGATTATATTGCTGGGAGTAAAGGGACGTTTTTAGCGGGTATTGTGGCGGCTATGAAACAAGACGCTGGGCAAACCTATGGCGTGGCCTATGATGCCGAAATCTTGCCCGTGAACCGCGATGTGGCCTATGGTATTTCTTCTGCCGCGATGAACAAAATGGTGGAAAGCGCCCAAATTTTATTGCTAGACGAGGGATATGTT
>JAZLCF010000097.1:0-1555 GCA_045614105.1 Alphaproteobacteria bacterium | reverse complement strand
TTGATGATAATCACATTGTCTCCACAATCCACGTTAGGAGTGAAGTTTGGTTTGTACTTGCCACGGAGGAGCTTAGCTACCTTCGAGCACATACGGCCAAGAACTTGGCCCTCAGCATCAACAACAACCCACTCTTTTTGAGCAGTTGCTTTGTTTGCCGATACAGTCTTGTAACTTAATGTATCCATTTGTTTTTTAATGTTTTGACCATGTCGACAGACAACTTTACGTGCTCCATGAGCCCCACTGCCCAACATGGCGAATTAATATAAATATTAGTTTAAAAAGTTCTAAAAGTTTTAAGGGTTCTAATGGTTAGAAACCAAATCGCCCGAAAAAGCATGCAAAGGTACTACTTTTTTTCCAAATGACCAAATATTACGACATTTTTTTCGCAAAATTCTTCTGGCACCCATATTTTCCAAGGATTCTTCCAACCATTTCGATGCGTAGAAAGCTTTTCTTGAATCTGTTGTTTTGCAATATCATCATCCAATTTTTCTTTTTTCTTGGCAACAGTTAGTTTATCTCTTCGAGCTTCACGAATGAGTTTCTCCGCTTCGAAATCAGCTTCCAAACGTTCTAATACTTTAGGATAAATTTTGTTAAATATTTGTGGATTATTCGTATACCACACCAGTGATGAATCAAATTGCGTTTGGGTAATACCATGTTTATCCAAAACATTCTTATAATACCCCGCCACCTCTTGGTCATGCGAATAATTATAGCCTGCCACCTGCAATGCGCCATCTGCACGATGCAAATCATATAACACATCGCGCATCTCCCTGTTGGACAAAATATTACGAGGACGACATCCCACAATTGCCAACAATACACACACTATCACAAGCCATTTGTACTTCATTTATCCTTCTTGGGGAAAATTTGGTTCAAACTATCATCCAAATCTTTACGATAAAAGAGAATAATCAAAAATACCGCAACTGTAATAAACGAATCTGCGATATTAAACACCGGGCGGAAAAACAGTACCTCACCTGCCGCATTGCGAATCAATGGAAAATACAACATATCCACCACTTTGCCATGAAACCAGTCTGCGTATTCCCATATCTTACCATAACACACACAGTCTATGATATTACCCAGCGCACCCGCAATCACCATGGCCACGGTCGCCAAATAGCCAACTCGTACCTGTTGTTTGTGAATCATCGTATGAACATACCAGCCCAAAATACCCACCGCCACAATTCGGAACAACGTCAATAGCAGTTTGCTAAACCACTCTATGCCAAACGCCATACCGTTGTTCTCCACAAACACAATCCAAAACCACGAGAACACCTCACGAGCCTCGCCTAGTTCAAAATGCGTCTTGATATATACCTTCGACACTTGATCAAGCACCAATGCCAACAGCACGATGCCCGCCACAAGCCACGATTTCTTTGCTTTAGTCATAATCTCTAAATTCATAATCCGTTAGATAATCCAAAATTCTTCTGAATTTCAGCCACCTTATCCAATTTCTCCCAAGTAAACAACTCCACTTCGCGCTCAATAAGCTGTCCGTTGTCCACGAAAG
>JAZLCF010000096.1:0-2944 GCA_045614105.1 Alphaproteobacteria bacterium | reverse complement strand
TGATAAAAATTTGACACAATCTATTTTGGAACAGCGCGATTTATTCTCAATGTTATATAAGGTCAGTGGAACACCTACCACAGTGTTGCGTCAAGGGAATATTGTCAGGCATTATGTGGGGGCGGCGCATCAGGATGTTTTGCAGGGGTTGGAGCAAGATATTAAAGAATTGACAAAACAGCAACCTTTTAAATCCAAGTAGTTTTATGCGCTAATGCTTGCACAGATCGTTGATCGTGGCTGATAAATATATAAGCTAGTTTTTCTTTTTGTTGTAATTCTTTGAGCAAGGTAATAATTTCAATTTGGGTTTGAATATCCAGTTGCGTTGTGATTTCATCTAAAATCAGTACTTGTGGTTTGAGTATCAACGCACGAGCCAAAGCTATCCTGACCCGTTGCCCACCTGATAATTCGTGGGGATAGCGGGACAAAATTGTTTCGGATAAATGGACAGCTTGTAATGTTTGTAAAAGCCGCTCTTCCAAATTTTGAATATGGTGTATTTTACCACCTTCTAAAAGAATATCGCGCACCATCCAGCGAGGATTGAGCGAAGAAAATGGGTCTTGGAAAACCATTTGTATGCGGGCTCTGGCTTGTTGTAACTCTTTGCCTTTTAAGGTAAGAAAGTTGTGATTACACAGTAACACCTTACCCCTTGCATCAATCAATCGGACAATGGCTTGGCCAATGGAACTTTTTCCAGCCCCACTGTCTCCCATTAAAGCCACGGTTTCGCCCATATGTAGTTGGAGAGAAAAATCTTGCACGATGGTGCGTTGTCCATATTGAATGTTTAAGTTTTGGACATCCAGAATAACGGGAGCTTGTAAGGGCAGAGGAACTGGTCGTCCAAAGTTTGGAGTGCTAGGCATGACATTTGTGATTGTCATTCCATTTTGCATCAGGTAGATTCGATTAGCAAATTGTGACATCAATTCTACATCATGTGTAATAAATAAAACGCTTAAATGCAGCTCTGTTTGCAGTTTTTTGATCAGCTGTAAAATTTGATTTTGAGTTTGTGTATCCAAAGCCGTTGTGGGTTCATCTGCAATCAATAACTGAGGTTTGCCGGCCAGTGCTATGGCAATCATGGCACGTTGGCGTTCCCCTCCAGACAATTGATGAGGATAACTTTTTGCAATGCGTATTGGATTTTTTAATTCCACTTGATTTAACAAATCATAAACATGTGTTTTGTTGGGGCTATTTTTATGCAGGATTAGACTTTCCATAATTTGTGTTTGAATGGTTTGTAGAGGATTTAAGGCCGTCATGGGTTCTTGAAAAATCATGGCGATTTTGCCTCCCCGAATTTGTTGCATTTCTTTTTCCGTTAAAGTTAAGAGCTCTTGTCCTTGAAACTGGATGCTCCCACTTGTATGGGTATTTGATTGAAGACGCAAGATAGTTCTGGCTAGTGTTGTTTTACCACAGCCACTGGGACCGATCAGAGCAACACATTCTCCTTCATCCAAAAATAAATTAGCTTGTTTTACAGGGGTGTGTTGTGAAAAAGAAATGGATAAGTTTTGTATTGTTAAAAGAGTCATTTTTGGCCTCCGTGGTGAGGATCCATTGCGTCGCGTACTCCTTCGCCGATAAGCAATAAACTGGCCAGCAATGAGGTCATAACTATTAAGACGGTAAGACCTATCCATGGAGCATTTAAATTTTCTTTCGCTTCCCGAACTAATTCACCGAGACTGGGTGTGCCAGCAGGCAAGCCCAGCCCCAAAAAATCTAATGCGGAAAGGGCGACAATAGCACCAGATAAAATAAACGGCAAAAATGTTGTGGTGGCAATTAAAGCATTTGGTAAAATATGACGTGTCATTAAATTCAAATCGCTGGCGCCTAAGGCTTTGGCAGCGCGGACATAGTCCAAATTTCGAACGCGCAGAAATTCAGCACGTACCACGCCTGTAAGTGTGGGCCAGCTGAACAGAGTTAAAATGAAAAGTAAGGTGAAAAAAGTGGTTTTTAAAAAGCCAGCCAGAATAATCAGGATGAATAACTGCGGCAGACTGCTCCAGATTTCCAAAAAGCGTCCAATCACTAAGTCTGTGCGTCCACCAAAATATCCCTGTATTGCACCAACAGCAAAACCGATGAGAGAGGCGCAAAAAGTAAGAAGTATGCCAAACCCTAGAGATAATCGTAAGCTGTATAGCAATCTGGCCAATAAATCACGGCCTTGATCGTCTGTGCCCAGCCAATGCTTGAAACTGGGTGGGCAAGGGAAAGGTTCTTTGGAAAAATAATCCACGGTGTCAGCACTGTATGGAAGAGGGGCGTATAAAGCCCAGCCTTTTTGGGCAATTTGGGCTTGGGTAAAAGTGTCTTTGAAATCCGCGTAAGTTGGTAAGTCGCCGCCCAGTTGTGTGTCTGTTAAATTTTGAACGATGGGAAAATAAAGGTGCCCTTCATAGTAAAGGATTAAAGGTTTGTCGTTTGCTAAAATAGGTGTTAGAAGGGATAAAACACAAAGACTTAAAAAGAAAATCAAAGCGATAACGGATAGTCGTTTTTGTAAAAAAATCTTTTTTTGTTTTTGAAATAAACTGGTCATTGGCGGCGCCCCCCAAAGTGAATGCGTGGATCAACCAAGGTATAGATAAAGTCACTTAGAACATTTAAAATTAAACCAAGCAAGGAAAACAAATATAAGCTGCCAAAAACAATAGGATAATCTCTGTTTTGCAAAGCCTCATATCCTAATAAGCCCAATCCATCTAAGGAAAAAATAATTTCAATCAGCATAGAACCTGTAAAAAGCATACCAATCAACATAGAAGGAAAGCCCGCTAAAACCAACAACATGGCATTTCTGAAAATGTGATGCCATAAGTATCTGGATTCAGAGCACCCTTTTGCCTTTGCGGTTAAAACATAGGATTTATTGAGTTCGTCCAAAAATGAATTGCGGGTTAAAAAG
>JAZLCF010000095.1:0-5686 GCA_045614105.1 Alphaproteobacteria bacterium | reverse complement strand
CCCGGCCTCATGCAAGGAGAGCGACGCCGACGCCTTTAGGCGCGATCCCGAAGGGACGAGGGTCTTGCCCCGAGCAATCAGTCATCTCAGCCAAGTTGTGAAGGTCGCTAAGAATAGCGACCTTTTCTTTTAAAATCAGCCGCTTATCAGAGTTCGTGTGTGAGTGTTTAAAATGCACAATTTTTTTGCCTTGCACGAATCAGCAAGCGAAACTTTTCATAAAATCAATATTCAGCCACCAAAAAAAATAACCCGATTAAGACAAAAATACTTCTTAATCGGGTAAAAGATAAATATTTATATTAATTTTTTTGAGACAAGAACTGAGAAAGCATTCTTCTTTGCTCTTCTGGCGACATTCTGGCAATTCGCTTGTCTATTTCTTTGGCTTTTTTGGCATCCACTTCTTTTTTATATTCTCCATAAGTTTTTCCATCAGAGATAGTTGCGGTCTGTTTTACATGTCCTCGTAATTGACTAACATAGCTATCAGCTAAATTGGATATGAATAAAGCTTGTTCTTTATCTGTCATATCACTACCATCCATTTTTTTTCCAATAAGACCACAAACTTCACTCATGGGCGTGTCATCAGATTGATTATATTCGACATCCAAATCTTGACCATAGCGGGAGTTGACTGTTGCTATTAACAATGCAGCATTCATTGTGGCTTTTGTTTGAGCCTCGTAGGTGGCGTAATTTAGAGTTGATATGTCAACATTAGTGTAATATTTATGAATCATTCTTGTATACAACGCAAACATCTCGATTTCTTTCTCTCCGGATAATCGAGGAATTTTAATCCCATGGGCATCCGGGCTACGCACACCGCAATACGCCAACGGGCCAAAGAAATCTTTTTCAGTTCCTTTAGTCAGATAATATGCGTTTCTGTTGTTCCGAAGGGCGCTTGGCCAATTGTTTGCTCGATTTACAAATTCCTCTGGAGAGGTCATTAAAGCTGCGATGTCTGTTTGATAGTCCGCTTTTTCAATAATTGTACGAGGCTGTATATTAAGTTTCTTCATAATTTCTTTATAATTATTATCCTGAATGCTTGTTTCACCAGGTATCTGATATTGTTTATCCTTCATAATTAACTCCTTTTTTGTGTTTTCACAATGTTTAATCTAACATAAATAAAATATATGTCAACTAAATTTAGTCCGTGTATTGCAAGATAACTCCAGCCAGTCACAGGGAACGCCCATTTGGGCGTTTTTTTGTGACTGATGAGATGAGCGGGTGAGAACCAAAGTTCGCTCGCGAGTAAAACGAGCGGACGCCGAAGGCGAAGGCTTGGCCAGAGCGAAGGCGGTCCAAGCGTTAGCGCAGGATAAATTGCCCTGCAATTTACAATTCAGCCACCCTAATGCAAAAGAATATTCAAAAATGTCTTGACTTTCATTCGTTTTTTAAGTAAAATTTTTTCATAGATGGAACGTTAGGCCATCTGGGTAGTAAATTCAGTTCCATTTTGAAAAACCCGTAGGCAAAATTTATAAATTGATTTGATGTAAAATATTGAGGGAATATGAAACAAAATAATCACAATCGTCAAAACAGACGCTTTACTAATAATAATCGGAGCAGTCGCCCTGTTCAAACTATCTATCGCAACACCTGTTTAGAATCCTCTGGACCAGCAGGAAAATTGCGTGGCACACCTTTACAATTGAATGAAAAATATACCATTTTGGCCAAAGATGCCACCACTGCCAGCGATATGATTTTGGCCGAACAGTATCGCCAATACGCCGATCATTATATGCGCATCCAAAACATTGCCATTGAAAATGAAAACGCTCTGCGCGCCCAAAAGGAAGCGCAACAGGCAACACTGGTCGTTTCAGCCATTGACAAGCAAGTGGAGGAAGCAACAACGGCAGCAGTGCAAGCCATTATCGCCCCAGAAACAACTGAAAATGCAACCAACAAAGTTCCCGAAGAACAACTTAATCCCGAGACAAAATAACCACAGCACCCGCCATTCGATCATCGGCCAGCGAAACGGTTATTTTCACATTGTCTCCAAATTTGTGTTTCAGGCGGGTGTCCATTTTGGGGGATAATTTCAGCTGTGGCGCCCCATTTGAATCGTGTATCACAGTCACATCTTTAAAACTGACAAACTTACCAATGCCTGTGCCACAAGCCTTGGCAAAAGCCTCTTTAACTGCATACCTTTTAGCTCCATAACTGACCTGTGCCTTCGGGACCAATTGTGATACCTCTTTAAACTCGGCGGGTGTTAAAATTTTTTTATAAAAAGCAACACCACCTTTTTGAATAATTCGCTGGAAATGAGCGATTTCAACCAAATCCAAACCGACTCCCACAATCATAACAGATCCTCCGCTTCATAAACACTTAAGACATTAGGCAAGGCCCGCAACGCGTCTAGCACATCCAACAAATGATCAATATCACGCACATAAATTTTGGCACGCGCTTTTGTTTTTTTGTGTTCTTGATTTAAGATAGACAATGTTAAAATTTTAACTTTTGTTTTTTCCAAAACAGACACAACATTTTCCATACTCTCCGGCTCAGTTTTCCAGATTAAAATCAACGTTGCTGCCATTGCATTTTTAAACCTAGACGAAGTATTCCACTCCACACTAAACCACCCATCCTTTTGGGCCACATACTTAGCCAGCAACGGACAACTTCTTTTGTGAATCACAACTCCATCTTTGCCTTGAATCCCCACAATGGCATCACCTACCTCGGGCCGACAATAACTATCAAACTCATACTTCGTCCCTGGGGCCAACCCTAAAATTTGCTTTTTGGCCTTTCGTTCGTGCCATAAGTTCATCAAAAGAGATATTTTTTTATCGGGCTGAGAGGTCTCGGTAAAGTAATCCTCTAAAACAGTACGTCCTTGAGCTGTTGTCACCCATTGAAGCCATTCCCGCGATGCAACAATGTGAGACGACAACAAAAATTTCACTTTATCCCCATTTTGTAAAACTGTATTTAAAGCAACCGTCTTATCATTGATTTCAACACCCTCACATTTTAAGGCCACTTTAGATCCTTGATAGCAAGCAAAATCCAAAGCTGTTGCCCCCTGCAGCAAAGAATACAACTTTCCCTTGTCGTCAAAGCAAAAAAGTTTATCTGGATACATTTGCAATTTAGCCCGTTTCAAAAATTCACCTGGACTTTTTGATTTGGCAATCAAATTCAAAAACTCCTTCATCCAAGGCAATTGACGTCCATCATATTTGATACCTTGCTTATAGGACCAATGCGCCGCAATACCAAACATGGCTTCTTCTTCCATTTCTTCAGTTCTAATTTGAATTTCCAAAGGTAATCCTTTAGGAGCCATCACGCTCGTTTGCAAAGAACGATACCCACTGTCTTTCGGGGTAGAAATATAATCCTTGAAACGCCCTGGCACAGCCCTATATAAAGCATGAACCAACCCCAAAACGCGATAACAATCCGCCACCGAACCAACAATAATACGAAAACCCAATATATCAAAAATGAATGCCATATCATTTTCATGAGTTTGTAACTTTCGCCACAATGAATAAGGCATTTTGACACGTCCCAGCACACGCCCTTCAATCTTATTTTTCTGCAACATTTGCTCTAAATGGCGAATAATACCTTGAATATTGGCTTTTTGCTTATTTTGCACCTCTTGCAATTTCTTGGAAATATTGACATAAGCTTCCGGATTCAAAGCTTGAAAGGATAAATCTTCCAATTCATTTCTGATTTTATGCAATCCTAACCGCTCCGCCAAAGGCACATAAATATCCATCGTTTCTTGTGCTTTACGTCTCTGTTTTTCATCAGAACATACCCCAATCGTTCGCATATTATGCAAACGATCGGCCAATTTAATGATTAAAATACGGATATCTTTACTGGACGATAAAATCAATTTTTGGAAATTTTCCGCTTGACCAGTCTCACTGGATTGCAACTGATACCCCTCAAGTTTCGTCAACCCTTGCACTAAATCCGCCACACTTTTGCCAAATAACGCCTTGACCGAATCATACGAGGCAGGCGTATCTTCCACTGTATCATGCAATAATGCCGCAACAATGGAACCATAGTCCAACTTGTATTGAACCAAAATTTCGGCCACAGCCAAAGGATGAATCAGATACTTCTCACCTGTTTCTCGTTGCTGATCGTAGTGCATTTTAGCAGCAAAAACACACGCTCGTTGCAACGCACCTACATCCGCATGCTTATCATATCCTTGCACAGCCTTTATCAACTCATCTGGCCGCATATCTCCCCCTCAATTTCAAAGAAATTTAGGCTTCGGTTCCTTCAACCACCTGAAAGGATTCAGCATTGACAAATTCGCTGTCCGCATACAATTCATCTCCGGTAGTCACCCCTGCCAACTCCGCCTCAACTTCTTTCAATTCTTGTTCATCAGAATCAGCTTCTGTAGCCTTAGCATAACGTTGCAAACTGGCCACAACACCTTCGTGTAAAAGTTTTAAATCAACTGCATCCTGACCAATTTCACGCAAAGCAATAACGGGATTTTTATCTCCTTCCCTGGGCACCACAGGATCCGCACCAGCCTCTAATGATTTAGAACGCCCCGCAGCCAACAAAACCAACTCAAAATGATTAGGCACTCTTTGCATACAATCTTCCACTGTTCGACGAGCCATTTTATATCCTTTCTGAATCAAAATTATTCAACCAGCCGTCAGTATAACTCATTTTTTTGTAAAAATCAAGTTTTTATTCAAAAAAACATCCTTGCACTTTCATTTTATTTTGGCTATAATAGGTTCAAAATGAATTTTAATTTTAAGGATTTTAGAATGACTAAAAAATATTTAATTACTTCGGCTCTTACCTATGTCAATGGCTTTCCTCATTTGGGACATTTGGCGGGTGCCATGCTCAATGCAGATATTTATGCACGCTACTTACGCGCTAAAGGTGAAGAAGTTTTATTTGTAGGTGGCACCGACGTGCACGGCACAAAAATGGAAGTATCGGCCGATCAAGAAGGCATTACCTGCAAAGAATATATTCAAAAATATCACGATTTACACACAAAATTTTACAAAGGCTTTAATTTGTCATTTGACGCCTATGGCAACACAGATTCAGAGCAAAATAAAGAGCTCACCTATCGCATTTTTGAGGGGCTAGATCGAAATGGATACATTTCCTCCAAAACAACCAAACGGCCTTTTTGCGCGGATGACAACCAATTTTTGGCGGACAGCCAGGTGGGCGGCACTTGCCCCTACTGTGGATATGAAAAGGCCAAAGGCGATCAATGTGAAAATTGCACAAAATTGCTGGAACCCGAAGAGCTGAAAAACCCATACAGCACGATTTCAGGCAGTCACAATATCGTTTTCAAAGAAACACAAAACCTGTTCATTGATTTGGACAAGATGCAAAGTCAAATTGCCACTTGGGTGGAAAGCAAAAAGGGTATTTGGTCGGATATTGCCTATACAACCGCCCAAAAATGGTTAAAAGAGGGGCTGCAACCACGGGGAATTACACGTGATCTAAAAAATGGTTTTTCTGTTCCCAAAGCAGGCTATGAAGACAAAGTCTTTTATTGTTGGTTTGATGCACCTATCGGCTACATTGGCATCACAAAAGAATGGGCAGATAAAGATCCCCAAAATCGCAAATGGGAAGATTGGTGGCAAAACCCACA
>JAZLCF010000094.1:0-1982 GCA_045614105.1 Alphaproteobacteria bacterium | reverse complement strand
CCGGGGTTCCACCTCTTCCCATTCCGAACAGAGAAGTTAAGCCCGTCCACGCCGATGGTACTGCCTAATGGTGGGAGAGTAGGTAGCCGCCGCCCTATACGAACCGCTTGGAAAGACAAAATGATCTTTTCAAGCGGTTTTTTTGTGTATAAATTTTAGGGTTGGTGTTGTGATTAAATTCTTTGCGCCGTCTTAAAATTTATGCGGAAATATAGGCGCTTTTTTGATTTTGGCGGTAAAATATCTATAGGTCTTCTCTGCTTTTAAGGTGCACTTCATGTGCAAACGCATGGTTGCACTGCTCACCGACGACAGCGGACAGCTCAAACCCTTCCACCAGTGGCGAGACGAGGTCATGCCTATAGCATCGCACTACGTGGGGCCATGGTTGCGCACAGAGTACAACACGGCCGTAGCTCGGGCACACTATGCAGCAGATTGGAAGACTTTCGAAGCAAATAGCGACATCTTCCCCAATCTGCAATGGATGCCCCGTTCTGGGACAAACACCACCCGGGCGACCGGTGGAACTGCAAGTGTACACTCGAACCTACTGACGAACCGGTCACAGACATACCCAAACCCGAAGACCGAGAAAAAGCAACACCGGCACAGGGACTCAAAGGCAATCCTGCCAAGACGGGACAACTCTTCGACAAGTCGCACCCTTATTTCCCCAAAAAACTGCAAAACTTGTTCTTTCAACAAGAAAAAAGGGAGCATAACAAAAAACCTAAGCAAAATCTTTGTAAATCATAAAGGGGTATGCTTCAATTGTCCTTATATGGATGATTACATTGAATTGGCAAAAAACGACGGTTTTGTAGTTAAAAACAAGTATAATAATGGTGGAGAATTACTAATACATCCCAAAGTTGAGCGAAATAAATTAGATTACCATAAAATTATTGAACTTGGGCAATTTTTCGCTAAACAAGGGAATGTTGTTAAAATACCACCCCGTATTCATCACAAATCCGAAGAGTATAAAAATATCTATAAGGAATTGATAGGAACAAAGTATGAACGTAAATGTCCAGACTTAAAAGTTGGAAATACATTCTATGAGTTTGAAAGTTTTGAAAAGCCGTGGAATAAAAGAAAAATCAAAAATATGATTAGTCACGGTATGAAACAAAGCCCATATATCGTTATTGATAACACAAAAGGATGCTCTGACAGGTATATTAAAAAAACTATTGCAAACAAAGCTAAAACAGGCAGAATACAAGAGGTCTGGCTATAAGAAAATGGGGAAAAAAGACGGATTTATAAAAACAAAAAAAACGGAGAGATATCTCTCCGCAGACGCCTGTGCCGTAGCAGTAGCTGTACATCTCTAAGTATGTCTTGGTGCAAATGTACAAACAAAATCCAACCCACCAAACACTAATACCACAAAATAACACTAAAATGTTTTTTTTAACAATTAACAACCAAAATGGCATAACAAAACCCCAGTATCACCAACATCGTGCACCGAATCGCTACAAGGCTCGAGCGAGAGGTCAACGACCGACTACCACGGTGAGTGGGGGTCATCGCGGTCAAGCACTTCAACCAAAACTTCCGAGATGTGGGATTCCGAAACAATGGACTCCAACTTTGAGTCACTTATGCCACTGTCAAGAAAGGCACAATAAAGGTGATGAATATTCAGTAAATCGCCTTTTGTGCCTGATAATTTAACTTGTTTCGTGTGATATATGGTAAAATGGCAGGAAAACTTGAAAAAGTGAAACGTTATGTTTTGTCAATCCGAGCAAACTCTGTAAATTTGCAAGGTTTTGAATGAGAAATGTATCATTTAGAGCATGCGCAAGAAATATTAATGACAAAATATAAAGATTATGGCAAATAAAAACAACGACAATCAACTGAAGATAGAATTGACTCCAGATGTGGCAGAAGGTACATATGCAAATTTGGCAATTATCACCCATAGCAGTGCTGAAATGGTGCTGGATTTTGTGCGCGTGCTT
>JAZLCF010000093.1:0-2667 GCA_045614105.1 Alphaproteobacteria bacterium | reverse complement strand
GAAACAACACCCTCATCATTGATATTGACTACGGCCCCAGTTGTTTCGGTAATTTCACGAATCATTTTTCCGCCGGAACCAATCACATCCCGAATCTTATCTTTGTCAATTTGGAACGAGTGAATACGAGGTGCATTGGGGCTGATTTCTGCGCGAGGTTCGGCAATAGACTCCGCCATCTTACTTAAAATATGCATCCGACCTTCATGGGCTTGTTGCAGGGCAATCTTCATAATTTCTTTTGTGATAGAAGTAATTTTTATATCCATCTGTAAAGCAGTGACGCCGTCTTTTGTGCCCGCCACTTTAAAGTCCATATCTCCTAAATGATCCTCATCACCCAAGATATCCGTGAGCACAGCAAACTTATCCCCTTCCTTGATAAGCCCCATAGCGATACCCGCCACAGGTTTTTTCATGGGGACACCTGCGTCCATCAGGGAAAGTGTGGAACCACAAACGGTGGCCATTGAAGATGAGCCATTGGATTCCATAATATCTGATACCACGCGAATGGTATAAGGAAAAGCTTCTTTGCATGGCAACATTGGATGAATGGCGCGCCAAGCTAACTTGCCGTGTCCAATTTCACGACGACCAGGAGAGCCTAAACGGCCTACTTCGCCCACAGAAAATGGCGGGAAGTTATAATGCAACATAAAGTGTTCAGAGGACTCTCCATCCAAAGAATCAACAATTTGTTCATCATCTTCTGTGCCCAAAGTTGTCACCACCATAGCCTGTGTTTCACCACGTGTGAACAAAGCGGAACCATGAGCTCTGGGCAAAATGCCGACCTCCGTTTCAATAACACGCACGGTTTTGGTGTCACGTCCATCAATACGTGGATTACCAGCTAAAATGGAATCACGCACGGTACGATATTCAATTTCGTGGAACACTTTTTCGTAAATGGAAAGCTCAACTTCCTTGCCTTCAAACAAAGCTCTTGCTTCTTCGCGAATTGCATCCAAAGTGTTTTGACGCTCTAACTTATTGTGGATTTTATAAGCATCCGCAATCTTGGCGCCCAATTTTTCTTTGATTTCGGTGCGAACCATTTCATATTCGGCTGGCTCTTGTTGCACTTCCCACGGATCTTTGGCACATTCTTCGGCCAAAGCAATAATCATATCAATGACTGGTTTTAAGCTTTCATGTCCGAATTCCACCGCCCCTAACATGACTTCCTCGGATAACTCCTGAGCTTCAGATTCAACCATCAACACGCCTTCTTTGGTGCCAGCCACAACCAAATCCAAATCTGTGTGTTTCATTTGACGCACATCTGGGTTTAGCACATATTGACCGTCAATATAGCCGACTCTGGCACCAGCAATCGGGCCCAAGAAAGGCAATCCAGAAATAGTAATAGCGGCGGAAGCGGCAATCATGGCCACGATATCTGCCTGTGTTTTTTTGTCATAAGAAATCAAGGTACAAACGACCTGAGTTTCATTGTTAAAACCCTTGACAAACAATGGACGAATCGGGCGGTCGATTAAACGACTGACCAACACTTCGTGTTCGCTGGGTTTTCCCTCACGTTTAAAAAATCCACCTGGAATTTGTCCCGCAGAATAGGTCTTTTCCTGATAATTCACTGTTAGTGGAATAAAATCTTCAAAAGTTTCTGGTTTCGTTTTGGCGGCACAAACTGTGGCATGAATCATCGTATCGCCATAGCGGACGATGACAGAGCCGTCAGCTTGACGACCAATTTTACCTGTTTCAATAGACAGGGTTTTGCCTCCCCAAGTCATTTCTTTTTTAAATGTTGTAAAAATTGACATATTTTTTCCTTTCATCTCATCATTCATACAAACTGTAGGGGGCATCCCTTGACACCCCCTGCCAAGAAATTATTTGCGCAATTTCAAACGCTGAATCAACGCTTCATAACGAGCATTGTCCTGTTTTTTCAAATAAGCCAACAATTGACGACGTTTTGTCACCATAGAATTCAATCCGCGACGGGAATGGAAATCTTTTGGATGAGTTTTCATGTGTTCCGCCAAAGCAGCAATTTCGGCTGTTAAAACAGCAATTTGTACTTCTGGAGAACCTGTATCGCCTTTTGCAATCGCAAAGTCAGCAATCAATTTTTGTTTGGCATCTTTTTTAAGCGACATCGTATATCCTTTCATTTGTTGTTAGTCTGTTGCTTTCTCCCTCAGATTCGGCACAAACCGAGATATCGTTCAGTCAGGTCAAATCTGAGTTCATCAAAAACAACACTCCCATTATACACGATTTTTTATAAAAAAGCAAGGGTTAAATTAGGGGAGTGCGCATATGCTGAAATAGGTTGATTTTTGTATGGAAAAAGTGTATAATAAATCCACTTTTTGTGTCGGAGTGATAAGCGGCAGACTCGCTACCGACCGAAGGGAGAGAACGCGAAAGCGGACAAATCTGTTATAGGCGCAAGCCTGAGGACAGAATACTTGGTGAATATGGAAAGGTGGCAGAGTGGTCGAATGCGGCAGACTCGAAACCTGTTATAGGGATTATCTCTATCGGGGGTTCGAATCCCCCCCTTTCCGCCAGTATTTTATTTTTAGTATTTTTTGTATGTGGGGAGGGTGAGAAGCCCCGACGGGGTTCGGTGAGCCTTGGCGAACGACGCCTTGAGGCGGTCCCGAGCTTAGCGACGGGACGAGGGCT
>JAZLCF010000092.1:0-3124 GCA_045614105.1 Alphaproteobacteria bacterium | reverse complement strand
GTACATATTTGGAATCATCAACAACAAGCCTTGGCTGGCAGTATAAGTTGTTGTCATAGAACCCGCCTGCAAAGCCCCATGCACAGCGCCAATCGCACCAGCTTCGGATTGCATTTCCAACACTTCAGGCACTTTGCCCCAAATGTTTTGTTGTTTTCCGGCCGCCCAAGCGTCCGCCCATTCGCCCATTGGAGACGATGGTGTAATCGGGTAAATAATGGAAAGTTCGTTCAATTTATAGGCCACTGTGGCAGCGGCTTCATTCGCATCAAGCATTTTCGTTTTAGACATATTTTTCCTTTCAAAAAATTGATGGCCATTTTATACAACTTTTTTGCGAAAAATGCAAGCATAAAATCCTAAAATATATGCTCCAAACTTTTTGAAGTTCCAGAACGTTTTTATCAAATATCTTTTTCAAAACGTTAGCGATCTGAATTTTCAGAAAAAGAATTTTGTATTGTTTGAGCGATTTTGGAAGATGTTTTTGCAGATTTTGGCATCAAACAAGAAACACTCACATTATTCCTGCGAACCAAAACAGGATCTCCCACTGTTTCCAAAAGTTTGTGGAAATAAGTTTTAAATTTTAGTTGCATTTCTTCAAACCATACGGCATCAGGTGCCGCTTGCACCATATCCGTCAAAAATGAAGAAACAGCACTTCTTTGCAACTCTAACATGTTCTTAGAACGCTCTTGGTCGGACAAACTCTGAACTTGTTTCAGCATTTCTGGATTCAAAAACTTTTTTCTTTGTAAAAAATCCAAAGAAGCCTGAATACGCAAAGATTTATCGGTAAAAACATACTCTTGCCGTTGGCCATTTATTCTTTGAATCCCTCTAGGATTTTTACCATAATCACAAATATCTGCCACCGCTTTATACAATTGAAAATCATTTAATTTTTTCAAAGCATCGTCTGTATTTCTTAACTGTATTTTAAGAGGGGAACGAGAGTTGCGCGCCACCATTTTATTCATATAGCGCCATGCACTAACTTCTGAGACAGGATACGCATTCTGGCATAGTAATTCTTCAACCGCACTCACACTGCCTTCTGGATCCAAACGATCACCTTCTAAGTATAAAGCATCATCAACGGCATGAATCAATTTCACAGGCTTTTCAAATCGTAGACATAAATTTTCGTGTTGATCGTAATCTTCCTGTACCAATGATTTCAAAAATATATGAACACGCTTTTCGGGCAACCCCAGAGCAGATGCTTCACTATTGATTTTTTCATCCATTTCATCATCATCGTCATCATCCAATGCCATCATTGGTGAAGGTATAGTCTTAGTCATTTCTTCATCTTCTATACGATGTTGCCAACGATCCATATGATGAGAAAAGTAATCATATTCCAAGGGATTCATCAAACCAAAAGCTGCAAACAAATGCAAATCTGATGGCTGACGACGCATATGCCAATCCACCAAAGTATATGGCTTTTTCGTCTTTCTAAACAAACGATGCATCACTTGATTTTGAGATCTAAAAATCTTCTTATTTCTCACAATATTATCAAGCACACCTGTGCGTTGTTTTTCTTGTAATTCAGATTGTTCCTCAGTCATATATGCTCCGCGATAAATTCAAGTGGCGCTATTTTACACCTATTCAATTTTTATGTCAAGTTTTTTATTGTTGTCAATTACTAAAAAACCCCACCGACAGGCAGGGCTTTTGATTGATATATTTTTTATTTTTCCAAGATAGCAACGCCTGGTAAAGATTTGCCTTCCATCCATTCCAAGAAAGCGCCACCTGCTGCGGATACATAGGTCATATCGGCCTTCACCCCTGCATTTTTAAGTGCGGACACAGTATCACCGCCACCAGCCACAGATGTTAAAGCCCCCGCCTTTGTCTGTTCAGCAACCACTTTTGCAATCTCGTTTGTTCCCTTGTCAAATGGCTTAATTTCAAAGGCCCCCACAGGACCATTCCAAATCAATGTTTTGGCATTTTTAATGACATTTGTAAAGGCTTCCACAGATTTTTCTCCAATATCCAATAAGGGCTTACCGATCGGTAAAGCATGTACATCAGAGGTATGTGGTTGTTGTCCTTCAGCAAAAGCATCGGCCCACACCAGGTCCACAGGCAACACAATCTTGCAAGAACCAGCATTGGCCAAAATGTTTTTAGCTGTCTCAATCATATCGGGCTCCACCAAAGATCCTTCGCCCATTGGAATTCCCTGTGCGGCCAAGAAGGTATGCGCCATCCCCCCCCCAATCAACAAGTAATCCACTTTTTTGACAAGATTGCCCAGCAAGTCCAACTTTGTGGAAACTTTGCTGCCACCCACCAATGCAACAGCAGGATGAACAGGATTGCCCAAAGCTTTATCCAACGCTTCCAATTCTTCTTGCATCAAGCGACCAGCGCCATTTGGCAACAGATGAGCCATGCCTTCTGTGGAAGCATGCGCGCGGTGAGCCGTTGAAAACGCATCATTGATATAAATATCCATCCCATGCGCCAAGCTTTCGGCAAATTCGCGATCATTGGCTTCTTCTCCCGCATAAAAGCGCAGGTTTTCCAACAAAACCACTTCGCCTGGTTGCATAGCGGCCACCGCTGCGTCACGCGCTTCACCCACGCAATCATCAATGAATTTCACATGAACTCCCGCGGCCTTTTCCAACGCAGGCGCCAAAAAAGCCATAGAAAATTCTGGATTTTTTTGACCCTTAGGGCGACCAAAGTGGCTGGCCACCACGGCTTTTCCACCATGTTCTACAATATACTTCAAGGTGGGCACAAAGCGATCAATACGGGTTGTATCCGTGATTTGTCCATCTTTGGCGGGTACATTCAAGTCCGCGCGAATAAATACTGTTTTACCATTAAAATCAAAATCATCCAAAGTTTTAAACATTTTTTTGCTCCTTTTCTTAAATAAAAATGATGCGAAATAGATACTCTTTTTTATCACTCTTGTCAAGAAGAAATTTCACTTGAAAAATGTTTTATCTTTGAGTAAAATTTCAAGGAAAGATGAGGTTTCATGTCCCCTAAAAGCAACAAATCCACACCAAATCAAAAAACACCTTCAGTGAAACTGTCCCCGGAAAAACAAAAACTGACCAACTTAGCTCTGGCATGGTCA
>JAZLCF010000091.1:0-2437 GCA_045614105.1 Alphaproteobacteria bacterium | reverse complement strand
ATTTTTTCAAAAAAATATGTAGAATGATTCGTATTGATGTTATTTAGCACATCAACAAAGGATAAATGATGAAGAAAGATATTGTATTTTTAAAACGCATAACAACAACCCCTTAGGGGGTCTGTCATTTTTGCTGTCTATACAATAACTTTAAACAATCGATAAACATTCATCAAAATAGGAAATTAAAATGGAAAAAGAACAATTACATATGATGCGGCATTCTTGCCAGCATGTTTTGGCAGAAGCTATGTATGATTTATACCCAGGCGTCAAGATGGCGATGGGGCCAGCCACAGACGAAGGATTTTATGGAGATTTTGATTTACCAGAAGGCGTTGTGATTTCTGTGGAAGATTTGCCCAAAATAGAAGAGCAAATGCAAAAAATTATTGACTCACGCGTCCCAATGAAACGTCAAGAACTTTCCGTAGCAGAAGCGCGTGATTTATTCAAAGACAATGAGTATAAGCAAGATTGGTTGAACGAAATTGAAGCCAGAGGCGAGAAAGTTTCCGTCTATTGGACAGGCGATAAGTTTGTTGATTTGTGCCGCGGCCCACACGTTGCTTATGTATCCGACATTAAAGCATTTAAGCTGTTGTCCGTCGCGGGGGCATATTGGCATGGCGACTCCAAAAACAAAATGTTGACCAGAATTTATGGCACCGCTTTTGGATCTAAACAGGAATTAAAAGATTATTTGACCATGCTGGAAGAAGCCAAAAAGCGCGAGCACCGCAAAATCGGCAAAGAAATGGATTTGTTCCACTTTGAACCAGAATATGCCCCCGGTTCAGTCTTTTGGCATGATAAAGGCTATCGCATTTATCGCAAATTGATTGAATATATGCGGACACGCCAAGAACAAAATGGCTATATTGAGGTTTGCACCCCGGGCGTGATGGATCGCGTGTTGTGGGAAACCTCTGGCCACTGGCAAAAATATGGCGAGCATAACTATTCTGGACAAACAGAGGATGGGCGTTTTTTCTGCATTAAGCCAATGAACTGCCCTGGTGGAGTATTGGTTTATAAGCAAGGCATTAAATCCTATCGTGATTTGCCTTTACGCATGGCGGAATTTGGGAAAGTGCATCGCTATGAAGCCAGCGGATCCTTGATGGGGCTGATGCGTGTGCGTGAATTTACACAGGATGATGCGCATATTTTCTGCACCCCCGAGCAAATGGAGGAAGAGTGCATTACAACCTTAAAACTGATTTTGGATATTTATAAAGATTTCGGGTTTGAGGAGGTCAAGATTTATCTGTCCACACGTCCTGAAAAACGAATTGGCTCTGATGAAATTTGGGATTTGTCTGAAAAGTCTTTGGCTCATGCCTTGGATCATCATGGTTATAAATATGAAATCAACGAAGGCGAAGGCGCTTTCTATGGCCCGAAATTGGAGTTCATTTTAAAGGATGCTATCGGCCGCGAGTGGCAATGTGGCACGATTCAAGTGGATATGAATTTGCCCGAACGTTTTGATATTTCCTATATCGGCGAAGATGGCAATAAACATCGTCCTGTGATGTTGCATCGTGCTTTGTTTGGATCAATTGAGCGTTTTTTGGGCATCCTGATAGAAAACTATGCGGGAAATTTGCCCCTGTGGCTGGCCCCTGTTCAGGCTCTGGTTGCGCCAATTACCTCGGACTTCAACGATTATGCCAATGAAGTGGCAGGCAAGTTGAAAGCCGCAGGACTTATAGTTGAAACAGATCTCAGCAATGAAAAGATTGGCTACAAGGTACGCGAACACTCGCTGGAAAAAATCCCCTACATAGTTGTTGTCGGGGCCAAAGAAAAAGAAAGTGGATCTGTGTGCATACGGCGCATTGGATCTAATGAACAAAAAACAATGCCTCTTGATGATTTTATCAAGGAATTATCTGCTGAGACAAAAATGCCCCATTCGGCATAATTAAGAAAGGAGTATATATGACAAAACACAAAGTAATTTTCTGGGATTGGGATAATACACTTGTGGATACCTTTGGAGCGATCTGGTTGGCTCAAAACGATATGCGCGTGCATTTCGGTTTGCCAACATGGTCTAAAGAAGAAGCCAAATTGTCTATGAATAAATCTGGCAAAAATTTGATTCGAGATTTATTTGGTGCAGACAAAGCCGATGAAGCTCGTGCATACTACTTGCAATGCTATGCAGAACGCAGCAAGAATTTGCATTTAAAGGAAGGTGCTCTCGCCATATTGGAATTTGCCAGGTCCTTGGGCTTCATCAACATTTTGGCCAGCAATAAAGCGACAGACATTTTGCGTTCCGAGGTGGAACGTTTTGGCTTGACGAAATCCTTTGACAAGCTGACTGGCGCCGGAACAGCCACAGAAGATAAGCCTTCAAAAGTCTTTACAGATAAGGCCCT
This sequence comes from Alphaproteobacteria bacterium, assembly GCA_045614105.1. Taxonomy (GTDB): domain Bacteria; phylum Pseudomonadota; class Alphaproteobacteria; order CAAHEQ01; family UBA3637; genus UBA3637. Next base: position 44 of record JAZLCF010000091.1, on the reverse strand, counting down.
GGAAGGCTTTGATCCAAGTCGGATCGTAGCCATGTCGTTCTGTG
>JAZLCF010000090.1:0-10031 GCA_045614105.1 Alphaproteobacteria bacterium | reverse complement strand
TAAAAAACCATTTGGTTGCACAAATTGGCTGGCTTTGTCCAAAATGATTTTTTGTTTTTTAAGGAGTTCACATAATTGGGCTTCCGTCAATTTCAAGCGTCCATCTGGATTTCTGCGCCATGTGCCAGATCCAGTGCACGGCGCATCCACGACCACATGTTGAAACAAACCTTGTGGTTTTAAAGTGATTTGAATGATGGGGGTATGCGCGCGTTGAGCTCGTTTTTGTAATTCATTTAAGCTACGTTTTGAAATATCATGCGCGATAATTGTCCCTTGATTTTGCATCATTTGTGCCAGACATAATGATTTCCCTCCGGCTCCAGCACAATAATCTAAAACGGTTGTGTTGGGACCAATGCCCGTTGCTAACGTGGCAAGTTGTGAGCCTTCGTCTTGGACCTCAATTAATCCGTTTTTATATTCTGGCAATGATTGTAAATTGGTTCTTTTTTGTAAGACAATTCCCAACGGAGATAGAGGTGTTAATGTGCTGATAATGCCCTGTTGAGCCAGACGTTGTTGGACTTGCTCGCGATTGCCATTGATGCGTAAAATGGTGTGAGCAGGCTCTTTCATTAGCTCTAATTCTTCTGTGGATATATATTTGCACAGCCAATTGGGTGTTGGATAATGTTTAATGGATGTCCAAACGATGTTTGTCAACTGATGGCGATCCTTTGATCCAATATAGCGTCTGGCACGCGTGTACGCATTGATAATTTCGTTGGCGGGTTGGGAAGAAGCATTGATTTGGGCTAATAGCTCGTCGGCCGCTTGCTGAATTTGTTCTGGTTTCATGAGAATCCTTTAAAACCTGTGGCAACAACATAGAATTCCGAAGAATCTTTGCGGCTGGCGTCTGGTTTAACATGTTTAACAACCTTAAAGTCGCGTTTCATTTGGGATAAAAACGTGTTTTCCGTTCCGCCTTGGAAAATTTTTGCAATAAACACGCCTTCTGGATTTAAAACTTGAACGGCGAAAGCATAGGCCATTTTGAGCAAGTTCATAATCCGTCTGTGATCTGTCATATGATTGCCAGTTGTATTTGCCGCCATATCACTCATCACAATATCCACTTTGTGGCCACCCAAAAGTTCCTGTAAAACCTGAGGTGCTTGTTCATTGGTAAAATCCATTTGAATCAGTTTCGCTCCGGCAATGGGGGCCGTTGGTAAAAGATCAATGCCGATAACTAAAGGATTGTTTTGTGTAGAGTGTACCGCTTTGACAGCTACTTGTGTCCAGCCTCCAGGTGCACAGCCTAAATCCACTACGCGTTTGCCCGATTTAAAGAAATGGAACTGTTGATTTAATTGCTGAATCTTAAAGGCCGCTCGCCCTCGGAATCCTAACCGATGAGCTTGTGCCACATAAGGGTCATTGAGTTGACGTTGCAACCAACGTGTGCTGGACTCTGAACGTCTTTTGTTTTTGTGTAGCTTGGCTTTTAAAGGTCTATTGTCAAAATGCATAAAAATATTATACTGCAATCAAGCCAATTTGTCAAAAAAAGAAAACCCCTTTGAACAAAGGGGCCTTCAAAACAAGGATTTTATTTACGTGGCAATACACCCAAAATAATCCATCCAACAACCGGAATGAAAACAAGCAAGGCCCACAATGGGTTGCCTGCGTCACGGCCACGACGGATACACAACATGATGCCAGCCACTAAGGCAACTAAGCCATAAATACCAGCAACAGTAGCTGAAATAGCACTTAAAATAAAACTGACGATCAAGGAAATGATTACGAAGGACCAAAAGGTTGGGCGATCAGATCTCCCCTGAAAATTTATGATTTGTTTAAAAGCACTAATGTAAAGTTGTAAGTAGTTCATTTTATTCTCCTTTATAGCATGTTAATCAAAGTAATTTCCACACGACGATTTTGTTCACGCCCTGTGGCAGTTTTATTGGTGGCAATCGGATTTTCTGGTCCCATACCATCAACGATGATGCGGTTGATATCCACACCATTTAAGCGTAAAAAATTGGAAACAGTGTTCGCTTGACGTAAAGAAGACGTTTTATTTTCGGCTACAGTTCCTTCATCGTCTGTATAGCCAAAAATCTGAATTTTGACGCGATCATATTCTTTTAACGTTCTGGCGATTTCAGCCAAAATAGATTCTGCCTGAGGTTCAAGCGTCATTTGATTTGTCCCAAAAATGATGCTGTCTGGCATAACGACCACAATTTGAGCCCCCTGATGTTTGACTATAAGCCCAGAATCGCCCACAGTTTTATTCAGTTGCGCGGATAATTCTGCCATATATGTTTTCTGATGACTAAAAAGAGGTTCCACTTTGGTATTGACTTGCGTTTTTCTAACCTCTTGTTGTGGTTGAGGTTCATTAGGAACGGGAATAATAGGTTGCATTTCCAGTTCTGGATTGACAACGATTGGTGTTGGCTGTTCCAAAACAGATTCCTGTTGGACGCAAGCTGAAACAAAAAGCCCTCCAACTAAAATCAAAAATTTACGCATTTTTTCTCCTTTGAAATATGTTGCTATGAACCATCTTATCATTTCTGCGCAGAATGTCAATGGGTAAAAGGATATTGTTTTGTTTTATATGCCAAAAAAGCCAACCATTGCAGGTGGGACTGTGTTTTATTTTGGCCGCCATTTGATGGATAGAACCACGTATTTTCCCTATCTTTAAACTGCCATCTGCGCAAACAACAGCTTTATTTTTTCCCTTTGGGTCAAACAAAGGACTGCCTATTTTTATTTTGCCACAGGCAACCATATCGCCAAAAGCGATTTTGGGAGGTAATTCTTTTGTTAAAGGGGCAAGGTATTCTGTTTTGTTTGGTATAATTGATTGCAATCGTTTTTGGGCAGAGGCAATATAAGCACTATCTTGGTCAATGCCAATATAATGGCGCCCTAGTTTTTTTGCAACAGCAACAGTTGTCCCAGAGCCAACAAACGGATCTAAAACTAAATCGTGGGGTTTTGTGCAGGCTAAAATAATGCGGTACACGAGTTCCTCGGGTTTTTGTGTGGAATGAAGTGTTTTTTGATCGGCATTTTTAACACGTTCTGGACCGTGACATACAGGAATCAGCCAATCTGAACGCATTTGTAAATCATCATTGAAAGCCTTCATACTTTCATAGTTAAATGTATATTTCGTAGATGGTTCCTTTGTGGCCCAAATCAATGTTTCATGTGCATTTGTAAAGCGCGTTCCCTTAAAGTTTGGCATTGGATTTGTTTTGCGCCAGATAACATCATTTAAAATCCAAAAACCAGTGTTTTGCAGATGATAGCCAACGCGAAAAATATTGTGATAAGTGCCAATAACCCACAGTGACCCCGTTTTTTTCAAAATCCGAAATGCTTCTTTGAGCCATTGGATGGTGAACTGATCATACGCTCCAAAATTATCAAATTTATCCCATAAATCATTTACAGCGCTAACGGCGGTTGCGTCTGGTCGCACTAACTGTTTATGCAGTTGCATAAAGTAAGGTGGATCTGCAAAAATAAGATCCACACTCTCATCGGGTATCTTTTGCATGAGTTTTAAGGAGTCACCACAAATTAAAAGATCTTTTTTCATGGGCTCAGCCGTTGGATAGAAGAAATTGTTGACATACTTTGGCGACCAGAATAGATATCGGCGGCATTCTCATAAATTTCACCAATTTTTTCACGGGATTCTTGAATAATTTGCCCAATTTGTTTGATTTGATGAAAGGAGATTGGTTTTTGGTATTGTTCCAGAGCGCGCACGATGATCTTTTCTTCTTCTTCAGCTTGTTGTAATAACTCACCTAAAACATCAAGGTTTGGGCGCTTTTGGTGTAATTCATTGATTTGTAAAACCAACGATTTTGCTTGTTGCAAAAGTTGTTGACCATTTTTGTCCATAAGCTCTTTTTGTTGGTTGACAAAGCCTTTCTGCGCTTTGTTGATCTCTGCCAATGCCTGCTTTGCTTTTTGCGTCATCTCTTGATAATTTTGTGTGGTCAGGTCAGATCCTTTCATTTGAGGCGTTAATACTGCCAGAAGTTCTTGTGCTTTTAGGACTTCCTTTTGAATGGTTGCATCAGGAGTCGTCGCCAATTGTTGCGTCCAAAAATTGAGCACGTCTGCTAATTCTTGTAAGGTGCGTGTGGCTAACTTTTTTGCTTCAGATAATTCTTTGGCCAAAGCGGCTTGTTCGGCTTTGAGTTCAGCTTCTTTTTGTTGTTTTCTTCGCCGATCTATCTCGGCTAAAAAAGCTGAAAGAAAAGCGCTTGTATCTGAGGTGTATGTTGTTCCCTTTTGATTCTTAATCAATTCTAAAATAAGGGGGGGAAAAGAGACGTATTCTTTTAACCGCAAAGGTATTTTGGCTTGAAGGTCTGTGGTGGCGATATTCCAATTGACTGTCGCTTTTGCGCTTAAAGCTTGTTTTGCGCCTACTGTCAATGCAGCACTTTCCCAAAGGCCATTGTTGATAGCAAATTGGCCACGGACAAGATCTACAGCTGTTGTTCCATGGGTAAGTGCATATTTAATTTGGGAACTTAAGTCATCCTCAGAATCGTTTAAATCTTGCGCTTTGTCCAAGATTTTGATCAATGAAGTTAAATCAGCCCCAATCCACACAGGTTTTTCCAGATAAATTTGCCCTTGCCCTGTTAAATTTTGTGCCATTTGCAAAGGTGTTTCTCCCGAGGATGTTAAATCCCATTCGCTGGTCAAGATTCCCTCTCTTAAACCAACGCCATTGAACATCATAAAGGGTGTTGTTAAAGGTAAGGCCTGTGTGGCAATTTGAAAATTAAAGGAGGGAGACTGTGTCCAACTTAAAGTTCCTTTTGCTTGAATGGTGGAAGGGGTGGTGCTATTGCCTGTCGTCATAAAATTGTCAATATAGAGCGCTTCGTCATTGATATGGGCTTGTAAAGAAGCATTTTGAAGATGGGTAGTATGATAAAAAAGATCATTTGCACTGAAATTGAATGTGCCCTTCAAGCGTTGGAATAGGCTAAAATCAAAAGGATTTCCGTCAAAACCAGTATCCTTGGAATAAAAAGAGGTCATTTCTGGCACAACTTTTTGCAGATTAATTTTATCGCCACTTAAAGAACAAGTCCATTCTTGAGTGGAAAGATCATATTGAGCTGTGCCACTCAATTGCTCTGTATCTGCTGTGATTTCTAAATCCGATAAAAGTAGTGTCTGGTTCTTTTGGGTCATATTGGTATTAATCACAATATTCCCTGTTAAATTTTTCAGTGGATTTTTGCCCCATAATTCAAACAAGAAATGGGCAACGTCGTGGTGTTGAAAATGGATGTTTAAAAGGTCCGGCTGATTGTTGGATAAAGTGCCCTTCAGTGTTAAAGCTATCGCTTGTGTCTGTACCGTCGTATCAATATGCCAACTTTGGGGATTCCCATCCATGTTTCCTGTCATATCTAATTGCTGTGCATTTTGAAGCAAATCAACATCATTTTTAATATGCAGATCTTGCAGAAATTCGGGGAATGCCATGCTCCGAATTTTAAATTTACCTTGTGCTACAAACCAATTGGCCGAGCCAATGTTTCGAATCGTTGTTGTTAAGGTCAGTAAATCCTCATTTTGTGTTGTTGCAGACAGGTCAAGCATGGCGCTGTTGTTTTCTGTTTTAGAGATCAAGGTCATATTGTCAAAGTCTGTTTTTTGCCATTTAGCTTGATTAAATTGCAAGTTCCAATTGGTGGGATAATCTGGTAATTTTGTATTTTGGACAAAGTTTTGTGCTGCATGCCATACTTGGGTCAATGTTTGTGCTTTGTTGGCCTCTGGAAAATAGGTATTTAAATCAATGTGATCCAGTTGTAAAACAAAAGTTGTTGGTTCGTTTGTTTTTTTTAAAAAGTGTGCCGTTCCTGTGGCATCATCCAGCGATAGGGCAGAAAATTTTAAATCAAAAACATCTGGTGTCCAGTTGAGTACAGATTTGAGTTCGGCTTGTTGAGCTTTTTGAAGCAGTTCGGTTAATTTGTTTTGTGGTGGATTCAAAAAGGATAAAAAGCTGGCGACATTTTGACTTTGTAAATCTATATCCGTTTTTAAGGAAAAATTGTTGTCAGCTTGTGTGAGAGTTCCTGAAAATTGTGTTGTTGTTGAGCCAGGTAATAAAATGGACCCTGTGTGAATATGCATTTGATTTTGGGCAATTTCTCCTTCTAAATGCAATGTGGTGGCTGTTTGATTGTGCCAAATCAGCTGGGAAATCGTTGTGTTAAAAGTGAGAGAATGATTTAAAATAGTTTTTTGTTGCAAAAGTTTTGCTAACGTGTCCATCCACTCATCTAAGTTGAGGGAGGAAACGGTTAAATCTAATTGCCCTGGTTGTGTTGATCCTTCTTTTTTATAATTAGCGTTAGCTGTTAGTTCGGTATCTCCTGAATCAATTTTGAGCATAAAGTCCGAAATAGCCGTCCTAGCAAAACCCAATTCCGTTGTAAAAGTGGCAACTGTGGCAACGTTATATTTTGGGGGAAATACAGGCAGTTTCAAATGTTCCAATAAGCTGTTTGGTTGAGCCATATCCAAGGAAACAGAGCCTGTCAAAAAAGACTCTGGATTCTCTGGCAAAAATTTAGCGTCAATTTTAAGATGAGTGTTTAAGCTAGATGTCTGTAGGTCAGCAATCAGATCCATAGGTTGTGATACCTCTCGGGTGCCTAATGAAAATGAAGTATCAAAAGCAATATCGCCCAATGTCAATGTTCCGTTAAATTTAAAAGGTCCACTCAAAGTACCCATTGCTAAATCACCATTGATATTGGAAAATGTGTACTGATGTTTTGTGATGTTGTTGAGGTATTCCAATTGTCCCTCTTCCACATGGATGTTATCAATTTGCGCTTGAACCTTATTTTCAGTAAAGGTAGCTTCCGCCATCAGGACATTTTTAGGAGCAAAGAGGATAGGAAATTGAATATTATTTTCTGATCGGCTGAGTATTTCCACTGAGATAACTGGCTTGATAATGGTCAGAGATTTGATCCGTATTGGGGATTTAAATAAAGATGTCCACTCAATTTGAACTTGTATTTTTTCCGCTGTCATCATTTCTGGGTGGAGACTACTGGTCATATTGGACAAAGTCACTTGATCCAGTGTAATAGTTGGCAACGGACGCCATGTCAATTGGGAGTCACCTTTAACGGAAAAGGTTCGTCCAGTGGCTTTCTGAACCGACTGAATAATCTGTTCCTTAAATTTTTCTGTATTAAAAGAGCGATAGCCTACATACGCGGCCATACCCAAAAAGCACAGCACCAAAAAAACGATCCATAAGATAACTTTTTTCATCCCTATAAATCCCCTTCAGAAAATTCTAACGCAAAAAAGGGATTGGTGCAAGCGTTTTTTGCTAATCTTCTAATTTAACCCGAATTTTTTGCAGGAATGTTTTTTTATCATATGGTTTTTCCATCACTTCCATTCCCCAATCAATAGCACGATTGATTTCAATTAAGGTGGCATTTTCGTATAGTTCGCGCAACTCTTTTTCAAAGGCAAGGCGGGATTCAACTGTTGCCAAAAAACCTTCTAAATGAGGTTTGTCTCGTTCGGCTTGTTTTTCGGCGGCAAATTTTTTTGCATCATCTAAAAAGCTCATGTATTTTTCCTCCACAAAAATGGTAAAAACAAAACGACAATACTGGTGAACTCTAAACGGCCAGCCAACATACAGAAAGATAAAATCCATTTGGCTGTATCGGGCAGTGAAGCATAGGTTTGTTCTGGTCCAATGATATTGCCGATTGCTGGGCCAACATTGGAAAGACAGCTTAAAGCGCCAGAAAATGCGGTGATGAAATCCAAGCCCAGTGCAGCCAAGGCAGTTGTGCTGATGATAAATGTTAGGAAGAACAAACTCAAGAAGAATAACACGCTAGAGGCAATTTCAGCATCAATGACTTGACTGCCGTAGCGTGGTATAAACACGGCATAAGGTTTGATAAGACTTTTTGTTTTGGTGCCTAAAATACGGCTGATGATGGCAAAACGAAACATTTTTATGCCACCAGAGGTAGAACCTGTACAAGCACCACAGGCTGTTAAAAACAAAAAAACGGTCGTAGCTAAATTGCCCCATGTCGTATAGGGGGTGGCTACAAAACCTGTTGTTGTACCAATGGAAACAACTTGAAAAATAATCAATCTTAATCGATCCAAGCCAACAACGGTAACCAACAATAAACACACAAAAATGGTAAATTTAAAAAAAGTGATGATTTGAACGTTGTTTTTAATGGCATCCCAGCGCCGAAAAAACAGATGAGGTCCTAAAACCAAAGGAAGTCCACCCATAATCATAAAGACAATGATAGTCCATTCAATAGCGGGTTGTTGAAAATAAGCAATGCCTTGATCGTGTGTAGAAAAGCCTCCGGTGGAGATTGTGGTCATAGAATGGTTGATTGCATCAAACAAGCTCATGCCTGAAAAGTATAAGCAAGCCGCGCACGCAACAGATAGTAAAACAAAATAAATTAAAATATCGCGAATGCTTTGGCGCATTGTGGGATTGATGCGTTCGGATAACATGCTGGATTCTGTGGCAAATAACTGCATGCCACCGATTTGGAGTTTCGGCAAGATACTCAGGGCAACAACGATAATACCAATACCGCCCAGCCATTGGCTCATGGAACGCCAAAGTAAAGTGCCTTGGGTTTCGTTTTCCAAGTTGTTTAAGATGGTGGCGCCAGTGCCTGTTAAACCTGACATGGCTTCAAAAAATGCGTCGGCCAAGGTCATCGCATGAGGTGGCAGATAGTAAGGGAGTGCTGAAAAAATGGCATATAAAACCCACATGAGTGTTGTGGTTAAAAACATTTCTTTTGGGTGAAGTGGCAATTGTTCTTTTGGACAACAAAGAAAGACAAACAGACCTGTCAAAGTGGTCAGAAGGGCGGAAAGCGAAAATGGATTGATGAACGTATGTTGTGTCCAAGTATCCACCAGCGCTGGGATGAGCATTAACAGACCACAACCTATGAGCATTAAAGAATTGATGGCAAAAATTCGGCTCCAACGCATTTTATCTCCTTTTCTTCAGTATTTTATGGTGAAGGAATAAAAAAGTCAATGGATTTTACTTGAAAAAAAGATGGGAATTTGTTAGACTGAGTGACATGCAAAACAGACTGTCAAGAATGCGTTTAATGGTTGGTGCTGATGGCATTAAAAGATTGCAAAAATCCCATGTGATGGTAGTGGGATGTGGTGCCGTGGGGAGTTATGCCATAGAGGCGTTGGCTCGTGCTGGTATTGGTCGTTTGACGGTGGTGGATTTTGATAAGGTTTCTGTGACAAATATCAATCGTCAGTTGTTTGCTCTTTCTTCTACTGTTGGAAACAAGAAAGTGGATGTGGCCAAGGCTCGTGTGTTGGATATTGCCAAAGAGATTCAAGTTCAAACGATGGACTTGATGGTGAACGCTGAAACTTTGCCAGATTTGTTAAAGAAACGGCCTGACTTTGTGGTAGATGCGATTGATTCTTTGAATCCAAAATGCTGTTTGATTGAAGTCCTTGTAAAAGCTGGGATCCCATTTGTATCATCTATGGGGGCGGCACTTAAAACAGATCCGATAAAGATTCAGGTGGCGAAAATGAAAAAGACGATCAATTGTCCACTTGCTTTTTTTGTACGCAAAAGACTGCGTAAGCGTGGTGTCATGATGGATTTTCCGGTTGTGTATTCGCCAGAACTGACCCAAGATAAAACCAAGTTGCAATGGCCTGAGAAAGGCAACCTAAAATCGGGTCGCGTACGCCATGAAATGGGCTCTTTCCCTACAATTACGGGGATTTTTGGCCTGATGTGTGCCCATGTAGCAATTCAAGAGTTGACGAAAGAAAAACAAGATGAGTGATGCACCATTTTTTATGGATGGTTTGAATCCAGAACAACAACAGGCCGTGATGACGACTGAAGGACCACTGTTGGTTTTGTCGGGAGCAGGGACAGGGAAAACCCGAGTTTTGACCACACGCATTGCCTATATTTT
>JAZLCF010000089.1:0-4878 GCA_045614105.1 Alphaproteobacteria bacterium | reverse complement strand
TGGCTTTGAATATGGTGGTGTTGGTGCCAGAGATAAAGCCTCAGGCGATGCTTTGGGTGGTGACTGGTATGCAACGGCCAGTGCCGAGTTGACATTCCCCATTGGATTGCCCAAAGAAATGGGAATTAAAGGAAAACTTTTTACAGATGCTGGGTTCATTGGCAAGCCTGATAAGTTTGATTCACAGAAGATGGAATATTCTAATCGTTTAAGGGCTGCTGTGGGAACTGGTATTGAGTGGTCATCGCCGTTGGGTGTGATCAACTTTGACTTTTCATACGCCTTCGCGAAAGAAGACTATGATAAAACACGCGTTTTCCGTTTGAATTTCGGAAAAGGCTTTTAATTGAAAAAAAGGAGAAAAAAATGAAGAAAATGAAATGTAATTTAACAACAACTGGTGTGATTTTGGGTGTCGTGGCTTTGGCACTTTCAGGTTATGGGGTTTATCGCGCAACCCGTCCTCAGGTAGGTGTCATCAATTTTGGTGTTGTGCAACAAAAAGCCAAGGTGTATCAAGCCGCCGCGGAATACCAAAAAAAGTATGAAGAGCAAATTCAACAGATTATTCTGAAAGACAAGGAATTTATTAAATTGCAAGAAGAGGGTGATCAGTTGGTGGCGCAACAAAAAACAATGCCGAAAGAAGAGTTTGAGCGCAAGGCTGCTGCATTACAAGCGCGCGCCGCGAAAATCAATGAGCGGTACCAAGATTCTTTTGAACGCAACGCGATGGCGGCACAATTGGCTCTGCGCTCTGTTGAAAAAGAGATTGCAGAAGCGATTGAGGCAACTTCTCAAAAAACAGGTGTCAAGATTTTGTTGCCCGTGACAACAATTTTATATGCTTCAGAGAAAGCCGATTATTCGGATGAATTTATCAAAGAGTTGGATAAGCGCGTACAAGATGTGAAGTATCCAAATCCTGCGACCTTAAAGTAAGGAGAAAAAATGGCGGATACACGCTTTTTTCAAAAAAAACAGGGGGGATTGAGTTTGGCAGATATCGCCGCTTGCGGTGAAGTTGTTTTGCCAGAAGGTATTGATACTGCAAAAGTCTTTGATGATGTGGCTGATTTGGAAAATGCCACAGAAAAAGATGTGTCATGGGCTTTCATTCCCTCTGTGCGTGATCAGCTAAAGGTCACAAAAGCAGGCGCGGTGATAGTTCCTGAGACTTTTAAGGATTTGGTGCCAAAAGGAACCATCGCTTTGGTGTCAAAGGATGCACACCGTTCGTATGGTTTGGTGGCTTGTGCCTTTTATCCAAACACAGTGGAGCCATTTATTTCGTCAGATGCACATATTGATCCAAGCGCACAACTGGGTGATGGGTGCCGTGTGGAGGCAGGCGCTGTCATTGGTAAAAATGTGAAGTTGGGACCAATGTGTCATATACGTGCCAATGCTGTTATTGAAGACGGCGTGGAAATGGGGCCGATGTGTATTGTGGGGGCAAATGCCACGGTGTCACATTGTATTGCAGGTGCAAAAGTGTATATCTATCCTGGGGCACAAATTGGCCAAGACGGATTCGGTTTTGCCATGAGCCCCGAAAAAGGGCCACAAAAATGTCCACAACTAGGGCGTGTTATTATTGGTAATGATGTGGAAATAGGCTCTTGTACAACGGTGGACAGAGGGGCTATGGGTGACACAGTCATCGGCGATGGGTGCCGTATTGATAACTTGTGTCAAATTGCTCACAATGTGAAGTTAGGACGTTGTTGTGTGATTGTGGCACAAAATGGTATTGCAGGTAGCTGTGAATTTGGTGACTTTGTTGTGTCGGGAGGCCAAGCGGGTTATGCAGGGCACTTAAAGATTGGCACAGGGGTTCAAGTGGCAGCCAAAGCGGGCGTGATTGGTAATGTGGAACCGATGAAAAAATTGATGGGCTCGCCGGCTCAGGAAGGTCATGAGTATATGCGTCAGGTGGTGGCATTGCGAGGCCTGACCAAAAAGAAAACTGAGCAAGTCAAAGCGGATGCCAAAATTTGGTTTTGGAAGAAATTTATCAAGAAAGGTTAGTCCATGGCAAAAATTCATCCATCAAGTATCGTAGATCCAAAAGCGGAATTGGCTGATGATGTAGAAGTGGGTCCTTTTTGTACAATTGGTCCAAAAGTGAAAATTGGCGCTGGGACGCGTTTAATTTCGCATAATGTTATTGATGGAGATACGGTGCTTGGAACCGGCAATACTTTGTATCCTTTTGCCAGTTTGGGGCTTCCTTGCCAACATAAACGCAACAAAGCCACCGATACCAAGTTAGTGGTTGGCAATGACAACATTTTCCGCGAGCATTTTACCGCGCATACAGGATCAGATGTGGATCAAAAAATGACGCGAATCGGTTCTCGCAACTGGTTTTTGGTTGGGTCACATGTGGCACATGATTGTATTGTGGGGGACGATATTGTGATGAGTAATAATGCTGGTTTGGCAGGTCATGTTGTTGTGGAGGACAAAGCGATTATTGGCGCGATGGCGGGCGTGTTGCAATTCACGCACATTGGTGAAGGGGCTATGATTGGCGGCATGTGCGGCATTCCAAAAGATGTGATTCCTTTTGGTATTGTGATGAAAGATGGATTGGCAGGTTTGAATTTGGTGGGATTGCAACGTGCGGGCGTGGATAAAACGCTGGTCATGGAATTGCAAAAGGCCTATAAGGAACTGTTCTTATCAGAGGAAGGTGTTTTTGCGGATAGGTTGGCAAAACTGGCCGCTGAAAATAGCAAAAATCCACTGATTCAAAAAGTGATTACCTTCTGCCAAAATCCATCCAAAAACGGCATTTTACAGCCCGAAAGGAAATAAAATGAAGAAATTGGGGATTATTGCTGGTGCAGGTGCTTTGCCAATTTGTTTGGTGCAAGCGTGTGAACAGATGAAGCGTCCCTATTTTGTGTTGGGTTTAAAAGATTGTTTGGCCAAAGATGCTTTTCCAAAAAGTACGCCAATGGCATGGATTCGGTTGGGTGCGCTTGGTAAAGGCTTAAAACTTTTGAAAAAAAATGGTGTGGAAGAAGTTGTCATGATCGGGGCTGTCAAACGACCTTCTTTTGTTGGACTTTGGCCGGATTGGAAGTGCTTTACAATGTTGCTGAAACATGGTCGCAAAGCTTTGGGCGATGATGCTTTGTTAAAAATTTTAATCAAGGAATTGGAAAAAAGCGGTTTTGGCGTCGTGGGCATTGATGAAATTTTACCACATTTATTGGTTAAAAAAGGCGTGTATGGTCGTGTGTTGCCAACTGCACAGGATACCACGGATATCAAACGGGGTATTGAGGTTGCCCGTAAATTGGGTGAAGCAGATGTCGGACAGGCTGTTGTGGTGCAGCAGGGGCTTGTGTTGGCCGTGGAAGGAATAGAAGGAACAGATGCACTGATTCGTCGCTCAAAAGATTTAAAACGCAAAGGGGGACATGGTGTCTTGGTGAAAGCGGCTAAACCCCAACAAGACAGACGGGCCGATTTGCCAACAATTGGACCAGATACGGTGCGTGCAGTGGCTGAATCGGGATTGGCTGGCATTGCAGTTCAAGCGGATTCTGTGCTGTTCAGCGAAGCTGAGCGGGCGGTGAAATTGGCCAATCAATTAGGTGTGTTTATCATTGGGATAGAAATCAAATGACGTTGAAGGTATATTTAATTGCGGGGGAACCTTCTGGGGATTTGTTGGGAGCGCGCGTGATGCGGGCGTTAAAAAAAAGACAACCTGATGTACAAATTTTTGGTGTGGGCGGAGAAAGTATGCAGACCGAGGGGTTGAAATCCTTATTTGATATAAAAGATTTGGCTGTGATGGGTTTTTTTGAGGTGTTGCCTCATTTGCCAAAAATTTTACACCATTTTAAAGAAATTCAATCTGATATTCAAAAAATTCAGCCAGATATTATTATGACAATTGACAGTTATTCTTTTTCCATACGGGTTCATAAGATGTTAAAGAAAATGGACTGTAAAGTGCCTCATGTTCATTTAGTGGCGCCTCAGGTATGGGCTTGGAAAAAGGGACGCGCAAAAACAATTCATCGTTGGATAGATCATTTGTTTTGCCTGTTGCCCAATGAGCCACAATATTTTACACAGCATGGAATGCCGGCTACTTTTGTTGGGCATCCTGTGGTGGAAGGTGGTGCGGATAAAGGGGATGGGGCGGCCTTTAGAGTTCGACATCAGATTCCCATGGATAAGCGTGTTTTGTGTCTATTGCCGGGGAGTCGTGCCAACGAAATCAAATATCTTTTATCTGATTTTATGCGGGTAGCGGATAATTTGTTCAAGGAAAATCCCGATTTATTCGTGGTAATTCCAACGGTTGAAACGGTGAAAGACAAAATAGAAAAACGAACTCAAAATTGGCAAACTCCTCACTTGATTGTGACAGGTGAAAAAGAACGATATGATGCTTTTGCGGCGGCCTCTGTGGCTTTAGCGGCCAGCGGGACAGTAAGTTTGGAGTTGGCTTTGGCTGGGGTACCCCATTTGATCGCTTATCGGATGAACAAATTGACGGCCGCTTTGGCTCGGTGTGTGTTAAAAATTAAGTATGTGAATTTGCTTAATTTATTGATGGATCAAGAAATTATTCCTGAGCTATTGCAAGAAAATTGTACCGTGGAAAAAATGACGTTGAAGATGCAAGAATTGCTGGCAGGAGAACCACAACAAACGCAAGAGGCGTTGGCCAAGTTGGCAAAAGAAACCAGCCCTTCCGAGCAAGTGGTGGACAAACTGATTCAATTGATGGAGGCGACATGACGGACAGAACCTTAATTTATCATTATCCACTCTGTCCTTTTTGTCGATTGGTCAGATTGGCTTTTTACGAAAAGGGAATTTTGCATTCACTATTGACGGAAATTC
>JAZLCF010000088.1:0-14479 GCA_045614105.1 Alphaproteobacteria bacterium | reverse complement strand
TAAACTCCCATTAGATAAGGGGATGTTGAATTTGATTCAAGCGGGTATGTATGATGTTGTCAATCATGAAAATGGAACAGCTTATAATAGTCGGTTCAATATAGCGGGAATGAGAATGGCAGGTAAAACGGCGACAACACAGGTGCGTCGTATTAGTTTAAAAGAGCGTGAAGAGGGTATTAAAAAGCAAAAAGATATGGCTTGGGAAAGTCGTGATCATGCTTTATTTGCGGCTTATGCTCCAACGGATAAACCCAAATATGCGGTGATTGTGGTGGTAGAGCATGGTGGCGGAGGATCAAGCGCGGCGGCGCCAGTGGCGTCTAAAGTCCTAAAAGAGGCCTTGCGTTTGGATTTAGAGAGTGCTAAAATTGCGTCAGAAGTGGAGAAACCATGAGCTTTTTTAAAGACCGAAATTGTTATATGAAAAGTTATGATCTTTCTTTCAAAGAAAAGATATGTAATTTTAATTGGCAATTATTGCTTTTTATTTGTCTGGTTGTTGGGATCAGTTTGGGGGTTTTATATTCGGCAGGTGCTGGGCGTTGGTCTGTTTGGGCTGGTAAGCAGTGTATGCATTTTGTGATCAGTTTGGGTGTGCTGTTTGTGGTGGCGCTATTTAATTTACGATTTTTCATGCGCTATGCGTATTGGATTTATGCGGCGGCATTGATGATGTTGATAGGGGTTAAATTGTTTGGGCAAAGTCACATGGGGGCTCAGCGTTGGTTGAATCTGTTTGGAGTGCTTCAGGTGCAGCCATCTGAATGTATGAAAATTGCTCTTGTATTGGCATTGGCGCGTTATTTCCATGGGGCCAGTCTGGATGATGTTCGCTCGTGCAAATTTATGATTCGTCCCGTGTTGATGGTGTTGATTCCTGTGGGGTTGATTTTGAAACAGCCAGATTTAGGAACAGCGATGATGTTGGTGTTTGTCTCTGTGGCTATTTTTTTTCTTGTTGGTGTGCAAATTTGGAAATTTATCTTACTATTCCTTTGTGCGGCAGGAACGTTGCCGATTGTTTGGTCGTTTTTGCACGATTACCAAAAAAAACGAGTTCTAACATTTTTGAATCCTGAGCGAGATTTATCTGGTGATGGTTATCATATCTTGCAATCTAAAATTACTTTAGGATCAGGGGGCTTTTTAGGTAAAGGTTTTATGCAAGGGACGCAAAGTCAATTGAGCTTTATTCCAGAGAAACAAACGGACTTCATTTTTACAGTTTTAGCGGAAGAATTTGGTTTGTTAGGCTCGTTGATTTTGTATGCTTTGTATATGCTTATTATTACTTATGGTTTCATTATCGGGTTAAAATGTACCAGTTTCTTTGGTAAAATTTTGGCGTTGGGATTGACGGTGAATTTTGCGTTGTATGTTTTTATCAATATGGGAATGGTGATGGGGCTGATGCCAGTTGTAGGTGTGCCTTTGCCGTTAATGAGCTCTGGCGGAACGGTAATGCTGACATTATTTATAGGTTTTGGATTGATTGAGTGTGTTGGTATCAATAAAGAAATGGTGATTGGACGTTTGGGGTCAATTGATGATGAATAAAATTGATGAGTTGTTAGATCAGGCCTTTGCTGCGTTTAATGTGGGAAATATGCGTGTTGCAGAAGCGTTGTGTCGAGATGCTATGACTATTTCGCCAACCCATGGGGATGCTCTGTATTTATTAGGATTGATTGCGTATCATGAAAAGGTTTTGACTGTAGCGGCAGATTTGTTGCATGAAGCGTTGACATTGTATCCAGATATTGTCAATTATCAATTGGCCTTTGCTGAGGTTTTACGAGCGCAAGGTCATTTAGATGAGGCGCTTGCTATTTACCTGAAAATGATGCAAGATCCAAAAGTTCGAACCGAAGCAGGTTGGATTTATTTAGCAAAAGGAAATAAAAAAGAAGCTAAATCTTGTTTTAGACAAGCTTTATCACAAGATGATACGATTGCGCTTGCCTATTTGGGATTGGCCTCTATGGCGGTTAAGAAAAAAGAAAAGGAAGGGTTGTTGTTAAAGGCTTACACAACAGAAAATAGTGAAAATACAGCCTATCAATTGGCCCGTTTTTATGTGGGACAAAAGGCGTGGCAAAAGGCTGAAACTATTTTGAAAAATTATTTGTTATTTAGTCGGGATTGGACCTTGTATGCAGGTATTTTGGAAAGTTTGAAACGGCCTGATGAAGCCATGCAGGCTTTGCGAAAAGCAATAGAATTGGATGCCTATAATTCGGGAGCGTGGGTTCAGCAAGGGTTGTTATTGGAACATCAGAAAAATTGGGAACAAGCCGCGCAATCATATCAAAAGGCTTTGGAGCTTGATAATGCTTTGATGGTGGCGCATGAAGGTTTAAGTAATGCTTTAATTGCTCAGGGAAATTTACCCATGGCATTGGAACATACGCGCTATATTATTCGGCAAAATCCTAATCATTTCCCCAGCCTCTATAAATTGGCTATTTTATTGGAACAAACAGATGATTTTGAGGAGGCGCTAGGCTTATATTTTAAATTATTAGTTTTAAAACCAAATCGTGTGAGTTTAGAAAAACGCATTCATACAACCATTTTATCACTGGCTAAAAAGAAAAAACATTTGGCTAAAAAATTTGCAAAAGGTTGGATGCGCAGTTTTCCAAAATCAACATGGGCTATTAAAACTTGGAATATCTTAAAAATAGTTTTTTTAGCGTTGAGTTTATGTGGGACACAAAGCGGTTTTGCTTTTAATGATGAAGCCGAAAATTTAGAATGGGAAATGCATTTTGCTGATTTAGGGGATGCGGAAAGTCAATATAAGATGGGGCAAATTTGGGCGGAAGGTAAAAAGGTGCCACAGGATTTAATGAAGTCTGTTGGATATTATAAAAAATCCGCAGCACAGGGTTATATTCCCTCTATGATGGCGTTGGGACGATTTTACGAGCAAGGGCAGGGTGCACAAGCAGCTTTTCCTTATTATTTACAAGCGGCAGAAAAGGGTTATGTGCCCGCTCAATTGATTGTGTCGCGTGCCTTGGATACACAAGGTAATTATCGTGAGGCGTTGCAGTGGCTGGAAAAGGCTTTGCATCAAACATTTCCAAATGAAAAGGATTTATCGCGTGTGTCACCTGAGTATCAGACTTTAAAAGACAAAGTACAAAAGGCAATCATGAATGAATAAATTGGTGGTGTATTCTGCCCCTATGGCGGGTGTTTCTGATTATCCTTTTCGGCAAATGTTGCGCTTATTTGGCAATCAAACGCTTTTTTCTGAGATGATGGGGGTAGAGACGCTTGTTCATCGCCATCCTAAAACCTTAAAAATGCTGACTTTTCAAAAAGAAAAAAATATCGTGGTGCAATTGGTGGGCGCAACCCCCACTTCTATGGCAAAAGCGGCGGAGATTTTAACAGATTATGGTGTCGTTGGCATTGACATCAATATGGGTTGCCCTGTTAAAAAATTGATACAAAATCATTCGGGGGCGATGTTGATGCAAGATGTGGATTTAGCGTGTCGTTTGGTGGAAGCTGTGAAAGCTCATACATTTCTTCCTGTGTCTGTTAAAACAAGATTAGGATGGGAAAATGAACGAGATATTTTAACCTTTGCCCCCAAATTGGTTTCGGCTGGCGCGGATAGAATAGAAATACACGCACGGACCAAAGTAATGGGGTACACTGGTCAGGCAAATTGGCAGATTTTAAAGGAATTAAAGGTGCCTGTTCCCATCGTTGTGAATGGTGATATCACTCATTTTGAGGAGGCACGGAAGGCTTTGCAAGCCAGTAAGGCACGGGCGGTGATGGTTGGGCGAGCGTTGTTGGGTCATCCTTGGCGGTTGGCAGAAATTGAAACTGGTACACGTCCCACAATACATATGGTGGATTTAGTGTTGCAACATTTAGATTTAATGCTGGCACATTATGGGCATGCTGGATTATATGTGGCACGCAAACATTTAGCATGGTATGCAGCGCACAAAAAAGGGGTTGCAAAATGGCGCCAAAAAATGTATCTTGAAGAAGATGAGAATTGCTTAAAAAAATTAGTACAGGATTTTTGGAAAGGAGAAGAGGTATGAAAGTTGTGATTATTGGAGCAGGGCAAATAGGAATTGCTTTGGCAAAATATCTGCGGACGGAAGATCATTCTGTGGTTTTGGTGGATATTAGCAAGGAGGCTTTGGCGCATTTGGCAGAGCAATTGGATATTCAAACCGTTGTTGGAACGGGTACTTCTCCCACGATTTTAACGCGTGCTGGTGTGAAAGATGCCGATGTATTTTTATCTGTGACAGGTAATGATGAAGTAAATATTGTGTCTTGTGCTTTGGCTAAAACTTTGTTTGGCGTGAACAAACGAATTGCAAGATTGACTTCTGCCGAGTATTTAGAAAAGAAAAACGCAGCCTTTTTGGAAAGTTTGGCAATTGATGTTGTTGTTTCTCCTGAATTAGAAACAGCAAAGCGTGTGTTGTCAGATTTGGCCATTGGTGGAGCGATGGATGTGACCTCTTTTGCAAATAATAAAGTTGAGTTTTTAGGCCTTAAATGTCGGAAAAATTGTGCTTTAATAGGGAAAACAGTAGCTCAGATTCGTGATTTGATTAGTCCTGTCAATTTTACGATTGTGGCGGCGTTGCATAAAAATCAGGTCGTTGATTTAAAAAATACTCCCATAAAAGTGGGAGATGACGTTTATTTTTTTGTGGCCGCGGGGCATCTGGAGCGTGTTTTAGATATGTTTGGTTATAAGATGACTCAGCCAGATAATGTGCTGATTTTTGGCGGTGGTCAAGTCGGATATGCGCTGGCTTCATTGTTGGAAGTACCCATGAATCGTCAAAATGTGATGGTGATTGAAGCATCAGAAGAGCGCGCGGAATTTTTGGCTTCACGTTTAAATGAAACTTTGGTGATAAAAGGGGATGGATTTGATGATAAATTATTGGATGAAATTGAATTTAAAAATTATGATGTTGCGGTGGCTACAACTCATAAAGATGAGAATAATGTGTTGCTGTCCTTGTTGGCTAAACGGAATGGAATTCCACGTTCCTGTGCTTTAATCAGAAATGATCTATATATGAATTATATATCGGGTTTAGGAATTGATTCATTTATCAACCCAAATGCGGTTATGGTGTCTGCTATTTTGCAGCATTTGCGTAAAGGCCGTGTACAAGATGGATACTTTTTGCAATCAGGTTTGGGGGAACTATTGCAAATTGAGGTTTTGCCAACGGCTCGGATTACCAAAGGACCTTTGTCAAAAATTAAAATTCCAAAAGGAATTACGTTGGGTGGTGTTTTAAGAAAGGGGACTTTTATATGCCCCGATAAAGATTTAATTATAGAAGCAGGAGATATTGCTTTTGTATTTGTAGAACGCGGTTTCGTGCATGAAGCTGAAAAGTTGTTTACGGTGGATTTGTCATTCTTTTAAAGGTTAGCGAATGAAAAAATTGTCAGGCGTTCCTAGTGGTTCTGAGCCTTTTGTGTTGCAAAAATTGCTTCGTCAAGGTGGCGTTTTAGTACATGTCGCACAAAACGAAAAACGCTTGAACTTTTTGGCGGATTTAATTCATACATTGATGCCAAAGCAAAAGGTTTTAATTTTTCCAGCATGGGATACGGTGCCATATGACAGAACAGCTCCTTCCCCAGAGGTTCTTGGAACGCAAATTGATACATTGACTGAGTTGGTTAAAGGAGTTAAAGATACTATTGTTTTGACTTCTGTGGCGGCGTGGTCGCAGTTGTTGCCACCAAAAGATTTTTTTAAAGGAACAGCCCTTACATTAAAAGTTGGTGAAACGATTATTTTTGATAATGTATTAAAATTCTTAAATGATAATGGCTATCAAAATACAGATATCGTTATGGAAATGGGAGAGTATGCTGTGCGCGGAGGCCTCTTGGATATCTTTGCGACCGGTATGGAAACGCCTGTGCGGTTGGATTTTTTTGGGGATGAAATTGATTCTATTAAAACATTTGATCCTATTAGTCAACGGACGTTAAACAAAATTGATTCTTTTCTTATCAAGCCGAATCGTTTGTTTAAAATTACGCAAGAATCTCAGGAACTCTTTCGTTCGCGCTATCGTGATTTATTTGGAGAAGTCAGAGATGATGCGATTTATCAAGCTGTTTCAGATGGCAGATATTTACAGGGAATGGAACATTTCTTGCCACTTTTTTATGAAAAAATGGTGCATTTAACGGATTATTTGCCCGAGGCAACATATACTTTTGATTCCCAATTTTATCAATCTTTGGCGGGGCGTGAGGCGCAAATTCAGGATTATTATGAGGCACGCCAACAGGCTTTAAAAGATAAAAATTTAAATAAATCTAAGTATTATCCGATTCCGAAGAATTTATTTTTTATTGATAAAAATCAAAGTGATCAATTGATTTCTTCAAGTAATACTTTTATGCTTACGCCATTCCAAGATATGGGGGCAAAAGATCAAGGTGCGCGGGCAGGGCGTGACTTTGTGGATGTGCGGGTCAAAAATGATCAAGATATCTTTGAGGCTGTGGCTGATTTTGTGCATTCTTGTGGAAAAAAAGTGATTGTGACGGCCGCAACGGGTGGAGCAGGGCAACGTATTTCGGCTCAATTAAAAGAGAAAAAACTATTTTTATCGGAGGTGGATTCATGGAAAGATGCCCTAAAACATGCCCCCAGTTTGTTTGTGGCGCCATTTGAATCGGGCTACCAGACTGATGATTTTATTGTGATTACCGAGTCCGATATGTTTGGTGAAAGGATTCAGCGTCCGATAAAAAAGAAGCGTGCAGAGAATTTTATTCAAGATGTCTCCACTTTGTCGCTGGGTGATTTGGTGGTGCATCAAGTGCATGGAATAGGGCAGTTTGCAGGACTTGTTCCATTGCAGCTTGATGGTGCCACGCATGATTGCTTGTGCATTTTGTATGCAGGTAATGATAAGTTATTCGTGCCAGTTGAGAACGCAGATATTTTGTCGCGCTATGGTTCGGGCGAAGTGGCTTTGGATCATTTAGGTTCTCAATCGTTTGCGAACAAAAAGGAGCGTGTCAAAAAAGATTTGTTTGTGATGGCAGATAAATTGTTAGATATTGCTTCGCATCGTGTGTTGAATAAGGTAGATCGGATCTTAGCACCCCATGGATTGTATCAAGAATTTTGTGCACGTTTTCCCTATACAGAAACGGATGATCAGTTGCGGACGATTCAAGAAATTGAAACAGATTTGGCAAAAGGAACGCCAATGGATCGCCTGGTGTGTGGGGATGTGGGTTTCGGCAAAACAGAGGTTGCTATGCGGGCGGCTTTCTTGGCGGTACTGAGTGGTAAACAGGTGGCAGTTGTGGCTCCTACCACTTTGTTGGCGCGTCAGCATGCGCAAAACTTTATTGAACGCTTTCAAGGATTTCCTGTGCGCATAGATAGTTTATCGCGTTTAGTCTCTTCCACTCATGCAAAAAAGGTAAAGGATGAGCTGGAAAAAGGGACCCTTGATATTGTTATCGGAACGCATGCGGTTTTGAGCAAAACGATAAAGTTTAAAAATTTGGGTCTTGTCATTGTAGATGAAGAACAGCACTTTGGTGTGGTACATAAAGAGCGTTTGAAAGAGTTGAAAACGGGGGTGCATGTATTGACTTTGACGGCAACGCCAATTCCAAGGACATTGCAACTTTCCCTCTCTGGGGTGCGTGAATTGTCGGTTATTGCAACGCCACCCGTGGATCGGTTGGCGGTGAAAACTTATGTGATGCCGTTTGATCCAGTGGTGATTAAAGAGGCAATCTTGCGCGAGCATTTTCGTGGAGGACAAACTTTCTTTGTGGTGCCACGTATTACAGATATGCCAGAGGTAGCCGATATTTTAAAGGCTATTTTGCCAGACATTAAAGTGGTTCAAGCGCACGGCCAAATGGCGGCCGGCGAACTTGAAAAAATTATGACGAACTTTGCGGAAAAGAAGTTTGATGTGTTGTTGGCGACTAGCATTATTGAATCCGGCCTTGATATGTCATCTGTGAATACGATTATTGTTTATCGGGCGGATATGTTTGGATTGGCTGCATTGTACCAGTTGCGTGGTCGTGTGGGGCGCGGTAAGATTAAAGCCTATGCCTATTTCACAACCCCGATGGAACAAACGTTGTCCGATAATGCTCATAAGCGTTTAGAGGTTATCGGTCGCTTGGATAGTTTAGGAGCGGGTTTTGCTTTGGCTAGCCATGATTTAGACATTCGTGGGGCAGGGAATTTGCTTGGCGATGATCAATCTGGCCATATTCGTGAAATCGGTGTGGCACTATATCAGAAAATGTTAGCAGAGGCTGTGGCCACTTTGCGTGCTGAAAAGTCTGGAGATAAAGAACCACAGCAACAAGATTTTTCGCCTCAAGTTTCTGTCGGGTTGCCTGTGTTGATTCCAGATACTTATATCGCCGATTTGGATGTTCGGATGGATTTGTATCATCGCATGAGTGAGCTTTCAACAACAGCAGAAATTGAATCTATGCGGGCAGAATTGATTGACAGATTTGGGCAGTATCCCGTGGAAACGGATAATCTGTTTATCACCTTGGAGTTGAAAATTTTAGCCAAACAAGCAAATATTGAGCGTATTGACGCGGGTGAAAAGGGGGCGACGGTCAGCTTCTTTAACAATACTTTTCCGAATCCTGCTGGCTTGATTAAATATATTCAAGAGCAGCTGGGAACAATGAAATTGCGTCCTGATCAAAAGTTGATTGTCATGCGCCCATGGGGTAATGTAGATACTCGCTTGAAAGGTGTGCGTGATATGATTCAAAAGTTTGCTGAATTGGCAAAAGGCTAGGGGCTTTTTGTTTTCTGAAAAGTGTTGAATTTAACCATTGACAGAGATGAAAAAATAATGTATAATTCCCGACAATTAGAAAAGGAGTGAATGACGATGTTTTATATTGATTTTATTGCAGATTATGGTGAAAAAACGGGTGTAGATGATTTAGCGTTTTCAGAAGTTAATCGGCGTTTGTGTGAGGAATTTGTAAAGCAAAATTTAGATTTTCCTTTTGTGAAAAATTTATCTGTTCGTCCTTTTAATACGGTGGAGACAGGTTTTGCAGTAGCACAATTGGCACAAAATTCTTTGTTGGGGAAAAAGCACATTGTTTATCATAACACCGCTCCACGGAAAGATGCTTTGGTGGCACGCCAGAATAATGCGGGTGAGTTTTTGGCTGTGGCAGAGTTGCCCAATGGTGTTCGTGTTATTGGGGTGTATGGTGGCTATACTTTTTCATTTTTGAATGTGCCTGTTTATCGTATAAAATGTGCGGCAGATGGATCTCAATTTCGTTCGCGTGATGTGTTTCCTCCTTGTGTCGCTTCTTTGGCTGCACACGCAGATAAGCCTTTGACTGAGTGGCCATTGTTGGGCGAACAGGTATCTGATGTTCCTGAAATTCCTGATAACATTATTTGTTCCATAGATGGCTATGGTAATATCAAGACAAATGTGATTTTAACAAATCCGGTCACCAGTATCACAATCAATGGGGTGAGTTTGCCAATCGTCAGTGGAGATGGTATTTTTTCTGTTGCTGATGGGGCCTTAATTTTGGCACCTGGTTCATCTGGTTGGAATGGACGTCGCTTTACGGAAGTGTGTTTGCGAGGGGGCTCTGCGGCAAAATTATTTAATGATCCCAAACCTGGTGATAAAGTGACCACAAAATAAAGTTTTCATTTTAATATAAGAAATGCCCCCTTTTATGTGATCACTTTAAGACGTGTTTGTGGTGTATTTGTTGCTCTTGACAATTAGTGGAAAGTTTGGTAAAGTTCAACTAGACATACTATTTTAGGAGGACTTGTGAAGATTTTGAAGCGTTTCATTTGTTTGTTTATTCCGCTTGCAAAGGTGCGTCATCGAATTTTAAGACATGATGGCTCTTTGTTGCGTGTGATAGAAAATGGTGTTGAGCGGAAACCTCGTTTGGGTGAGTTAAGACATATTTTTGTCACGCAGTGTAAAGGCGCTAAAGGAAATGTTGTCAAAATTGAGTTGCCAGTCAAATCTTTACATTTAACGGTTGATTTTGAGGGGGATAATAATACGGTCATTTTTCATGCAAATAGTATGGGCACTTGTTCAATTCTTTTTCATGATAATGGTGGTTTTGTTGAAATGGGAACAGCATGCACGTTTGTTTCCTGTTTTATGAACATAACCGGTAGCGGTATTCGTATTGGAAATGATTGTATGTTATCGGAGAATGTGGTTTTCTATGCAAATGATGCTCATACTTTGTTTGATACAACAAATGGTTTGGTTTTGAATGAAAGGCCTAAGCCGATTATTGTGGGCAATCACTGTTGGCTGGGGAAGGGAGCCACATTTACAAAAAATGCACAGATCCCTGATGAAACCGTTGTTGGAATCCATGCCATTGTGACTAAAAAGTTTACGAAAAAATATACGGCTATTGCTGGTGTGCCTGCCAAAGTTGTGCGGTTCAATGTCGGCTGGGATAGGTCTACCCCTGGCGCTTTTACTAAAAAATCCGGCAAATAAACACAAAAAAAACACCTTATAAATCAAGGTGTTATACATTAAATGGTGGGTGCGACAGGGATTGAACCTGTGACCCCTACCGTGTGAAGGTAATGCTCTCCCGCTGAGCTACGCACCCAAGTTCAACGAAGCCATTTTACTCTAAAACAAATGATATGTCAAGAGAAAAATTTGCCCGCGAGGAAATTTGTTTTTAGCGCTCTAACTTAGTTGGCAACTGTGGCACGGGACGAATGGAAGCTTTTTCGTTTCTTAAGCGCTTGTTCAACTCATTTGCAGCTGCAATCAAAGACTTATATCGATAAATGCACCCCTAATGCGTCTTCTAAGACAAAGTGCATCAACGGTTTTAACATCAAAGCTCCTAGATGTTAAGGACCTGTAATTGTTTCATGCGGAAACAAAACTGTTCGTTGACGATAAGCTTCCATTCCTTTTTCAAAAGCAGTTGCCGTGCGGGGCATGGTTTCAATTTGTTTAACAAACTGCTTC
Source organism: Alphaproteobacteria bacterium (assembly GCA_045614105.1). Lineage (GTDB taxonomy): Bacteria > Pseudomonadota > Alphaproteobacteria > CAAHEQ01 > UBA3637 > UBA3637. The sequence continues at coordinate 3,419 of JAZLCF010000088.1, read as the reverse complement.
AATAATGTATGGCGCTCTTTTGTCATAGGCGTTCTGGCAAAGCCCAAAAATTCATCAATGGCCTTTTGAAGGGGCGCTTTTTCAAAATTCGGATCAGTGAGTACTGGCGCATAAAGCGTGTGCAACATATGAGGGCGTACATCCGTATATCCACGAGCAAAAGTTTCTTGTACGTAAACTGATAAAATTTGGCGATCCCTTTGTGCTAAATCTTTAGCAGAATCTGTCATGATTTCAAATGATTCTTTCATGCGCTGATCGCGGATGCCAGCGGGTAAAGAATATCTTGGATGCTCCTGACAGTATAAAGAGAGTTGCTCTGGGCTCATTTTTTGAAATAGTTGTTTATGTTGTTCAAAATATTTAGGGGTTGTGTACATATGAAATTCCTTTCAAAACTAAAGGAGATTTGACAAAGTGCCAAATCCCCCTTTATTGGCTCCAGCGGTAGGGCTCGAACCTACGACCAATCGGTTAACAGCCGATTGCTCTACCACTGAGCTACGCTGGAACAGTGGCCATATACTACAACAAAAAAGAATAAAATGCAAGAACTTTTTTATTGTGGCATATTTATCTTGGAGGCCGGTGCCGGAATCGAACCGACATCAAAGGATTTGCAGTCCTCTGCATAAGCCATTCTGCCAACCGGCCCCATGCAAGATGCGGATATTTGTACACGATTTTTTTTAATTAGTCAAGAGAAAAATATTTTTAAGAGTATTTTTTTTATTGACAGGATCTTTTTTGTATGATATAAGGTTCGTATGAAAGGAATGAAAATCAAGATGAGTCAAGACCAGATCACCTCAACCAAAACTCTTGTTTATCAAAATAAGTATTTGATAAATAAGAATAATTTTGTGAGAGAGGGGGGGGCTTGCTAAGCCTTTCATAGACGGGCGCGCAGCGACCGGCTTTATTGCTAACTTTAAACACCAACTGATGTGTATGATGCACACGGTGGTGTTTTTTTATAACTAAAAAAGGAGGATGAAAATGAGTATAATTAAATTTGATGAAGAAAATGGACAAGCTGTTATGAAAAAAGGTGCAAAAGAGGTTTTGTGGTATACGCCAGAAACTAAAAAACACTATTTAGCAGCTCACGTTTTACAGGGTGGAAAAAAGAAATCATATTACTGGGACGGCGATCGGAATTTCCCTGAAGGAAATGAGGAGGTAGCTGATTTAATGATGGAATTCTTTGAAACTGTGTGTAACCGCTGTGATCGGCAGTTTTATGATGAAGAAGAGAAAAAACAGTATCAGGTGCTATTAGCATCTTTATGTAAAAATTTAAATGTGAATCTGAGGGATGCAGAAGGGCGCACACCATTACATGTTGCGGCCCAATATGGACAATTTGATGCCATGCAAGAATTAATGAAACGTGGCGCAAACGCATTGGCTAAGACAAAGGGCTGGCTTGGTTTTGGAAGAAAGACTCCAAAACATATGTTTTTAGATTGGAAGAAAAAAAATACGAAGAAATTGAAAACTGCAGTCTTACAAGAAAGATTTGCAGAGCGTGAAGCGGCACAACAAAAGCGTGGACGTGATGATTTGTTGGCAGAAATGATGAAGTAAAAAATAAACGGGAGGTGATTTGCTTCCCGTTTTTCATTATGATATGTTGTAAATAGATTTAAAATCCCTCTTGCATTTTTGTTCAAATTCCTGTAAAATAGCGCCTATTATATAAAAGGAGCAGTTATGCAGGAAAAATTGTCTGAAATTAAAAAGGCGACGTTGCCCGCGATTGAGGGAGCTAAAACGTTGGCCGAGTTGGATGCTATTCGCGTTGGCGTGATTGGCAAAAGTGGTTCTTTGACAGGTCTGATGAAAGAATTGGGCGGCTTGTCCATTGAGGAAAAGAAAACTTTTGGCGCTGCAGTGAATACAGTGAAAAATGAAATCACTGCCGCGATTGAAGCTAAAAAAGAAGCGCTAGAGGAGGCGGAATTAAATGCAAAACTGCAATCCGAAAGCGTGGATGTGACACTGCCTTGTCGCCCACAACATATTGGACGGATTCACCCGATTACGCAGGCCATGGAGGAGGCTTTAACTATTTTAGCTCAGATGGGTTTTGATTTAGCGGAAGGGCCAGATATTGAAGACGATTGGCATAATTTTGAGGCGTTAAATACACCAAAAGAGCATCCTGCTCGTCAAATGCAGGCGACCTTCTTTTTTGATAATAAAAATGTGCTTCGTACACAAACATCGGCGGTTCAGATTCGGACAATGGAAATAAAAAAGCCTCCTATTAAAATTGTGTGTCCAGGTCGAACATATCGTCGTGACTATGATGCCACACATACACCTATGTTCCATCAAATTGAAGGACTTGTGATTGATGAAAAGGCTAATTTGGCGAATTTAAAGTCTGTGATGGAGGAATTTTTTAAACTCTTCTTTGAAACAGATGATGTTAAAATACGATTCCGTCCGTCTTACTTCCCATTCACAGAGCCATCTTATGAGATGGATTTGGGTGGTGTGATGGCCCGTAATATTGGTAAAGAGTGGCTTGAAATTTTTGGTTGCGGAATTGTGGATCCCCGTGTTTTGCAAAGCTTGGGTATTGATCCAGAAAAGTACCAAGGTTTTGCCTTTGGCGGGGGCTTGGATCGTTTGGCCATGATGAAATATGGTATCAAAGATTTACGGCCAATGTTTGAAGCGGATATGAAATGGATTAAACATTATGGATTCTTACCGTTGGATGTGCCGACGGTGACAAGCGGACTTTCCTTGAATGGAGGCAAAAAATGCGATTAAGTTTAACAACATTAAAGAAATATTTGGATACAAAGGCTTCCACGGAAGAAATTGTTGAGAAATTGACAATGATTGGTTTGGAGGTGGAAGAGGTGGAAGATTTGTCTGCCCGTTTGAAAGGCTTCATTGTGGGTGAAATTAAATCTGTTGAACAACATCCCAATGCCGATCGTTTGCATGTGTTGCGTGTGTTTGACGGTAAGCAAGATTTACAAATCGTATGCGGTGCGCCCAATGTGCGTGTGGGGTTAAAATCTATTTTGGCGTTGCCGGGTTGTTTGATCCCAAAATTCAATGAAAAGTTGGAAGTCGGTAAAATTCGTGGAGTTGATTCCAATGGTATGCTTTGTGCCGAAGATGAGTTATTGCTTGGTGAAGATCATACGGGTATCATTGAATTGAATACAGATCTGCCCGCCGGAGCGCCGGCTGCTGAAGCATTAAATGCTGATGTTGTGTTGGATTTAAATGTGACACCAAATCGCCCAGATTGTTTGGGGGTAAAGGGTGTTGCGCGTGATATGGCCGCGACGGGAATTGGTAAATTTATTGATACGCCTGTGCCAGAAATTAAAGGTAAATATAAATCTCCTATTAATGTGAAAATTGAATCCGATACGTGTCCGATTTAT
>JAZLCF010000087.1:0-1678 GCA_045614105.1 Alphaproteobacteria bacterium | reverse complement strand
TATCTCGGGCATTATAAAGCACTCCATCCTCTTGCTTAAACGAAGCATCATGTTCCTCGTCCACCACAATCAAGCCTAAATTTTGAAAAGGCAAAAAAAGGGCAGAACGCGCTCCCACAACCACCTGAGCCGCACCAGAGCGCACTGCCTCCCACGTATCACGCCGTGTTTTTGGGGTAATAGATGAATGCCATAGGGCTGGCAACACACCAAAACGCTTTTCAAATCGGCTGAGCCATGCCGTTGTCAAAATAATTTCTGGCAACAACACAAGCACTTGGCTGTTTTGACGAATCGCCGCAGCAATCGCTTCAAAATACACCTCGGTTTTACCCGAGCCCGTCACACCGTCCAACAAAGCCACCTGAAAGCCCTTTAAGTGGCTGATTTTTTGAGCTGCCACTTGCTGCGCCTCGGACAAATTGACTGCATTAAAATCGGGATTGGGTGGCAAAAAGACACAGGGCTTTTTACTGACTTTTTCAATTTCGGGATGAAGCGCCATTTTTAAAACTGCCCCAGGCGCACTCATTGTATAGGCTGCCACCCAATTCACAAATTGCATCGTTTTTTCGGGCAGGAGGGGCAAGGGTACAACCTCCAAAATTAGCTTTAATTTTTCCTCGGGCAGAGCCTCATTTGTCTTTTTATTCCACACAACACCCAACAACTTTTTACGTCCCAAAGTGGCCCGTATAAATGTGCCAATAGGCAAATCTTCTGTGCTTAAGTAATCATAACAGCCCAAGGCCACAGGGAACAAAACAGCAATTCGTTGCATTTTTTTTATTTTTCCTTTACACTTGTACAATAAGGATACACAAAATGACACAAGAATTCAAGTCTTTCTCAATCACAGTCACACAAGAGTTAGCCGATATTATTCAAACATGGCAAAACTATTTGTTGGCAGAAAGACGTCTGTCTGAATTGACAGTAAAATCGTACGCTTTTGACCTGAAAGAATTCTTTGATTTTTTGCAACAACATTTGGGACAAACAGTTGATTTAGAAGACTTAAAAAAACTAACCATCACCGATTTTCGCGCGTTTTTAGTTTGGCGCTCGGAACAAAAAATCACACGTTCCAGTTTGGCTCGAGGACTTTCCACGCTGAAAAACTTTTTCCGCTTTTTAACACGCGGAGGGTACGCCCAAAATAAAGCCATTATGGCGGTTAAATCAGCCAAAAAGCCCCACTCTTTGCCGCATCCTTTGACGCCAGAAGATGCCCGTCAATTTTTAGCTTTGGCTAAAGATATGAATAAAAAACCATGGCAAGGTTATCGCGACAGTGCACTCTATACCCTGCTTTATGGTTGCGGGCTTCGTATTGCCGAAGCGCTATCGTTAAATGTGCAAGATATCACGGGCAATCCCGATGTTTTAACTATCACAGGAAAAGGCCATAAACAACGCTTGGTTCCCATTTTACCCGCAGTACACCATGCCCTGCACCTGTATCTCAAACACCACCCCTGTCCGCGTCCTGAAATGCCTTTTTTCGTGGGCAGTCGTGGAGATCGCATCAATCCAGGGGTTGTCCAACGCAACGTCAGAACAATTCGTCATGCGATGGGATTACCCGACACAGTCACGCCACACGCTTTTCGCCACAGCTTTGCCACACACCTTTTGCAAGGCGGCAAGTCGGATCGTAGCCATGTCGTTCTGTGAG
>JAZLCF010000086.1:0-3864 GCA_045614105.1 Alphaproteobacteria bacterium | reverse complement strand
ATTTTGCAAATTCCTGCATTTTTGTGTCGGCAAACAGATTTATTATTGGCCGCCGGCAAAACAGGCAAAGCCATCAATGTCAAAAAAGGGCAATTTTTGGCGCCTTGGGATATGAAAAATGTGGCCGAAAAAATTGCCAGCACGGGCAACAATAATATCTTGCTGACCGAGCGCGGTACAAGTTTTGGTTATAATACTTTAGTGGTGGATATGCGAAGCCTGCCTCAAATGAAAGCGACTGGTTATCCCGTCATTTTTGATGCCACACATTCTGTGCAGCAACCCAGTGCTTTGGGTGGCGCCAGCGGGGGCCAGCGTGAGTTTGCGCCCGTGTTAGCAAATGCAGCCCTTACCGCGGGAATTGCCGGTATCTTCATTGAAACACACGAGCATCCAGATTCCGCACCAAGCGATGGGCCAAATATGATCCCCTTGAATCAAATGGAAACAATGTTAAAAAATTTAAAGGCATTAGATACATTGGCAAAAAGTTTGCCTATGGATGAATTGGTTGAGGAATTAAAAAAAGGATAAAAAATGACAGATAAATTAGAAAAACTTTTGCAAAACAAAAATAATTACCTCAACCGACTCATACGCGCGTTTAAACCAATCCACCCGGTTTCTGAATTTTCAAAACCGACTCCCACCATTCCCAGGGCTTTTACGCATATCACGCCAGATGATATATGGGTTAATCGTCCTCAAAGTATGTTGCCCTTATTCCAAAAAATGATCTTATCTATCAAAAAACCCGAAGAACGACTGACTGTCATTACGAATCTTGTTAAAATAACGGATATAAAGTCTCAATCTGCTCAACGTGATGAACAACGTGAGCGATTGCAAAAGCAGATTTTCAGGGCAATTACAGGCCATCCTTATTATGGGGTACCTCTTTATCCTGATCAAGTGGACATGCAAGATATTAAAACCAATGATTTTTTCAAATTGATTTTTATGGGCATTTGCGCCTATGAAAATACTGCGCCTGAAAAACGAGAAAAGTTTAACACCGCCGTGATGCCAGATGTAAAAAAACAAAACATTGTGATTCCCTATCGGTTGCAACAATATAGTCAAGAAAGAAATTGAAAAATGAACCAAGATGAGACAAAACTTTTGGACACAAAAACGGATTATTTAAGTTGCATGCGTCTTTTTTTCAAAAACAGGAAAAATCCAAGCACGGGCGTTCCGCGCGCATTTCATAAAATTGATTCGCATGATCCCCGCTGGACAAAAAATCCTCAAAACCTGTTACCTGTGTTTCAAAAAATACTTTTATCCATCCCTGACTCAGAAAGATTGATGATTGGCAAAAACCTGAAGGATTTGGTTAAATTAAAAGACAAATCCGCTGTAGAAAATGATAGATTTTGCCTACAAGACGAAATATTTCACGGTGTCACAGGGTATTATTATTTCAAATTACTCCCCCCTTATTTAATGTCTCATGAAGGCATTCGTGAAAAAAATTTTTATTGGTTAATTCGTTCGGGGATCCTGGCTTATGAAAAGATGCCCCCTGAAAAGCGTAGAAAGTTTAACAAGGCTGTGATGCCAGATGTTAAAGAACAAAATATTGTTGTGCCCAATCAGCGACAACAATATATCGAGTAAAAAACAAAAATGAAAGGATAGAAAAATGAGTAAAATTGTAAATGTTAAAGCACGTGAAATTTTGGATTCCCGTGGCACCCCCACCGTTGAAGTGGATGTGACATTGGAAGACGGATCGTTTGGTCGGGCTGCTGTGCCAAGTGGCGCCTCCACAGGTGTGCATGAGGCAGTTGAACTGCGCGACGGTGATCCTGCTCGCTTTAATGGTAAGGGCGTTTTGAAGGCTGTCAATGCGGCTAACACAGAATTGGCCGACGCTGTGAAGGGCATGGAAGCCACCCAACAAGAGGCCATTGACCGCAAGATGATTGCCGTGGATGGCACAGAAAATAAGGGCCGTTGCGGCGCAAATGCTATTTTGGGTATTTCCTTGGCTGTGGCAAAAGCCGCCGCTGTCAGCGCTAAATTGCCACTTTACAGATATATCGGTGGTGAAGAGGCTGTGACATTGCCTGTGCCAATGATGAACATCTTGAATGGTGGTAAGCATGCCGACAACCCCATTGATATTCAAGAATTCATGATTATGCCTGTGGGTGCTAAAAATTGCCGCGAAGCCATTCGCATGGGCGCGGAAGTGTTCCAAGCGTTAAAGAAGAATTTGAAAGCCGCTGGCATGAACACCAACGTGGGTGACGAAGGTGGATTTGCTCCAAACATTGCCTCCGCCAAAGAAGCGTTAGCTTTCATCGTGAAATCCATTGAAAGTGCTGGCTATAAACCTGGCGAGGAAGTTTGTATTGCTTTGGACGCAGCTTCCAGCGAATTTTATGAAGATGGCAAGTACAACATGAAAGGTGAAGGCAAAGTCTTTACCAGCGCTGAACTTGTGAAATACTATGAGGACTTGGTAAACGAATTCCCAATCGTGTCTTTGGAAGACGGTATGGCCGAAGATGATTTTGAAGGCTGGGATATGCTGACAAAAACTTTGGGCAACCGCATTCAGTTGGTTGGCGACGACTTGTTCGTGACAAACTCCAAACGTTTGGCCATGGGTATTGAAAAAGGTATCGCCAACTCCATTTTGGTGAAGGTGAACCAGATTGGATCTTTGACCGAAACATTGGAAGCTGTCCGTATGGCTCAAAAAGCGGGCTATACAGCGGTGCTTTCTCACCGTTCGGGCGAAACAGAAGATGCTACAATCGCAGATATCGCTGTGGCCACCAATTGCGGGCAGATTAAAACAGGCTCACTCTCTCGTTCTGACCGTTTGGCCAAATACAATCAACTGATTCGTATTGAGGAAGAATTGGGCGATCGTGCTGTTTATCCAGGTCGTAAAGCCTTGGCCAGATAATTGTCAAAATCCATAACAAAAACCCCGTTCTTTTGGACGGGGCTTTTGTTTTAGTATTGGTTATTTACGCACGCAACCCAAAAGGGCTAAAATGGCGGAAATACCAACTAAATCTTGGACAATTTTCAATGCTTGACCTGCAAAAATTTTGGCAAACAAGTCATATCCAAAGAATCCAATCAGTCCCCAGTTTAAGGCCCCAATCAAAACCAAAATACTGGCAATTTTTGCTATTGTTTTCATTTTTCTTCCTTTCAGTTGTTAAATTTCTTGATTAAAATTTATACTGAACTTGCACGCCCAAAATATGGGATTGCATGTTTTTGTACTTGGCATGCACCGCTGTTGGATCACTAACCTCATAGGCTTTGGCCGTTTTAGCAATCATGTGTGCATATCCCACATCGATTTGCCAATTGTTTTTCATATAGCTGGCCCCAACACTCATCCACCAACGATCGTTGTCTGGAATACGCAACGTTCTGTGAGCATCGTGATGCGCCGGACTTTCATCCCAACCACCCCCAAAGCGGAACGTCAGATTTTTGCAGTAGTAATAATCCACACCAGCCGTTAAAGTCCAGCTGTTCTTATACTTATAGGAGGATACCTTTCCACCTGGACCATATGCTGCCTGCATCAAGGGCGCATCAGATCTAACCGTAAAATTCGGGAAAGAAGATGTCCAGTGCGTAAATCTGGCAGTTCCAGAAAATCCCAAATCCTTATACCGATGATAACCCGATAAAGCAAACGATTCCGGCAAATCTGGGTTTGCATGCACATTGTATGTGCCATTTAAATCCACAGGAATTGGCGTTGTAATCACATTGTTACCACTGAGTTTAAAGTGACCTTTTGCTCGTTGAGCCGAACGCAAACGCCAAGCGAAACCTAAGCGCGTATTTTTATTGAATTCATACATCGTTCCAAAGGTA
>JAZLCF010000085.1:0-10099 GCA_045614105.1 Alphaproteobacteria bacterium | reverse complement strand
AAAAAAACAATGAAAAAAATACTCCTCAAAACTTTCATGCCGAACATTTTATAAAATTTTTATGTCAGAATCAACATAATAATGTATGCAGCCCTCACTTTTATCTATCCCCTCTATTAAAAACTCCCCGACAGATCAGTCGAGGAGCTTTAATTTCATCAAGCAAAATTAAAAACCTTCTGCCCAGAAACGTTTTCTTTGTGCTTTACGGGCGCGACGAACGCACTCGGTCTTTTTACGAGCTTTCTTTTCAGATGGCTTTTCGTAATAACGACGCAACTTCATTTCACGGAAACTACCATCCCGTTGCATTTTCTTTTTCAAAACACGGATAGCTTGTTCCACATTATTATCACGCACAACGATTGTTACCAAAGGAATTCACCCCTTTCAAATTGCTTATTTGTTGAACCAACTTCTGATATTATAACAAATTTTCACTTAAAAATCAAGTCCTTTTATGCGCCAAAGAATTCTTTCAGGTATTTTGGCAGGTCGGCCACTGCCACACGCTCTTGTTCCATTGTATCACGATTGCGCAATGTCACAGTTGCAGGACTTTGCTCAATGGACTCAAAATCCACTGTAATACACAGCGGCGTGCCGATTTCATCATGGCGGCGATAGGCCTTACCGATATTGCCAGAATCTTCCAACATCACGCGACCGATACCTGTTTTCAATAAATCTGCCTTAATCTGATGCGCCAACGCCACAATTTGTTCATTGTTGCGTTTCAAAGGAATAACCGCCACTTTAACCGGTGCCAAATGCTTTTTCAATTTTAACACAGTCCTTGTTTCGCCGTTGGGCAATTTTTCCTCGGTGTACGCTTCAGTCATCACAGCCAAGAACGCCCGATCTACACCCATAGATGGCTCCACCACAAATGGCACATACCATTTTTTTTCTTCCTCATCATACACCGCCAACTTGGCTGTAGAATCTGAATTTTTATGTACATGAGCCACCAAATTCAATTCTTCTTGATGACGACTGTGGTTACCCAAATCATAATCCTGACGATCAGCGATACCCATCAATTCATCCAATCCGTGAGGAAATTGATATTCCAAATCATACGTCTTTTTGGAATAGTGTGCCAAATCTTCCTTAGCAATATCGTGTACATTCATTTTGCTGAGGTCTAAGCCTTGCGCTTCCCACCATTTTAAGCAATAATCTTTCCACTTTTCCATCCATTCCAAATCAGTACCTGGCTTCACAAAAAATTCCACTTCCATTTGCTCAAATTCACGTTGACGGAACATAAAGTTACGAGCCGTAATCTCATTACGAAACGATTTTCCAATTTGAGCAATACCAAACGGCACTTTACGAGATGTAGAATCTATGACGTTCTTAAATTGTGTAAAGATAGATTGACATGTTTCCGGACGCAAATACACAAACATAGAGCCATCATCCACGGGGCCAAAATTCGTTTTGAACATCGTATTAAAGGAACGTACTTCCGTTAAATCCGTTGATCCACATTCCGGGCATTTACCATCTTTTACATGATCCGCACGGAAACGAGCCTTACATTTTTTACAATCTTGCATAGGATCTGAGAAGGTAGCTTCATGACCACTGTACTGTAATACTTTACGCATAGTCAAAATACTGCTGTCCAATCCCTCTACATCATCCCGTTCATACACCATTGCACGCCACCAAGCAGCCTTAATATTGTTTTTTAATTCCACACCCAAAGGACCGTAATCATAAACCCCCTGTAATCCGCCATAAATATCGGCACTTTGAAAAGCAAAACCACGACGTTTACATAAATTCACCAGTTGTTCCATAGAGGCTGCAGGCATTTTGACTCCTTCTAAAAAAATAAAACTGGAGGGATTATACCTCAATCCCCCCATAAAAGTCAAGATATTTATTTTATATATTCTGTCATCTACACCTATGCAGCTTAGGGAAAGACAGCCATCTAGGCCACAACTCAAGCATACAACCAACCGTTACAAAAGCCATTCATATCGATCAGTCTTTAATTTAGTCCCGACCAACCAAGTGGTTGAAGCCAGCTATAAGGCCATCAACAAAGCCAACCGCTTCATGCACAACACGGGTTCCTGCTTTGAGAGCGTCTTCGGTAGTCTGGGCAGGACCAACGATATGTTCCCACCCAACCTGATTTTCACTACGTGCTTTTCTAGCGTTTGCATCAGCTTTCCAAGCGGCTGCCGCAGCTTGATTCGCATCCTCGCAAGCAATCTCTGTGTCCATCCGTTTAGATATGATTGTTGCCTCTTTTTCAGGCAAGCCCATGGAATGACCTGCCACCACCGTCTTTAAATTTCCATGATCTCTTGCATCTTCCACCGCTTTCTTTATGTTCCCTTTGGCAATATTCTTCATCACAGAATTCTCATAGGAGGCCTGCACCGCTTGCTGCACTGTTGCAGGTTGTTGCTGTTGTTTCAGAACCAATTGCAAACCTTGAGGTTGTGCCGCATCTTTATAAGCTTTTGTTTCACCTTGTTTCTGGCCACCAAACCAAAGTGCCACACCAGTACCAATAGCACCAACCCAAGCTAAAAACTTCTTAAAGCCCCCACTTTTAGCTGGAACAGCCCTCGGCGTCTCGGGTGCTGATTCACGTGCAGACGCCCGTCCGGCTGAAGCGCGCCTTGAAGGGGTATCTTCTGATATCCTGTCCAATGAGGCCGCAGCTGCATCCAACTCTTCATCTGTCATTCTATGTCTTCTCATCTTCTTCTCCTTTGTTCTTGCCTTGTTGTATTATATATCCGAATTTATACTTGTCAATCGTTTTTTGGATTGGTCTCCATCTCAACACTTTTACGTTTTAATTCTTCTGTCAGTTTCGGAACACTATTTTCATTTTGTTGCAAAAAAGACCGATAATCATTGCGGTAAGTGGAAGCCATACTCACATCTTCTACAATGATATCCACAATTTTATAGCTTTCTTTGGAAGGACGCAAACGCCAAATCACTTCCACAGGTTGCTTATCTTGTATGACGCTATCCACATATAGCTGTCCTCGTTCTGCATTACGGGAACCTTGAAAGACAATTTGTTGTCCCGCATAAGAATCAAATCTTCCCGCCCATGTTTTTACGGTCAGATCCGTAAAGGCCTGCAAGAAATCAGCACGATCTTCCTCTGAAGCCTTTTTCCAAGCCGTTCCTAATACGAATTGTCCAACCCCTTTCAGGTCCACAGCTTCCGTAAAAGCCTCGCGAAACAACCGCTCTTTTTCCGCCTTTGTCTTATCGGCCATCACCACATCCGTCAAAATCTTATCAGCCAACTGATCCACAAAATCAATTGCAGGATTACTGGCCCACGCTACAGAACTCAACAACATCATGATCAACAACATTATTTTTTTCATTTTAATCCTCCCATTCTATATCAGAAAAATCGGCTTCATATTCCGGTTTTTCCTCTGGTTCTTTATCCCCCAAAACAGCATTGATTTTCTTTTTTCTGTTTTGGCGTGACATACTACGCAATGTTGCGTAATAATCCGTGGATGATTTTTGCAAATCATCCAATAAATCCAAGGCACTTTCTCGCGTACTGACACCATCCGTTGCCACCAAACCATAATGCAACTCTTGCTCGTTCCACAAAGCCCAACCCAAAGGATGAGCCACCATATCTACTCCCGTTCCAATACCATCTCGCACATTAGACGGTCCTAAAATTGGCAACATGATGAATGGCCCACCATCGCCATCCCATCCCCATTTAGCCAGAGTCTGACCGAAATCATTGGCAGGGTTAGAAATCCCTGCGTCTGTTGCAACATCAAAAAAGCCAAAGAAACCAAAGGTCGTATTGACGACAAATCGCCCAAGAACAGCCCCGGCATCTTTACCTTGTCCTTGCAACAGAGCATTCACCAAATGTACTGGCTGTGCCAAATTCTTAAAGAAATTGGAAATCATATCACGGAAAAACGAAGGCACAACTGCCCGATATCCTTGCGCAACAGGCTTTAACACATATTTATCGGCCGTTTGGTTGAATGCGTGAATTCCCCGATTCATGGGCTCCAAAGGATCATTTGTTTCTTCATAAGTTCTCAATTCTTCTGGATCGGTTGGTCTTGTGGCGCAACCAGAAACAACTAACATGAAACAAAAAAAGAGTATGAAAGTTTTTTTATACATTTTTTTTACTTGATTTTCCAAATCTTTTCAGTTAAAAATAAACTTATTGGGTTTAATTTATAACGAATTAAAGCAAACGTCAAGTGAAAAAGTAAAAAAGGGAAAAATGGCAAGGAGACTGTTTCTTTTGGTGTTGTTGTTTTCTGCCCCTGTTTGGGCGCAGGATTTGGATATTTCGTTATTTGATGATACACCAAATATCGGACAAAATGCCAATCCTTTAGATAGTTTAAGGATTACACCACCACCTGCTCCCGATATTCGGATTCGTTTAGATAATTCCATCCCTATCTCCCCCATACCAACGCCACCGGAACCTGTGTCTCCGCCCACTCCCTCCATTCCAATTGATTTACCTGGCACGGAGTCAGCGACTGATGTCCCTGTGAGTTCCGCGACTTCCCGCCCTTTGAAAGATGCCTCTATTTTTGATGTTAATAGTTTTGATCTGGGAGATACTTCCTCTGTTGTTTTTCAAAAAGCAAAAAAACTGGGCTATAAGGTGCTCGGAACCCAAGAAAATATTCCTTTGTTTTATGCCACAGAATATGACCACAGATGCCGTCAAGCTGGAGTGCTTTCCCCCGAAGCTATCTCAAAATGCATTCAAGATTACGCATGTCAAGAACAGACACGATATATAGCCGAGGCCAAGTTGCAACGCAACAATGAATATTTGACTCTTTACTTTACTTCTCACGCCAACCACAATGAATTATATAAAATTGTGTATGTCAATAAAGGGGATAATTCTTTAAACTTCACACAAATCAATAAAATGAAAAAAAAGCAGCGACAAACCGAATTTTGGAATGCTGTGTTTGACAAATATGGTTATCCCGATGATGAAAAAAACTATATTTGGGGCAATCCACGCAAAGCTTATATGAAAGCCTATATGGATGGTTCTGCTTATGATGCGTATATCGTTTTAGAGAATGTCAGTTTATCTAATGAAGACTATTTTTCAGCTGCGGATATAGAGGAAGAACGTCTGCCGCGCAACACATTTGCGTTTTAGGAGTTATATAAATGCCATTTGATGCGAACAAATATTTAATCAATTACACAGCCCAAGCAAAACAAGGGCTTTTATCACCATTGATTGGCCGAGAAAAAGAATTAGAGCGCTTGATTCATGCCCTTTTACGCGATGATAAAAACAACCCTGTGGTTGTTGGTCCTGCAGGAATTGGCAAATCTGCCTTGATTGACGGCTTGATTCAATTTATGGCTTCTGAGGATGCCCCAGAATATATGCAAACACGTGAAGTTGTGGGCTTTGATGTAGGGGCGTTGATGTTGGACGCTGCTTCCGAGGCTGAATACGCCACACTGGTGAAACAAACACTGCAAAGCATTGTTGAAACAAATGGCCAGCGTGTTTTGTATTTAAAGGATATGAGTTTTTTGGTCTACATAGATATTTCTCCCGAAAACAAAGAACCTGCCAAATTTTTAAAATTGTCACTCATCTGTGGAAAAATTCATTGCATTCTAGAAACAGACACACAAACCTATGTGACAGCATTGGAAAAAGATTCAGCGGTCATGGGATGCTTACAACCCCTGTTATTAGAAGAACCCACTCTGGAACAAAGCATTGAAATTGTACAAGCCAGAAAAGGCAAATTTGAGCAACACTATGATATTAAAATTCCTGCTGAGACAGTAAAGGCGGCGTGCCAATTGACCGCTCGTTATATCAAACAACGTTATTTCCCAGAAAAAGCACTGGATTTATTAGACGATTCAGCCAGTCTATTGATGATGGATATTGCGCGTGGAGAAGTCCCAGAAGAAGAAAACACTTTGACCCCTGAATTTTGCAATCGGACCATAGCCGATTGGACAGGAATCCCTGTGGAAAAAGTAGATGCTGAGGACAAAGTCCGTATGGCACACGCAGAGGATATTTTACGTCTGCGCGTGGTGGGCCAAGACAATGCAGTAAAAGTGGTGGCAGATGCAATCCGTCGTTCACGCTCGGGAATGCAGGATCCAAATAGGCCTATCGGTTCGTTCCTGTTTATCGGCACCACAGGTGTTGGTAAAACGGAATTGGCAAAATCTTTGGCTGAATTTATGTTTAATGATGAGACGGCCCTGATGCGATTGGATATGTCTGAATATATGGAACGCACCTCGGTGGCACGCATGATTGGTCCGCCCCCTGGCTCCCCAGGCTTTGAAGCAGGAGGCTTGTTGACTGAAGCCATACGTTTAAAGCCCTTTCAAGTGGTTTTATTTGACGAAATTGAAAAGGCACATTTGGATATTTTGAATTTAATGTTGCAGTTATTGGATGAAGGACGTTTGACAGATAGCAAAGGTGTGACCGTTGATTTCAGAAATACTATTATTATTTGTACATCTAACGTGGGGGCAGGCTTACCCAGTTATCAGCGTGTAGAAAAATTGACAGATTATTTCCGCCCCGAATTTTTAAATCGTTTTGATGATATCGTCTCATTTCATCAATTGACCGAAGAGGACTTACTCAAAATTGTGGATATTCACCTCAATAAATTATTAAAACGCGCTAAAAATATCGGCTATGATGTTGTCGTACATGACAGTGCAAAACATTGGTTTGTTGATGAGGTGTTCACCAGCAAATTTGGGGTGCGCGCCTTAAAGCGCTTGATTCAAGAACAAGTTGAAAATCCACTTTCGCTTTTGATTATGCAAGAACGCATCCACCCCGGTCAAGATGTTTTCTTAAACGTAGACGAATCGGGACGTAAATTGCGTGTTTATGCAAAAGCTGGCAATAAAGAAGTTGTTCCAGAAATCACCCAAAATCCTGAACAAGATATGCTGAAACAAGCTGTGGCCAAAGCTGAAGCACAACAACCTGAAGATCCTGTACCAGATATTAAACCGCCTCAGGAACCTCAGAATGAGTCTATTGAAAAAGTGGAAGAACCAGAAACAGATGGCTCAGAGTATAACGAGTAAATTACTCCAGTGGTACAAAACCAATGGCCGAGAGTTGCCTTGGCGCACAAAGGGCGGGGCCCATTTTAATCCCTATGCCGTGTGGATCAGTGAGATTATGTTGCAACAAACAACCGTTGCAACTGTCGTGACCTATTTTGACAAATGGATGAAACATTTTCCAACAATTCAAGATTTAGCATCTGCTGACTTGCAAGAGGTGCTGCTTACTTGGCAAGGAATGGGCTATTACACACGTGCCAGAAAAATTCACGAATGTGCAAAAGTTTTGGTGGCAAAATATAACGGACAAATTCCCAACAATCGCGAAGAATTATTACAATTACCAGGCATCGGGCCTTATTCTGCATCCAGTATCTGTTGTTTTGCTTTTAATATGCCTGAAACTGTTGTAGATGGAAACGTGATACGGGTCATCGCCCGACTTTATGGTATAACCCAAGAAATTACAGCAAAAGATATTTACCCTTTGGCTGTCAAATTGACAAGTCCCAAACACGGTGCCGATTATGCCAGCGCCATTATGGATTTAGGGGCCACAGTTTGCACACCAACTCATCCAAAATGTGCTCTATGTCCGTGGCAAAAATTCTGCGTGGCTTATCAAAAAGGTATTCAAGAATTCATTCCGAAAATTAAAAAATTGGAAAAGAAAAATGTGACAGGCCAAGTGTACCTGTGGCAAAATAAAAAAGGGGACTACCTCATTCGGCAACGCACTGAAAAAGGATTATTGCATGGACTATGGGAATTTCCATGGCATGAACATCCTTTATTGCCCATAAAATATCCCACGATCTGTCATACTTTCACGCATTTTAAACTGACGCTACAAATCATTAAAGCGCAACCACCGTTTGATGTTCCACAGGGTGTTTGGATAAAAGAGACAGATTTTGTAAAATATCCCTTTTCAACCTTGATGCAAAAGGTTATTAAAAAGAGATAAATTTCGCTATTTTTTTCTTGATTTTTTTACCTATTTACCATAATATATCGGCCAGTTGAGGTGATCAAGGAGTCAAATGCGTTTTTTTAAGAAATTACTTTTGTTTTTAATTATTCTTTCTATTTGTGCTGTTTTTTATTTAGTTTATCGTCTGCACATTTTTGACCCACAGTATTGTCTATCTGGCCAAGTAGACTATCACCACCCAGACTATGTCAGATGTGGCCCCATCGTAGAACAGGATTTATTGGCAAAAGCCCAAAATAAGGATGCGGAAGCAGCCTACAAGTTAGCTTTGTTGTATGACACTGGAGATCGTGTGCCAGAAAACCGTCAGCGTGCTATTTATTGGCTACAAAAAGCTGAACAGGCAAATTTGCCAGATGCACAGTATGTCATGGCTGTCTGGTCTGAGCGTGGCTATTTTGGCGCAGCCAGTGCTGATTTAACAATTCCTATGTATGAGGCAGCAGCACGTCAAGGACATTTACTTGCCATGAAAAGTTTGGCAAATATCTATCGTGAAACAGATCTTCAAAAACATCAGTTTTGGATGAATAAAATCAGGAGTTATAAATGACATTTTATCGTAAAGATTACGTGGCTCCACATTATCGGTTGTCGAAAACAAACCTGACATTTTCTCTCAATCCTAGCAAAACGACAGTGAAATCTGTTTTGACTTTTGAAGACTACCAAGTCGGCAAACCATTAGTTTTGGAGGGGATAGATTTAACTTTAAAAGAAGTTTTATTGGATGGAAAACCCTGTGATTACAAAGTGGATCAAGAAAGTTTAACTTTACATCCCAACAAAAAAAAATTTATTCTTCAAACAACCGTTGAAATCAATCCTGCTGGCAATACCTGTTTGGCTGGACTTTACATGTCCAATGGTTTATTCACCACGCAAAACGAGCCTCAGGGTTTTCGCCGCATTACCTATTATCCCGATCATCCAGATATTTTAAGCACCTATACTGTCACAATTAAAGCCAATCAAAAAACTTATCCTGTGCGTTTATCAAATGGGAATGTAATCAAAGAGAGTGCTTCGTCTATTACCTATCATGATCCCTACCCCAAACCATGCTATTTATTCGCTTTGGTGGCGGGAAAATTGGATGTGTTAGAGGATACCTACACCACAAAATCTGGTAAGAAAGTCGCGCTCTATCTTTACTGCGAGCCAGGTAAAAAAGAACGTTTAACCTTTGCTATGGAATCATTGAAAAAAGCCATGAAGTGGGACGAAGATACTTTTGAGCTGGAATATGATTTAAATCGATTTTCCATTGTGGCAGTTTCGCATTTTAATGCTGGCGCCATGGAAAATAAATCTTTGAATATCTTTAATGACTCTTTACTGTTGGCCAGCCCAATGACCGCAACTGATTATACTTATGCCGCCATTGAGACGACAGTTGCTCACGAATACTTCCACAACTACAGTGGCGACCGAGTCACCTTGCGCGATTGGTTTCAACTATCTTTAAAAGAGGGTTTCACCGTTTTTCGCCATACCGAATTTGGCTATGACGTGCGCACAAAGGCTTTGGGGCGCATTCAAGATGTAGATTTACTGCGGTCGGTACAATTTATTGAAGATGATGGACCTTTGGCACATCCTGTGTTATTGGATGAAGCGGAATCCGTGGACAATTTTTACACCACCACCATTTATGAAAAAGGAGCGGAAGTCATTCGTATGATGCGTGCCGTTGTGGGACGTGATAAATTTATGAAGGGTTGTGCACTTTACTTTAAGCGCCACGATGGCCAAGCCGTCACCATTCAAGACTTTGTGCGCGCCATTGAGGATGCCAGCGGCACGGATTTAACCCAGTTTTGCAGGTGGTATCATATCCCTGGTCGTCCGAAAGTGCTAGTACAGACTCACTATGGCAATCATGTATTTACCATTCATGTGGAACAATCACACAAACGCACAACGGAACCTTTTGTGATTCCCTTGGCCTTTGGGTTGGTGGGTCCGGATGGTAAAAGTCGGAGGCCAAGCGGT